>JBDIVW010000029.1:0-71988 GCA_039794185.1 Candidatus Inralta sp. | reverse complement strand
GTGACGGCGCGCGGCGTGGAATGTTCGTCGGTGACGATGCGGCTGACGCAGGCGGGGACCCAGAGCGGGCCGCCCGCCCAAGCCTTGGGGATGACCCCGGCGATCGGCAGCTTTGCGCCGATCACCAAAAGCTTTTCGCTCGCGGCGTTGCCGCCAGGCGAGATCACGCTGGAGATCCGCACGGATGTCGTCACCAATCAAACCACCACGACCGTGACGGGCGGGGCGGAGGGCTGTGTGGTCGGCCAACTGGACGATCTCGAGTTTCTTGAGGTGCTCGGAACGTTCTCCTAGAGACAGGGCGACCAGCGAAGGATGGTGAGGGTGAAAGGATGATGACCGAACGGCCGGTCGTGGCCCGTCGAAACAGATGTCTCGGCATCCACGGTGAGAGAGGATAGCCGCCATGACTCCATATCGCAATTGTTCCCGTCTGGACGAGTTTCATCCGTCCTCATCTCTCAGGACCTCCATCTGGGCTCGTGCCACGATCCCAGTGTGGGCGGTTTTTCTGCTGCTGATCCTGGGCGGGTGTCCGGGGACCACGGAGCAGGGCGGCCCGGCGGGGACGAGCAATTTGGTGGTGGATTTGCAGAGCCTCCAGCCGTCGGTCGGCGGCTTGTCACCCTCCTTCCATCCAGCCGATCAGAGCTATACGGTGACGGTCGGGCCCAATACCAGCGCCGTCAGTCTCACGGCGGTCACCACGGACTCCCGGGCCGCGCTCAAGATCAACGACCAACCGGCGGTCTCGGGACAACCCTTTGGTCCTATTGCGCTCAATGGGAGCACGACTACGGTTCCCATCGTCGTCGAGGCCTTCGGGGTGAGCAAAGACTATCAGATCACGATTACGCGGCAGACCACACCCGATCTTCAAGACCTCACGGCCTCCGCAGGGGCCCTCTCACCGGCCTTCGATCCCGCGACCTTGGCCTACACGGTCACCACCGGATTTAGCACCAGTTCGACCACGGTCACGGCGACCGTCGTCGATGACACGGCCCGCCTTACGATCAACGGGAGTTCGGCGACCTCCGGGGTGCCTTCCGGTCCGATCACGTTGAATCCGGGCTCGACGGTCATCCCGGTCGTCGTGACCGCGAGCAATGGGCAGATCAAGACGTATCAAGTCACAATCATTCGAGGGAACACGGCGGACCTGGCGAGCCTGGAAACCTCCGCAGGCCCCATCGCGCCAGTCTTCAGCCCCAGTGTCCAGAACTATACGGTCTCGACTGGCTTTGCGACGACCGAGGCGACGATCACGGTCACCACGGCCGACAGTACGGCGACGGTGACGATCAATAGTCAGGCGGCGCAATCCGGTCAAGCGGCCGGGCCATTCCTGCTGAAAGAAGGGGCGAACACGTTCACCATCGTGGTCACAGCCGGCTCCGCGGGCAGCAAGAGCTACACGCTGGTTATTACCCGTACACCGGCGGACACGGATGCCAATCTCAGTGGTTTGTCGGTGTCGGCGGGGTCGTTGAATCCGGGGTTTGCGCCCGGGACAACCAGTTACACGGTGATCACGCCGAACAGCACCACGAGCACTACGGTGACGGCCACGACCGCCAAGAGCACCTCCAGTCTCACGATCAACGGCAGCCCGGCCAATTCGGGGCTAGCCTTCGGTCCAATCGGGCTCAATGTCGGCCAGACGGTCATTACGGTCGTGGTGACCGCCCAGAGTGGCGACAAGAAACAATATCAGGTCACGATTACACGGGAGCCTCTGCCGTGCAGTGCCTCGCTGACCAATCTCACGATCAATCCGGGGTCCCTCGCGTTCGATCCGTCAACGCAGAACTATACGGTGAATGTGGGGGACACCGTGGGCAGCGTGACGGTCACAGCGACGCCGCAGGCGAACACGACGGTGACGATCAACGGGCAGGTCACGACGTCGCGGTCGGTGACTCTCAATCCGGCGGGACAGTCCACCACGATCGAGGTCGTGGTCCAGTGCCCGGATGGCAGCACCACCACGTACAGAATCACCGTGAATCGGCAGCCACCAGCTTGTAATCAGAACCTGGGTGGGCTGTCCTTGTCAGCGGGAGTCCTCAGCTTCGATCCAAATACGACGAGCTATACGGTGAACGTTCCGAACAGTACGAGCAGTACCACTGTGACGGCGACGCTGCCGGCCGGCAGCACCTCGACATTGAAAATCAATAACCAGACCGTCAGCTCCGGCCAGGCCTTTGGTCCGATCGCGCTGGCCGTCGGCAACAACACGATCACCGTCGTCGTGACATGTCCGGATGGGACCATTGGCAGGACATACACGGTGACAGTCATTAGACAGAAAGGTGATGCCGATTTAACCAATCTTGTGGTGCAGCGATGTTTCTATAATGACGGTGAGGTGTGTGCGAATTTCCAAATGCAGCCGATGTTTAATCCCATGCAGCTAAATTATGTTGTCAATGTGCCATATGATGTCGACGGAGTTCGGATAGTCGCCACGAAGTCAGCTAGCAGTTCAGTAGTCTTCATTAATGATGTGCAAACTGCCTCACTCGATGTATTTTTGGGGAATTTGGGCAGCGATACAGTAATAAGAGTCGTTGTTAGAGCCTCAGATACAGTAACTACAAATACTTATACAGTGACTGTAAAACGTGCTGCGAATGGCTTACTTAGTAACCTCGTGGCCTCGTTTTGTGCCATACAGCCCGCACCCTTTAGTTCCACCACGATCTTATACGGGTGTTCAAGGAGTGTAGTGGGTAGTACTACTATAACTGCAACCGCCTTTAATCCCCTTTCAAAAATTACCTTATATCCTAAGACTTTTCCGCCCGCGCCTCTCACTTCTGGCCAGGCGAGCGCTATGTACCCCATAGATACTGCAGTTAATCAGTTCATAGTAAGTGTGGAGTCTCCTGAGGGATTTACGATGTCTTACCAGATAACGATCGGTGTTAAGTAATGGCGGTTCATCGACTACGGGTCGCCGGAACGGGGTCAGTCTTGACTTGGCTCTTGCCGCAGGTATGGGGTCAGATATGAGGTCAGTTCTTGACTTAGCCTTTGTGAGGCGTTAGCTTCCATGCCCCGTCCATGACGGCAGGAGTTTCCCGGCGCGCTCTACCACCTCACCGCGCGCGGCAATGCGCAGCAGCCCATCTTTCTCGACGACATCGACCGCACCCGGTTCCTGCACCTGTTGGGACAGGAGAGTCACCAACAACGGTGGCGCTGCTATGCCTACTGCCTCATGGGCAATCATTCTCATCTGGTGATCGAAACTTTGACCATCAACTCGCCAAAGGGTCGAACGACTCGAGATAAGCGGTAAAGCAAGAAGGGCCGGTATCTCCCACGGATGCGGTCCCTCAATTCCATGCGCGGGATCATCCTTCGTGCTCAAACGATTCTGATTTCCTCCTCCTACCCGCTTACCATCACAGCCCGCATGACCATCGTGGAAGTCTGATATGAAGGGTTGTAATACGTAGGTATTCGCATGTGGTTGACAAGGTGGTGTCGGCAGTCTATACGCGTGCCTTGCAAGGTCGCGAGGTCGATAGGTCGCCAAAATACTCCTATTTCTTCTCTTGGGGCGCTGCCATGAGCTGTGGTTGGGTCTCGACCCAGGTGAAACAGCCAGATCGTGGTCGCGCTTCAGGGCCCCGCCGCATCTACCTTCACCGGACCATCATTGCCTCCCTATCGGCCTGGTTTTGCGAAGGGGAGGTCAGTCATGTAGGCTACGTGCGAATCGGCTCGAACGGTCCAGGGATGGCGAGTGCGCCGGTTTGGCGGCGGCAGCGCGGGCCCTGGCGCATTTGGGGGCGGCCGAGTATTGGACCTTGCTCTCGTCGTGAGCCGGTCGGCGGCGCCTTGCCGACGGGAGGAAGCGCGTTCGTTCGAGGGGAGTCGCGCCTGATTTGACGGCCATGAGGTGAACGAGCTGCCGTTCGTGCCGGAGGCGAGTCAGACCCATCAGCCGGTCAAGAGGTCACGATGTCGCTCGAGGATACTCGCGCGCGTTACTGTCGGCCCGACGTGGAACGCCGCCGTGGCCCGCGTCGGCACGAAGACCGTCGCTTGCAGGAACGGGAACGGGAGCTGGAGGCGACGCGTCGGATCACCGAGGCGCTGGGCGATCACCTGATCGTCGATGATCTCGTCGTGCAGTCCCTCCACACGATCCTGCAAGTGGTCGAGGCCGAGGGAGGGGCCATTCTACTGGCCGATCCAGAGTCGGAGCGTTTGGTCGTCCACCACTTCATCGGACCCCAGCCGGTGGCCCCGGGCACCGCGATCTCCTGGGACCAAGGTGTGGCGGGGGAGGTGTTTCAGTCCCATTTGCCGATCATCATTCATGACGCCGCTCCGGATGTGCGCTATTACAAGAGCATCGATGGAGTGATGGCGGCCGCGAGCCAGGATCTGATGGCGTTCCCTCTGAAGCGATGGGAGGGGGAGCCGATCGGTGTCTTGGAGGTGGTCAACAAGCGCACGGGATTGTTCGATCAGGATGATCTCAGCCTGGTGTCCCTGATGTCGGCCCTGACGGCGATCGCCATTGAGCGGGCGCGCCGGCTCGAGAAGGCGAAATCGGCCGAACTCGCACGGCTCGCGGGGGACATCGGTCACGATATCAAGAATATGCTGATGCCGATCATTTGCGGAACCGGTCTGTTGGAAAGCGAGGTGCACGACCTCCTCCGGAGCGAATGGATCCCGCGGCACCGGGCTCAGGTGGTGAGCGGCTTGAGCTGCGAGGTCACCATGATGGTGCGACACTCGACTCGCCGGATTCAGGACCGCATGAAAGACATCGTCGATTGTGTCAACGGCGGCAGTACCTCGCTGAAGTTCGCACCTTGTAAGATCGGCCACATCGTCAAGGCCGTGTATGAAACTCTGAGCTGGACCGCCGACGAGAAAAAGGTGGCCCTCCGGACGGAAGGCCTCGATCAGCTTCCGTCGTTGCTGGCGGACGAGCATCGGCTGTTCAATGCCTTCTACAACCTCGTGAGCAATGCGATCCCCGAAGTGCCTCCATGGGGCTCCGTGACCGTGGCCGGACACGTGGCCCCGCCCGGCGAGGCCATCCTGATCGAGGTGCGCGATACGGGGCAGGGCATGGCTCCCGAAGTCCGGGACAGTCTGTTCACCCCGCGGGTGCGCAGCCGCAAGCCGGGCGGCACCGGATTGGGCACGAAGCTGGTGAAGGACGTCGTGGACGCGCATGGTGGGGCCATCTCAGTGACGAGCGAGAGCGGCGTGGGGACGACGTTCTTGATCCGGCTTCCACTTCAGCCGCCTCAGTCCGGTCGCGCGGCCGGGTAGTCCGAGTCGTCGGCCCGGAGTGCCGCGGATCGGCGAGGGCACGACGGACGGCCCGGTTGGCTCGATCCGGCCCCTTCTCCGCTCCTGATGTTGAAGGGCGTGCCGGACTCTCCGATCATCTCACCATGGTGTCCGCGCCCGATCGGGCCTCGATCGTCGACGCGGCTGTCGAGCCGCATGATGCCTCCTGTCGCAGCGTCACCCAGGGTGCGCCGTGCATCCCCCGTGGCAGGAGCCGTGATCCCGCAAGCCGGTGTTGCAACGCTCCCGCGCGAGTGTCGAGCGATTGCCCCCTGCTTGCCTGCTCCTCCGCCGCACGCCCGTTGAGTTTGTGGGCGGCTAACGGTACACTGCGGCCAAACGTGTTCGGGACCGTCGCGTGCCTGGCCGTGAGAGGAGGGACCTATGGGGCGTTGGCTGATGGCGATCCTCGTTGGGGTGTGTGTGATCGGCCTCGGGATCTCGGGAGCTGCGGCCGTCGATGTCATCAACGGCAAGGATGGCGCGCCCATGGCTCTGATCCCGGCCGGGGCGTTCACCATGGGGAGCAATGACGGATTGCCCAACGAGCGCCCCGAGCACCAGGTGACCTTGGACGCGTTTTATATCGACCAGTACGAAGTGACGATCGCTCTCTACGCGAAGTTCCTCGAAGCCTCCAAGCGCAAGGCGCCCCCGATGTGGGATGAAGAGGCCATCACCGCCGCCGGCGATCGTCCCGTCGTGGGCGTGAACTGGTTCGACGCCGAGGCCTATTGCAAATGGGCGGGGGAGCGGCTGCCGACGGAAGCCGAGTGGGAAAAGGCCGCGCGGGGCACAGACGGGCGTCGTTATCCCTGGGGTCACATGCAGCCGTTCGTCGACATTGCCAATTACAATCGCGGGCTGTGGGTCAGCGAAGTCGTCACGTTGAGTCCGGTGAGCAGCGGCGTCGAAGGGATGAGTGTGCGGCACGGGTTGAAGGAAGGCGGCCGCAGTCCCTACGGCCTGTTCCACATGGCCGGCAATGCCGCCGAGTGGGTGGCGGATTGGTACGATCGGCAGTATTACGGCGCAAGCCCCGCCAAGAATCCCGCCGGTCCCGAGTCCGGGGAGAAGCGCGTCATACGCGGAGGATCATGGGCGGATCTTCCCACCTCGCTGCGGGTTTCCGCGCGGGTGTCGGCGGAACCCGATTTTCGCGATCGGACGATCGGGTTCCGTTGCGCCTCGAGCACACCCCCAGAGGTTGCCTCGAAGTAACTCGTGACTCCGGCCTCCCATTCGGGACCGGCTGCCTGCCGCACCTATGCGCATCGGCGACCCCGCTCCAACGTTCCACCTGCCGTCCGTCGACGGCGAGCTGTACGGGCTGGCCAGCTTCGCGACCAAGGCGATCCTGGTGGTGGTGTTTTCCTGCAATCATTGTCCTTACGCGCAGGCCTATGAAGATCGGCTCATCGGCGTGCAGCGGGACTATCACGATCGCGGCGTGCAACTCGTCGCGATCAATGCCAACGATGCAACCGGCTTTCCGGAGGACGGTTTCGAGGCCATGGTCGCTCGCGCGGCGGCAAAGGCGTTCAATTTTCCCTATCTCCATGATGAATCGCAGGACGTCGCTCGGGCTTTCGGGGCGACGCATACCCCGCAGCTCTTCGTGTTCGATCGGGATCGCCGGTTGGCGTATACCGGCAAGATCGACGACAACTGGCAGCAGCCGACCGCGGTACTGCGGCCGTACCTGCGCGAGGCGCTGGATGCGCTGTTGGACGGGCGGCGCCCGGTGGAACCCAGCACGCATGCGATCGGCTGTACGATCAAATGGCGGGTGGGCTAGCATGGGCCCGTCACCCGAGACGCCTCCGGCCCCGGATGCGGGCACGAGCCACGCACGATGATCACGCCTCCGCCCGACCCGATCGAACCTCCGCCTCCGGTGCTTTCGCCCGAGGAGGCCGCCTACCGCCGGCGGGAGCGCAGCATTACGGCCACGGTGGTCGGCATCATTCTGCTGTTCGCGCTGTATTCGCTCGACCGGTCGCCGATGACGCCGGATGCGCCGAAAGACACGGGAGTCACCGGGCCGAAGCTGACGGCCGACATGGTGCCGTTGGTGACGGGTGAGGAACCGCTACAGGTAATCTTCACGAAGGCGGGGTGTCCGGTGTGTCACGCGATTCCGGGGGTGGAGGGCGCCCAAGGGAGAGAAGGTCCGCCCTTGCTCCTCGGCTCGACCGGACCGCGCCGGTTGACTGATCCCAAGTACAAGGGGCAGGCGAAAACCGTGCGGGAATACATCGTGGAATCGATCACCAATCCGGGGGCCTACGTCGTGCCCGGGTATCCCACTCACGCGATGCCGCGATGGTACGGACAGAAACTGAGCGCCTCGGCGCTGGATCAGATGGCCGGGTATTTGGAACACTTGACGGGAGAGGAGGGGGCCGGGCGGACGTCCCCCTGACCTCGCCCGGACAGGGGTGGATTACGGGACCCGGCGCTTCAATCCGGGATCCTGGCCGACGATCGAAAAACTGGGTTTCTTGCCCGTCTGCGCGGCCTGGTCCTTGGGGTCGCCTTCCAGCAATTTGGCCAGTTGCTCGTCGCCGCTCCGCACGCCTTCCAGCTTGATGCGAAGGCGCAGGTTATTGGCGCTGTCGGCGTTGATCAGCGCCTGCTCCAGACTGATCTTGCCTTCCCGGTACAATTTGAACAGGACGTAGTCGAACGTCTGGCATCCCTCCTCGATGCCTTGCTCCATCGCCTCCTTCAGGGTGTCGACCTCCGCCTTCTTGATCAGGTCCTTCACGCGCGGCGTATCCAGCATGATCTCCAGGGCCGGCACCCGCCGCCCGTCCATCGACGGGACCAGGCGTTGGGAAATGATGGCGCGTAAGTTTAGCGACAACTGGAGATAGATCTGTTGGTGCCGTTCGACCGGGAAGAAATTCATAATGCGCTCGATGGCCTGGTTGGCGTTGTTCGAGTGCAACGTGCCCAAACAGAGGTGCCCGGTTTCGGCGAACGTGATGGCGGCTTCCATCGTCTCCGTGTCCCGGATTTCGCCGATGAGGATGACGTCGGGGGCCTGCCGGAGCGTGTTCTTGAGGGCGCTGTGAAACGAATGGGTGTCGAAGCCGACCTCCCGCTGTGTGATGAGGCACTTCTTGTGATGATGGACGAACTCGATGGGGTCCTCGACGGAAATGACGTGGCCGGACGCGACCGAGTTCCGGTGATCGACCATGGCGGCCAGGGTCGTCGACTTACCGGATCCCGTGGCGCCGACGACGAGAATCAGCCCGCGCTTGGTCAGCGCCAGATCCTTGACGATCGGCGGAAGCCCGAGTGCGGCGACGTCCTGAATATCGGCCTTGATGTGCCGGAAGACCAGCCCGACGTTGCCGCGCTGGCGAAAGATGTTCACGCGGAACCGGCCCAGCTCCTTGTAATACAGAGCCAGGTTCATCTCCATCTTTTCCTCGAATTCGCTCCGCTGCGGTCCCCGCATGAGCGCCAGGGCCAAGGCTTCGAGCTGATCGTTGTTGAAGGGGGGATCGCCGGTCGGGTGCGTCGTCCCGTGCACACGATACACGGGCGGCGCATCCACCGTGAGGTAGAGGTCCGATCCTTCGCGCTCGACCATCGTCTTGAGCAGGTCTCGAATTTCCATACGGGTGATTCCTCGCCTGTCGGGGTGACCGGTTCAGGCGGCCGTCCCGGTCCCGACCACGTTGTTGAACAGATTGGGATTCATGCTGCGCGCTTGCGCCTCCGCCTTCGTGATGAGGCCGCGGGACACCAGCTCCATCAAGGCCATGTCCATGGTCTGCATGCCTTCCTTCTGGCTGGCCTGCATGAGACCCGGAATCTGGTGGAGCTTCTGTTCCCGGATAAGGTTGCGGATGGCCGTGGTGGCCACGAGAATCTCGACGGCCGCGACGCGACCGTCCGTTTTTTTCTTCACGAGCGTCTGCGTCAAGATCGCCTCCAACGCCTCGGAGAGCTGGGTGCGCACTTGCGCCTGCTGGTTCGGCGGGAAGGCGTCGATGATCCGATCCACCGTCTTGGGCGCGCTCGACGTGTGCAACGTGCCGAAGACCAGGTGCCCGGTCTCCGCCGCCGTCAACGCCAACTGGATCGTTTCGAGGTCCCGCATTTCGCCGACCAGGATGATGTCCGGGTCCTCGCGCAGGGCCGACCGGAGCGCGTTCGAGAAGGACTTGGTCTGGACACCCAGCTCCCGTTGATTGACCAAACACTTCTTGGATTTGTGGACGAACTCGATGGGATCCTCGATCGTGATCACGTGTCCTTCGAAGGTATTGTTCAGATAGTCGACCATGGCCGCCAGCGTGGTGGATTTTCCGGAGCCGGTGGGCCCCGTGACCAGGATCAGGCCCTTCTCCCGGTCGCAGAGCTGGCGCAAGATGGCGGGCATGCCGAGCTTCTCGAGGGGGATGATCTCGGTCGGGATGGTGCGAAACACCGCCGCCAGCCCGCGATTTTGCATGAACACGTTCACGCGGAAGCGGGCGACCTCGCCGAGCGCGAAGGAAAAGTCCGCCTCGAGGTGTTCCTCGAACATTTTCCGCTGCGCATCGCTCATGATGTCGTAGACCAAGCCGTGTACCTGGTCCTGGGTGAGGGCGGGCATGTCGATTTTTTTGAGGTCGCCGTGCAGGCGAAGCATCGGCGGCTCGCCCGCGCTGAGGTGACAATCGGAGGCGCCTTCTTTGACGCCGAAGCTCAGGAGTTGGGAGATGTCCATGAAGCCGGGTCCTCCGTGCAAAATGAATGCGTCATGAAACGGGCGGTGACCATGAATACTGGGGCAGGCGTGACGCCTTCGGGACGACTCGGTCATCATGCCACATCCCGTCCTGGAGGCAAGGAATTCGGCTCAACGTGCAGCGGTTGGAGGCTCGGCGCGGTCAGTGACGCAGGTGCTGACCGGCGGGTCCCGACTGGTGCGGGTCAGATGAGTTTCAAGGCCCGGCCGATTCGCCGGCAGGCGTCCAGGACGCCGTCGACTTGGTCGACCGTATGGGAGGCGGTCACGGTGAAGCGAATCCGACTGCTCCCGCGCGGGACGGTCGGCGGCCGAATGGCCGGGGCGTACACGCCCTCGGCGAGCAGACGCCGGCTGAATTCCAGCGCCGTCGCCGGGTCGCCGACGAGGATGGGCAGGATGGGACTCGTCGTGGCGGTCAGTCTGAAGCCCAGGCTGGTGAGGCCGGCAAAGAGCCGTTCGCGATTAGCCCAGAGCGCGGCGCGACGCCGAGGTTCCCGGCGGACGATCGCGAGCGCCGCCGACGCGGCTGCCGACAACGCGGCGGGGGGAGCCGTGGTGAACAGAAACGGCCGAGCGGTGTTGACCAGCCATTGAACGAAGGCCGAAGATCCGGCCACGTAGGCGCCGCTGCTGCCTAGGGCCTTGCCCAGCGTGCCCATGTGAAAGGGAATCTCGGATTCCACCCCGCAGGCTTCCAGCGAGCCTCTCCCTTCCGGGCCGAGAATGCCCGTCCCGTGCGCGTCGTCGACCACGAGCAGGGCGTCGTACCGGCGGGAAAGATCGACCAAGTCCTTGAGCGGCGCGAGGTCTCCGTCCATGCTGAAGAGCCCGTCCGTCACGATGACGGTCCGGCGCGCGCAGCCGCGTCGCCGCAACAACCGTTCGAGGTGCGCGGCCTCGCCGTGGTGATAGATGCGGAGCTGTGCGCGGCTCAGCCGGCAGCCGTCGATGAGGCTGGCATGGCACAATCGATCGGCCAGAATGAGGTCGCCGGGTCTCGCCAGACTGGTGAGGAGTCCCAAATTCGCCAGGTATCCCGATCCGAAGCAGAGCGCGGCTTCGGTTCCTTTGAACGCCGCCAGGGCCGATTCCAGCGCCTCGTGGGGCGCTTGCGTGCCGGAAATGAGCCGGGCCGCGCCCGTTCCGACGCCGAAGGTTTCGATGGCGTCGACGGCGGCCTGCTTCACGGCCGGATCGTTGGCCAATCCAAGGTAATCATTCGAAGCCATCAAGATCACCGCGCGTCCCTCCAGCACGACGACCGGGCCGCAGGCCGAATCGATACGGCGTGCGTGCCGGAGCAGATGGGCGGCCTGAAGGGAGTCGAGTTCGGCTCGAACGGCGGCGTCGATCGGTCTCACGGTCCTGGCGGCCTCCTTGGGATTCATTCCGGCGGGCGCCGGATGGAGCGATTCCGTAGGCTAGAAGGGTTTGATCGAGGGTGTCAATCCTGCGTCGCCGCCCATTTGGTTTGACAAGCCCCAGTGTCCTTCGTTATAAGCGGCGAGGACTCCGCACGCCGTCGACCGCAATCACGACAGCCCTGCCGGATAGCCGAACACGATGTCCTACCGAATTCGCGTCCCAGACAAATCCGTTCCCCTCGACGAGGCGCACCTCGGGAGTTGGGGGGATCGTTTCTTGCTCAGCCTGTACGACCACCGTCGCGGTTTGATGGTGGGCGCCGGGGTGGTGCTCGTCGCCGGCCTGATCGTCGGCGGGGTGCTCTGGACCGACCAGCAGCGGGTGGCTGCATCGGTGGAGTTGCTGAACCGCGGCACGAGGTTGTTAGTGGAGCAGCCGCCGGACAAGCCCAGCGAGGCCGAACAAAACCTCAAGGGGGCGGTGGCGACGCTCAAGCAATTGACGGAGCAGTATCCTCGAACCCAAGCCGGGGCCATGGGATTTTACCAACTCGGCAATGCCCTGATGCAACAGAATGACGTGGCGGGCGCGATCGAGGCCTATCAAAAGGGCTTGCTGGCCTATGCGGGGCACCCGATGATGACCGGGTTGATCCAGCAGCGGCTCGGCTACGCCTATTTGCTCAAGGGGGATCGTGAGGCGGCGGCGAAGGCGTTCACCGCAGTGACCGAGACCCCCGGTGCCTTGAATCGCGATCATGCCCTGTTCGAATTGGCCCGGATCGAGGAATCCCAGGGCAGACCGGAAGGCGCCATTGCGCATTACCAAGACTTGGTCAAGTCCTACCCCAACTCGCCCTTGGCGAGCGAAGCCACCGTCCGAATGAAGGTGATGGAAGTCAAGAAGACTGCGGACGGCCAGCCGGTCCCGAGTCCCGCGTCCACACCTCCGGCGGCGGTCCCGAACAAGGCGGCCAAACCGGCCCCTCCGTCAAAAACGACGAGCAAGTAATCAAGGTGCGACCGGCGTCGGGCCCGCCTGGGACTCGCTTCGACTGCGGTCCCGATGGCGCCTGGGCATGGTCCGATTCGTCCGGAGGTCCGACTCCGGACTCGGTCGTCGTCGGCCGGCGCCGTCGTGTCGGCGATGGGCCCTGACATGGGACAGGTGGAATTGAGCGCGGGGAGGAGTGGAGGCAGCTTGGCTCAGCGAATGGACAGCAGGTCGCCGGCCCGAAGCTGTCGAGCGGAAATGTTGTTCCGTTCCTTGAGGGCGCTGACGGTCAGATTGAACCGTTTCGCAATCGAGGCGAGGGTGTCGCCGTTCCGGACCTTGTACCACTTGCGCGACCCGCCGCGATTCGGTTTCGCTTTGACGGTCTTGGTGCTGGGCAGGTGCCGAGGGGCTTTCCAGGACGGAACCCGATCGAGCACGTTCTCGATTCTCTTCTTCGACCCGACCGGAACTTTCAAGTGGTAGCGGGGGTCGTCCGGCGGCGTCGCCTCCAAGCGGAGTTCCGGATTCAGCATCCGCAGCGTTTCGTACTTCACGCCCGAGGCGGCGGCAATCGAGCGCAGATGCATCGACCGCCCGACGATCACCTCCTCGAACTCGTGGGGGTCCACCTCGCCCAATTGGAATCCATAGCGATCTGGGTTCTTGGCGATGACAGTCGCGGCCATGAAGCGTGGGACGTATTCCTTCGTTTCGCGGCGGATGTGGCGGGTTTCAGCGATTTCCGAGAAGCTCTCCGATTGGCTCTTCCGAAGCGCCCGCATCACCTTGCCCTCGCCGGCGTTGTAGGCGGCCATGGCCAAGGGCCAGGATCCGAACAGGTCGTAGAGGTCCCGGAGGTACCGGGCTGCGGCCACCGTGGACTTGATCGGGTCCCGACGCTCATCCACATACTTATCGACCCGAAGCCCGTAGAGCTTGCCGGTGCCTTTCATGAACTGCCAGGGGCCCGTTGCGCGCGCCCGCGAGTAGGCATGGGGGTTGAAGCCGCTTTCAACGAGCGACAGGTACACCAAGTCGGTCGGGAGCCCGAACTCCATGAAAATCTGTTCCACCAAGGGATGATAGTGACTGAGCCGCAGGAGCCATTTTTCGAACTTGTCCCGGATCGTGTAGTTGAAGAACCGGATGTGCCCTTCGACCTTGGCATCCATGACGATCGGCACATTATAATCTGGTTCCTGCTTGACCGCCGGAGCTGCAGGGGCCGTCTCCGGCTCCACCGGCGTCGCCTCGGCTTCGATTTGAGCGGTGACGGGCGCGGGCGACATCTCGGCCGACGGCTCGGCTGCCTCGACGGCCCCCGACTCGGGAACGAACAGGACGTCGTTTTGAACGGCCAACTCCATCGAGTATTCGCTGGTGGCGGCCGGCGGCGGGTTCAATCGGGGGTCGTCGGCGATCTCGCCGGAACGGTTCACAGTCGCCTGCGGTGCCTGGAGTTCGTTAGTAGAGGGAGCGAGCGGGGTCGTCGCCGTGGCGGACTGCCGATCCGGCGCCGTTCCTTCCGCCGTCTGTCCGGTGGCGTGGGCCTCCGTTGGGAACGGGCTCCACAGCGCGCCGACCAGGACCGCTGCCACACCAGCGCGAACGGTCGTATAAGCAGAATGTCGACGTCGGGAATTCTTGGTAGGACGGAGCACGTGCATATTCGCTAAGACTAGCCAGGCCTTATCCTCTTGTCAAGCACAGTCCTCTTTGGAGTGGCGGGCGTCGCGCTTGCCGGGGCGAAACGACGAGCGAAGCGGCGAGGACGCAGGCAGAGAAGGCGACACGGGCACCAGGAAGCTACGAGAAGGACGGGGCGACGGATCCCTGATGGGCATCGGACGAGAGCCTGGCCGCAGTCCTCCGATTTCTTGACTCGATTCCGAGGCCTATGATAGCGTGCGCCCTCCGCCAGGCCTGAATCCTTCGTTCGATTCTGAGGAGGCAAGATCATCATGCTCAAACGGTATTTGCTCGCGCCGGGGCCGACCCCCGTTCCCCCGGAGGTGCTCCTCGCGATGGCCCGACCGATGATCCATCATCGGGCCCCCGAATTCGACCCTATTTTCGCCGAAGTGCGCGAGGGGCTCAAATGGCTCTACCAGACGCGGAACGACGTCCTGATCCTGGCCTCGTCCGGCACCGGCGGCATGGAAGGGTCGGTCGCCAACTTCCTGTCGCCGGGCGATAAAGCCTTGTGCGTCAACGGCGGCAAGTTCGGGGAGCGCTGGGGCAAGATCTGTAAGACCTTCGGCGTCCAGGCGCAGGAAATCAAAGTCGAATGGGGACGGGCCGTGGACCCCCAAGCGGTCGCGGACGCCTTGAAGAAGGATCCGTCGATCAAGGCGGTCTATGTCCAGGCGAGCGAAACCTCGACCGGCGTGGCTCACAATTGTAAGGCGTTGGCGGAGATCGTCAAATCGTATGAGGATACGATCCTCGTGGTGGACGCGATCACCGCGCTCGGGGTGTTCGACCTCCGAACCGACGAGTGGGGGCTCGACGTGGTGATCACCGGATCGCAAAAGGCGCTGATGTTGCCCCCCGGCCTGGCCTTCGTGAGCGTGAGCGAGAAGGCCTGGCGGCTTGCCGAGAAGGCGAAGAACGCGGCGTTCTACTTCAACTTCAAGCGCGAGCGCGAAAACCAACAGAAAAACCAGACCGCCTACACGCCGGCCGTGTCGATGATCCTCGGGCTTCAGGAGGTCTTCCGCATGCTGAAGGCGGAGGGATTGGCCAACGTCTTCGCCCGCCATGCGATGCTGGCGACGGCCATGCGCGAAGGCGCGAAGGCCGCCGGTCTGACTCTGTTTCCCAAGGAATCCCCGAGCGACGCGCTCACGACCATTTCGGCGCCGGAGGGCGTCGACGGGCAGGCGATTTACAAGAATCTGCGCGTCCAGTACGGCATCACCGCGGCCGGCGGACAGGATCATCTCAAGGGGAAGGTCTTCCGGTTGTCGCACATGGGGTATGCGGATCGGTTCGACGTCATTACCGCGCTGGCCGCCACCGAGATGGTCATCAAGGGGCTCGGCGGGCCTGTGACCTTGGGCAGGGGCGTGGCGAAGGCGCAAGAAATTCTCATGGCAAAGGCCTGACCAGCAGAGGCCGAACGACAGAGGCGAAATCAACGATCATGGCGACACCGCTCAAGTTTTTGATCAGCGACAGTCTTTCGACACAGGGCATCGAGATCCTGGAGAAGGCCGGGTTCCAGTGCGTGGTGAAGATGAAACTCCCGAAGGAGGAATTGCTGAAGGAAGTCCGGGGTTGCGACGGGCTCATCGTCCGATCGGGGACGAAAGTGACGGCCGAGGTCATTGCGGCGGCCGAGCGCCTGAAGGTCATCGGGCGAGCCGGGTCGGGCCTCGACAACGTCGACATCCAGGCGGCTACGCGGCGGGGGATCGTCGTAATGAATACGCCGGGCGGCAACACGGTGACGACGGCCGAGCACACCATGTCGATGATCTGCGCCATGACGCGGCGGATTCCGCAGGCCACGGCCTCGACCAAATCCGGGAAGTGGGAAAAAGACAAGTTCATGGGCGTGGAGCTCTATAACAAGACGCTGGGCATCATCGGGGTGGGGCAGATCGGCGGCTATCTGACGAAGTTGGCCCAGGGGTTCTCGATGAACATCATCGCCTTCGATCCCTACCTGGCGCAGGAACGGGCTCAGAAAATGGGCGTGGAAATGGTCGAGCTCGACGAGCTGTTCCGGCGCGCCGATATCATCTCGGTGCATACGCCGCTGACGCCCGAAACCAAGTCGTTGATCAACGCCCAGGCCATCGCCAAGATGAAACCCGGCGTGATGCTGGTCAACTGCGCGCGCGGAGGCATCGTCCACGAGGCCGATCTCTGCGAGGCGTTGAAATCCAAGCGCGTCGCGGCGGCCGCGTTCGACGTCTTCGAAGAGGAGCCGGTGAAACCGGACAATCCGCTGCTGGCGCTGGACAACTTCATCTGCTCGCCGCACATCGGCGCGGCGACCACGGAGGCGCAGGAAAACGTCGCGGTCAGCATTGCGGAACAGATCGTGGACTATTTCAGCAAGGGGGTCGCGCGGGGCGCGGTGAACATTCCTGCCGTGCCGCCCGAGCTGCTGCCCCGGCTGCAGCCGTATCTCACGCTAGCGGAAAAGATCGGGTTGCTCCAAGCGCAACTGTACGAAGGCGGCGTGGAGCGTGTGACGGTCGAATACAACGGCGAGGTGGCCGGGTTGAGCGTCGCCCCCTTGACGATTGCCGTCTTGCGCGGTCTGTTGCGGCCGATCCTCGGCAACGACGTGAATTACGTCAATGCGCCGATCCTGGCCAAGGACCGGGGCATTGAGGTCAAGGAGGTCAAGAGCAGCGACGCCGGAGATTTCACGAGCATTATCCGCGTTCGAGTGGAATCGGGAAAGAAGGTGCACCGCGTAACCGGCACCGTGTTCCACAAGAAGGAGCCGCGGATCGTCGAGATCGATAACTTCCAGGTCGAGGTGTTGCCGGAAGGCCACATGCTCTTGATCCTGAACGTGGACCGTCCGGGCGTGATCGGCGCCGTGACGTCCGCTCTGGGGGCCGACCACATTAATATCGCCCGCATGCAGTGCGCTCGGGAAGAGCGAGGGGGGAACGCTTTGCTCATCATCGGATTAGATGCGCCGATTCCCTCGACCGTGGTCGAGCGCATCAAGTCCGCGCAGAATATCCTGTCGGTGAAAGTCGTCGATTTGTCGTTCGGGCTTTGACCGGAGGCCCGGTTCACGTCATGGCTGGTTCTCCACGCAGGTTTCGGGCCGTCCCCACGCCCCCGGCCCCGCGCCACACCGATCGATCCCTGCTGCCGGTGGGCATTACCACCATCCTGCCGAATGCAACGGCCCGTGTCCGCGAACTCGAGCGTGTGCTGCTCGAGGTGCTCGGTGCCTGGGGCTACCGCGAGATCATCCTGCCGACGTTCGAATATCTCGACGTGCTGACCCCCGGGTTGCACGCGCAAGTCATCGAGAAGGGGTATCAGTTGACCGATCGCACCACCGGGCGGACGCTCGTGCTGCGGCCGGACGCGACCGCCCAGATTGCGCGGACCGTGGCCATGGGCATGCTGGGGGAGTCCCTGCCGCTCCGCCTCTGCTACCGCACGTCGGTCTTTCGGTACGAGCCGGAACACCTCGGGAGAGACCGGGAGCAATTTCAAATCGGCGCCGAACTCATCGGGACGGCCGGCGCGGCCGGCGACGCCGAGATCATCGCGGCCATGGTGGAGTGCTTGCGCCGACTGAGCGTGAAAGCGTTTCGGATTTCCCTCGGGCACGTGGGCTTTCTGCAGGCGCTCCTACGAGGGTCCGGCTTGTCCCCCGAGGCGCAAAAGCGAGCCGAACAGGCGGCGGCTCGCCGTAATCGTCCCGAATTGGAAGCGCTCGTATCGACGGGGCGTCTGTCGCGTCCCCACGTCCGCGCCATCCTCGAAGCGCCGGGATTATACGGGGGAGAAGAGGTGTTGGCCCGTGGGCGGACGCTGGCGGGGAGGGATGGGGACGCGCGGGCGGCGCTCGAACGGCTGGCGGCCGTCCATCGTGCGCTCGAAACCGCCGGGTACGGCGAGCACCTCTTGTTGGATTTGGGCGAGTTGCGCGGCTTCGACTACTATGACGGCATCGTCTTCGACGTCTTTGCCGAGGGGGTCGGCTACGAGATCGGCGGCGGCGGCCGATACGACCGCCTACTCGGACAGTTCGGCCGCACCGCGCCCTCCACCGGCTTTGCGTTCGACGTCGACCGCCTCTTCCGCGTCGTCGAGGGGACCGACTCGCTCAGGGCGACGAACGGGGCAGAGTGCGTCCTGGCGGCCTCCTCCGGAACGGTTGGGGAGGCGATGGCCGCGGCGCAGCGGCTGCGGGAGGCCGGGGTCCGAGTCGTGAATGGAACTCCGCTGGACGAGTCGCGGAAAGGCTTGGGGCAGCTCCTCGCCGAAGCCCGGCGCCTGCGCGTCCGCGTCGCGGTCTGCGTCGGCGTGCCGCCGCTGAAGGCCGGGGAAGCTCTAGTGGTGCACGATCTAGAGCGGATAGGCGCGTCCGCCCGGCCGACCGTGGCCGCGCTCCGCGCCCGAGGGGCGGCCGTCGTCGATCGGAAGGCCTTGGTCGATGCGGTCAGAGCACGAATCTAATCGACGGTCACGCGCGGACGCACGATGAGCCCCACCGATGTGCTGAACCCGAAACTCCCCCCCCAGAATCTGGAGGCGGAGCAATCCGTGCTTGGGGCGATCCTGCTCGACAAGGAGGCGCTCAACAAGGCGGCGGAACTGCTCATCGACGAGGATTTCTACCGGACTGCGCACCGCAAGATCTTTGCGGCCATGATCGATCTGTCAGAGGTCAACGAAGAAATCGACACGATCACGTTGGCGGAGCGGCTTCGGTCCAAGGGCGAGCTGGAGGCGGTGGGCGGGGTCGCCTACCTGGCCGAGTTGGTGCAAGCGATCCCGAGTGCGGCCAACGTTCGCTATCATGCCAAGATCGTGCGAGATAAGTCGTTGTTGCGCGGATTGATCGCCGCCTCCACGGACATCATCACCCGGGGCTACGAAGGGGAGACCCCGGTCGACGATCTGCTGGACTCCGCGGAGCGGGCCGTGTTCCGGCTGGCGGAAGGCAAGCTGGGCCGGTCGTTCGTGCCGCTGAAGGAAGTCATCAAGGAAAGTCTCGACCTGGTTGACCGGCTCTCGAAGCGGAAGGAGCAGGTGACCGGCGTGCCGACGGGCTATTACGAATTGGATCGGATGCTGGCGGGCCTCCAGCCCTCGGATCTGGTGGTCGTGGCCGGACGTCCCAGCATGGGGAAAACCAGTCTCGCGCTTGGCATGGCGCAGCACGCCGCGATCCACCACAATGCCGTCATCGGCGTGTTCAGCCTCGAAATGTCCAAGCCGCAATTGGTCTTGCGCATGCTGAGCTCGGAGGCGAGGGTGGATTCGCACGGGCTTCGGATCGGCCGCTTGGGCAAAGAGGATTGGTGGCGTCTGGCCGAAGCCGCCGGCCGGCTCGAACAGGCGCCGATTTTCATCGACGACTCGGGGGCGGTAACCGTCCAGCAAATGCGGGCGAAAGCCAGGCGGTTGAAGGCCGAACGCGGCCTCGACCTCCTCGTCGTCGATTATCTGCAGCTCGTGCAGGGCCGGAGCGATGCGGAGTCGCGCCAGCAGGAAATCTCCGACATCTCCCGTTCGCTCAAGGGGCTGGCGAAAGAGTTGAACGTGCCGGTGATCGCGCTGTCGCAGCTCAGCCGCGCGGTCGAAGCGCGCAAGCCGCCCATTCCGGTGTTGGCCGATTTGAGGGAATCGGGCGCGATCGAGCAGGACGCCGACGTGGTCATGTTCATCTATCGCGAAGAGATGTACGAGCCCGACACCGAAAAAAAAGGCATCGCCGAAATCCTCATCCGCAAGCATCGAAACGGGCCGGTCGGCGAGGTCCAACTCTTCTTCCATGACAAATTCGCGAAATTCGAGAACCTCGAAAATCGTGAAGCCCTTTGACCCTCCTTCCCTCCTCCCGTTATAATCACCCGAAGGGTCGAGTGTCGTTCAGAGGACAAATCACCTCCCCCATGTCCGAGAACCGTTCCCAATCAAGACAGCGGTTCGGATCGACTGTCTGGATCAGGGGCCGCCCGCGGGCGGTCTTCCTGTTCTTGACCGTCGGGTCGGTCGCGATATCGGCCTGTGCCGCGAGCGCGCCGGCGCCACGGGCGGGGGCTGAGTCCGCCAGTTCGGCTCCGGTGGCGGTGGTCGAGACACCGACCGCCAAGCCGGTGGAGGCGCGGGCCTCGTATCATTTCATGCGCGGGTACCTGGCCGAACTCACCCAGGATTTCGAGACGGCCATACGCGAGTACCAGACCTCCCTCGGCATCGATGGGTCCTCCAGCTTTTTGAAAACGCGGCTCTCGGGGCTGTATTTCGCCGTGGGAGACACGGCCTCGGCGCTTCGCTATGCGGATCAGGTGCGCGTGGAGGACGTCACGGATGCGCAGACCCTGTCGCACCTGGCGGGGATCTATGCGGGGACCGGCCAGCGCGACAAGGCGCTGCGGTTGTACGAATCGGCCAATGCCGCGGATCCGACCAGGGCCGACGTGTATTTTGCCAAAGGGTTGCTGCTGACCAATCTCAAGCGGTTTGAAGAAGCCGAAGCCTCGTTTCAGCAGGGGCTGAAGGAAGCGCCGGCCTCGCCGGTCGCACACTACTACCTCGGCCGCCTGGCGCTGGAGCGACGTCGGCCGGCGCAGGCGATTGCGTCCTTCGAGAAGGCCATCGAGGTCAATCCGTCCTTCGAGCAGGCCTACCTGTCGCTGGGAGCGGTCCACGAGGCCGGGCACAGCCTCGATCAGGCCGTGGCCGTCTACCGGCGGTATCTCACCCAGGTGAATCCGAACAGCCGGGAGATCCGCCAGCAATTGATCCGGCTGCATCTGCAGGCCCGCGAATACGCGGAGGCGCTGCGCGAGCTTGAGGAGATGACGAAACAGGATCCGAGCGACCTCGACGCGCAGCTTCGGATGAGCCTGATCTTCGGCGAAATGAAGGACTATCCCAAGGCCATCGACAAGCTCGACGCGATCTTGAAGGAGCGGCCGACCGAGTTGCGGGTGCGCGATTATCAGGCACTGATGTACGAAGAGAACAAGCAGTTCGACAAGGCCATGCAGGCCTATGAAGAGAACGTGAAGCTTGACCCCACGTACTTCGACAGCCGGCTGCATTACGGGTTTCTGTTGTATCGGCAGAAGCGCTGGGCCGACGCGGTGGTGCAACTCAAGGAAGCGGTGGCGCTCAATCCCAAGCAACCGGACGGGCATCTGCTCCTGGGGTTGACCTACCTGCAATCCGAGCAGCTTGAGCCGGCGCTGCGCGCGTTCCAGGAGGGCGTGGCCAATCACCCGACGAACGCCGACCTGCATTTCAATCTCGGCACCGCCTACGACAAGTTGAACCGCTTCGACGACGTCGTGCGCGCCATGGAAAAAGCGCTTGAACTCGATCCCAAGCACGCGGATGCCCTGAACTACCTGGGCTACAGTTATGCCGAGCGCGGGATCAAAATCGACGAGGCCGTCTCGCTCACGCAGCGGGCCGTGTCCCTCAAACCCAACAACGGCTACTACGTCGACAGCCTCGGATGGGCCTTCTTCAAGAAGGGACGGGTCGACGAGGCGATGGTCGAGTTGAAGCGGGCCGTGACGCTCGTCGGCGACGACCCGGTGATCTACGAACACCTGGGGGAAATCTACCTCCAGCAGGATCAACGGAGCGAAGCCAAGGAGGCCTGGCTCCATTCGCTCGAATTGGATCCGAACAACGTCAAGCTGCTGGAGCGGTTCCGGGCGTCGGGTCTCAACGATCCGGCTGCCGAGGAGCGGATCCGCCAAGCGAAGCGCAAGGCGCAGAACGCCGCCGCCCCCCCGCCGACCTCCACCTCGATCTCCCAGTAATCTTCTCCTCCAACGCCAGGCGTTTCCCATGTGAGGCCGGATCTGTCCCGTCGTCCGGGCGGTCGGCACTCAACCTCTTCTCACCGTTCTGCGGCTCACGACTCAATCGGTCCGACACCGTCAAGAAAACCACTTTTCCTGGTCAACCCTTCGACGGAGTGACAAAATTTCGTCCGGGCACGTGCGAGGAGCGGAAGCTTTTCCAAGGGAACCAGCCCCGATGCGGCACGCACTCGGGAGGGACCGTTTGAAATTTCACGGGGTTCCATCGGGAGTGGCATGAAGGCATGGAACCTGCTTTTCTCCCCTGCAACAGGTTTCGAACACGGCATCAAGCCCACCGGCTCACGGGCGAGCAGGTCCGAGACGCGGCGGTTCGGTCGGTTGGGATGCAGGGTTCGGTCACAACACAAAGGAGGGTTCCATGTTGAAGTTGTTACACAGCAAGAAGGGCTTCACCCTGATCGAGTTGATGATCGTGGTGGCCATCATCGGGATCTTGGCTGCCATCGCGATCCCCAACTTCTTGACCTATCAGTTGAAGTCCCGCCAGTCGGAGGCGCGGACGAACCTGGGCGGTATCCGTTCGTCGGAAACGTCCCACAACGGGCTGTTCGGCTGCTACCTGGCGGTGCCTTTCGTCGCCGGCGTCAGCGCTGCGGTGCCCGTGGCTGGTACGAAGGCCATCCCGGTCGGGTGGAACACGGTCGCTCAGGTCGCGACGGTGATTCCCGCTGGCCAGACCTGGTGTCAGGCCGTTGGTCCGGGCAGCCTCGGGAACTTCGTCGACCTGGGCTTTGCCGCCACGGGGAACGTGTTCTTTAGCTACGCGGTCGATACGCTAGTGCCTGTACCGCCGGCCATCACGACAGCCTGTCAGCTTGGTCCGCAGGTGGTCGCGACCGGGGCCAACGCCGGCGCACCGGCCCCCGCCTCGTACATCGCCACCGCGGGAGCCAATCTGGACGGCGACGGTGACTGGTCGCTGTTCGGCGTCAGCGACGCGCAGAGCGTGACGCAGTGCTCCTCGCCGAGCATGTTCTAACTCGGTGAATGCAGCGTGAGGTCCGCCCCGCCGGCTTCGGCCGGCGGGGCGGATGCATTTCAGACGGGTCGTGCGTATGGATGCTTCTGAACGCCTGCCGAACGCACAGCAGATCTCGTCACGACAGATGATTTGGACCACGGTGGTCGGCACCATTGTCCTCCTGCTCGCCGGGATCGTCTGGCTCCAACAAGTCCTCGATCAACGTCGCGATCCATTGCTCGCCAAGATCGAAGACCTCGCACACCTTCCCCAAGGGGAGTATCTCAAGCCCGCGCTCCTCGGGTATCACCATTTGGGCGCCGACGTCTTGTGGCTCCGCACGGTGCAAATCCTCGGCAAGGCGTCGAACACGGGCGACGAGTTCGACTGGCTCTATCATGCATTCGACGTCATCACGACGCTCGACCCGCAGTACGACTTCGTCTATCGGGTCGCCGGCATCACGATGACGGAGTTGGCGAATCGGCCGGACTTGAGCAACCGCCTTTTGGAAAAGGGGCTCGTGGCCGCCCCGCAGCGATGGGGAATTCCCTATCTCATGGCCTACAATTATTACTTCTACCTCGCGGACGTCGAGAAGGCGGTGCACTATGCGCGGCGCGCGGCGGAGATTCCGGAAGGGCCGCCCTGGCTGGTGAACATGGTCACCCAAATGTCGGCCCACGCCGGTCAGCCGGAATTCGCCCTCGGCTTCCTGCTGCGGATGCACGGTCAAACGAACGATCCGAGAATCAAGGAATCCTTGGAGCTCAACATCAAAGAAGTTATGATCGAACGCGACATCCGTCTTTTGGAAGCGGCCGTCTCACGATTTCATGAACAGCAGCGTCGCTACCCGACGCATCTCGGCGAATTGGTCACTCAAGGCTATATGAGCGCGCTTCCGCAGGAGCCGTTCGGCGGGACCTACGTGATGGAACCCGATACCGGGAGGATTTCGAGCAGCGCGCACCCGCAGCGGCTGAAGATGTACGCGGCGCCGGGGTCGGAAGCGAAGAAACGGGAGCACTAGGCGTGGGCGAGGCGAATCCCTCCGAGATCGTGCTGAAAGTCGAAGGGCTCGGCAAGACCTTCAAGATCGGCTTTTGGGGCCGCCGGGTGACCGCCGTGCACCACCTCGACCTGGAGGTCCGCCGCGGCGAGGTGTTCGGCTTTCTCGGTCCGAACGGAGCCGGGAAGACGACTACGCTCAAAATGTTGATGGGCCTGATTTATCCTACCAGCGGCAAGGCCTGGCTGTTCGGCCGCGAGATCGGTGATTTGGACGCGCGCCGGCGCTTGGGCTTTCTTCCCGAATCGCCCTACTTCTACGACTACCTGACGGGCGGCGAGTTCCTGCGTTTCTACGGGCATCTGTTCGGGTTGGGTGGCGGTGCGCTCGAACGGCGCGCCGACGAATTGCTCGAGATGGTCGGGATGTCGCACGCGCGGAACCTCCAATTGCGGAAATTCTCCAAGGGCATGCTGCAACGGGTCGGTATCGCCCAAGCGCTGGTCAACGATCCAGAGCTGGTCGTGTTGGACGAGCCCATGTCCGGGCTGGACCCGGTCGGCCGCAAGGAGGTGCGGGACCTGATTCTGCGCCTGAAGGAGTCCGGCAAGACCATCTTCTTCAGCTCGCACATCCTGCACGATGCCGAGATGCTGTGCGACCGGGTCGCCATCATCATGAAGGGCAAGTTGGTTGCCTGCGGGCGTGTCAGCGAGTTGCTCCGGCAAGGGGACACCAAGTCGGTCGAGATGATCGTCGGGGGATTGGGGCGAGAGGGGCTCGAACGTCTCCGGTCGCTGGCCGAGCGGGTGGTGGTGCAGGAAGCGCAAACCCTCGTGGTACTGAACGGGCAGCATCAGGTCGGCCAGGCGCTGGAAATCGTTCGGGGCGCGCGGGCCAATCTGATCTCGCTTGTCCCGCAGAAGCATTCGCTGGAGGATCTGTTCATGGAAGAGGTCAAGATCCACCGGGCCATGGAGCGAGCTGCCTAATGAAGATCCTCTCGATCGCGATCAACACCTTCCGGGAGAATCTGCGGGAAAAACTCCTGTACAACCTGGTGATCTTCGCGCTGCTCCTGATCGGAAGCTCGATCATCGTCTCGCGCCTGACGCTGGGCGATTACGAGCGGCTCATTCTCGATATCGGATTGGGCAGCATCAATATCTTCAGCGTGCTCATCGCGATCTTCGTGGGGATCGGCCTGGTCAGCAAGGAAATCGAGAAGAAGACGATCTACACGATCGTCTCGAAGCCGGTGCCGCGGTACGAGTTTCTGACCGGCAAGTTCGCCGGTCTGGCCATCACCCTTTGGGTGAATACCTGCGTGATGGTCGCCGGGTTTCTCATCGTCCTCCGGATCATGAAGGTGCCGGTCGAAGGCATCCTGTTCAAAGCCGTGGGTTTCATCTACCTGGAGTGTCTGGTCGTGACCGCGGTGGCGCTCCTCTTTTCGACATTCAGCAGCGCGACGCTCAGCGCCATCTTCACCCTGGCCATTTACGTCATCGGGCACCTCTCCGCCGACCTCAAGCTGTTCGCCAAGAAATTCATGGGTGAGGCCGGGCAGGCGTTTCTGAACGCGTTGTATTACGTGCTGCCGAACCTCGAACGATTCAACTTGAAAGGCCACGTCATCCATCACGTTCCGTTCCCCGCGGCGGACGTGGGCCTGACCCTCACGTATGGGTTGGCGTATGCCGGCCTCCTGCTCCTTCTCGCCAGTGTGATCTTCCAGCAGCGCGATTTTCAGTAACCCGCGGTCCACCCCTGTTGCTCGCCTCCGCCACTCGGCTCATGCACCGTTGCGAACGGACTGTACGGATTCGAGGGCAGCAGGTGAGCCCCTCGAACGTATGGGCGAACAGGCCAGCCAGGCGGCGGCCTGCCGGGCACGCGCCTTGATCGTCCGGTTGTGAACCGGGCCAAAATTCGCAATTTCTTTGCGGAAATCCACGGCTCGTCCCTAGCTTGGCCTTACAGGCGAATCGTATCTGGACGGCAAGGGCACATCCCTTGCTCTTCACCTGGCCACGGTGAGCGTCATGAAGATCGCCTCCTCCCATCTGGCCGTTCTCAGCACGATCCTCCTCCTGGTGGCGATCGTGTTCACACTCGATGTCACCACGCCGCCTGGATTCTCCGTCGCGATTCTTTACGTCGTTCCCGTGCTGATCTCGCTATGGCTGACTCATCCGGCCGCGCCCTGGTGGATTGCCGCGGGTGTGTCGGCGCTCACCGTGGCCAAGCTGGCGTTCGTCGGCTCGGACGATCTTTGGTGGATGGCGATCGTCAACCGGATGGTGGCGCTGACCGTGATTTGGGCGACGGCTGTCCTGTGCTTGCGCCGCAATCACTACGAGTCCGAACTGCGACGCGTCAACGACCGAATCGAGCGGCAGGTCGCCGAACGCACGCAGGAATTGGCCCTGGCGCGGGACAAGCTCGAGGCCTGCCACGAAGTCGCGCTCGCCAAACTGGCGGCCATCGTCATGTCCTCGGACGACGCGATCATCGGCAAGTCGCTCGACGGCATCATCATGAGCTGGAACGACGGAGCCGAAACAGTCTTCGGCTATCCCGCGGGGGAGGTGGTCGGCCAGCCGATTTCCCGGCTGCTCTTGTCCGATCGGCCGGGCGACGTGCCGGAGATGCTCGCGCGGATCGCCGGCGGGGGGCACGTCCGGAACATCGAAACGATGGGGATCAGAAAGGATGGGCGGCGGATCGATCTGTCGCTGACGTTGTCGCCGGTCAAGGACCACGACGGCCGCGTGATCGGGGCGTCCACGATCGCCCGGGACATCACGGAGCGCAAGCGCATCGAGTCGGCGCTGCGTGAAAGCGAGGCGCGGTTCCACATGATGGCCGACACGGCGCCGGTGATGGTCTGGACGGCTGCGGCGGACGGCCGGTTGACCTTCGTGAATAAACAGTGGCTCGAGTTCACCGGTCGTTCGCTTGCGGAGGAATTGGGCCGAGGATGGCTCGAGGCCCTGCACGAGCACGATCGCTCCCGCTGCCTCGATACCTTCCGGGGCGCGATAAACAGCGGCCAACCGTTCAGCATGGAATATCGGCTGCGCCGTGCGGACGGGCAGTACCGCTGGGTGGTGAACACGGGTGTGCCCCGCCTGGATCGTGACGGCGCCCTGGTGGGATTCATCGGATCGGCCTTGGACCTGACCGAGCGGAAGGAGATCGAGGATCAACTCCGGAAGGCCCTCAAGGACAAAGAAAGCCTTCTCCGCGAGGTGCACCATCGGGTGAAGAACAATCTCCAGCTCATTTCCAGTTTGCTCAATTTGCAGTCCGCCTCCATCAAGGACCCGCTGGTCGGGCAGCTGTTCAACGAATGCCAAATCCGCATCACTTCGATCGCCTTGTTGCACGATACGCTGCATCGCTCACGCAACTTGTCCAGCATTCAGATGGACGATTATGTCCGGACGTTGACGGGCCATCTCCTGCGGGCGTTCGGGGTGAATCAGCAGCAGATTCGATGCGTGCTGTCGGTCGACCCGATCGAGTTCGACCTGGATACCGGGCTCACCTGCGGGCTGATCATCGACGAGCTCCTCTCCAACTGCTTCAAACATGCGTTCTGCCGCACCAAGGAGGGCGAAGTGCGGCTGGATCTGCGCGCCAACGGGGACGGCACCTATCGCTTGACCGTCGACGACAATGGAGACGGCATGCCGCAGGACGGCCGCTTGCGCAACCCCGATTCGCTGGGCCTCGACCTCGTCGCGCTCCTGGTCGAAAAGCTCGACGGCCGGGTCGTGCTGGAAAGCGGTCGGGGAACGAAATGGCAGATCACGTTTTCTCCGGCCTCATACAAGGAAAGGATGTGACCTATGCAACGGAC
Organism: Candidatus Inralta sp.; assembly: GCA_039794185.1. GTDB lineage: Bacteria > Nitrospirota > Nitrospiria > Nitrospirales > Nitrospiraceae > BQWY01. The sequence continues at coordinate 44,136 of JBDIVW010000029.1, read as the reverse complement.
CACAATCATGGTGGTGGAGGATGAACCGATCGTGGCGCGAGACGTCCAGCTCAGTTTGGAACGATTGGGCTATCATGTGCCGGCGACGGCGTCCTCGGGCGAAGAAGCCATTCGGCGGGCGAAAGAGTGCGAACCCGACCTGGTCTTGATGGATATCGTCCTGAAGGGGGCGCTGGACGGCATCGAGACGGCCGAGTATCTGCAGCGACAACTGAGCGTCCCGGTCGTGTACCTCACGGCGTACGCCGATCAACAGACGGTGCAGCGGGCGAAGAGCACCGCTCCGATGGGCTATGTCCTCAAACCGTTCCAGCCGGCCGAGCTGCAGCGGACCGTGCAACTCGCGTTGTCCCGGGCCCGGGAAGATCGCCAACTGCGGGAGAGCGTGCGCTGGCTGGTGACGATGGTGTGTTGCGTGAACGAGGCCATCATCACGACCAATCGCGCGGGGACGGTCACGTACCTGAACCCCGCCGCGGAACGGATGACGGGGTGGAGCCAAGTCGAGGCGGTGGGCGCCGGTCTCACGGCTCTCCTGATCGGACGGCCCGGCTTCGATGTCGAAGAGGCTCAGAACCCCGCCTTCCGGGCCATGGCCGAGGGACGCGTCGTCACCTTGGAGGAGGTGATCCTGATCGGCCGAGACGGGACGGAGCGCCGGGTCGGCGGGACCGCCGCTCCCGTAGCGAGTGAAAGCGGGGCCATCCTCGGGGCGGTGCTGGCGTTGCACGAACCGGCTTCGTCCGCGGCGACGCTCCCGACGCCGAGCGATCCCACTCCGCTGGCCGAAGAACTCCAGGGGGGTCTCTCGCTCCAAGGCGTCATTACCCTCTGTGCCTGGTGCAAGCGGGTGCCCGAGGCGGATGGAGAGTGGTCCGACTTGGATGCTTATTTGACCCAGCATGCGGGTGTCGTGTTCAACGGGGGTCTGTGTCCGGATTGTCTGGACCGCTGCTTCCCCGCGCAACAGGCCCGCCCCGTCGATCCGGACTCCCCCTGGTCGCAGGAGCGGGACGAACGTGCTTAAGCAAGGGTAGATTGGATGCGCAGGTCTGTTCCTCTGGGCGATCGGCGGAACCGACATACCGGCGGCCGGCGCGGAGCCGCCGGCGGTCGTCCAAGCCGAGGTGCTCGATGCGCTGCCTGCGGATGTGCGACCCAAGATCCGGGCCTTGGCCGAGCTGTTGCAGCAATCCATCCGGAGCGGCCGATTGAGCGACGCACGGCTCCAACGGGAACTTCAGGAGGGAGACTCCAGCAGGCGATCCGCAGACTTGGTCCGGAAGCCGAGCGTCTGCTTGAGGATATCAAGACCGGCATTCGATCCGGTTCAAGTGAAGAGGCCCTCTCCCACCTCCTCGGCGCCCTGACCCCGCCGTCCCCGTAACCGGCGCCCATCCGTCCGTCCCACCGGAATGCGGCGCGATCGCCCCTGTGGCATGCCGCGCCAGACGATCCATCACGATCAGGTCCGCCGGATCGTGACGTAAGGAAAACTCCAGGGTTGCGCTCCTCTGCCACCACGGTGTATCTCTGCGTGGCACCCTCCATAGCATTGATCAAGACAAGGGAGAAGGAGATGCGCATGCGCCGACGGCGACCGTTCACGAGTTTCGGAATCCTGCTGTGCCTGTTCATGGCGGGCTGCGCTCAAGAGGTCCAATGGCGGGACACGCTGGCAGGGGGCGACCAGGCCCTCAAGGCCGGGCGCTACGACGAGGCTCAGCAGCTGTTCTTCAAAGCCCAGCAGCGGGCGCAACGTCTCGAGCCGGACCAGGACGGCCCCTATATGGCCGCCAGTGTCGACCGCTTGTGCCATGTGGCGTACGTGCAAGGCCGCTACGAGGAAGCCCAGCAATTATGCCAACAGGCGTTGGACATTCGGGAAAAGACGGTTGGTCCGGTTCATCCGGATACCGCGAGCAGCCTGACCCATCTTGCCAACGTACACCAGGCGCAACGGCGCTACTCGAAGGCCGAAGTGCTGTTGAAGCGCGTCTTGACGATTCGAACCGAGGCGCTCGGGCCTGGCAATCCCGACACCGCGAATACGCTCGTGCAACTGGGCGATCTGTATCGCGAAGTCGGTCGGACCGACCAGGCGCGCGCCATGTATCTCCGGGCGTTGCCCGTGTTGGAGCAGACCTTGGGAAACGGGCACAGCAGAGTGGCCGCGTTGCTGCATCTCATCGGGGAGACGCACGTGGCGCTCGGCGCCTACGACCAGGCCCGGCCCATATTGCAGCGGGCGCTGGCCATCCGGGAGAAAGTGCTGGGCCCGGACCATCTCGCGGTGGCCGCGACCTTGAACCTTCTCGGTATGGTGCTGACCACCGAAGGCTTGTACGAAGCCGCGGAATCGGTGCATCAGCGCGTGTTGGAGATCGTGGAGCGGCAGAAAGGCACGCAGGATCCCTCCGTGGCCGCCAGCCTGAGCAATCTGGCTCGTGTGTACGAACTCCAAGGGCTCTACTCGAAATCGGAGCTGTACCATCGTCAGGCCTTGGACATTCGGGAGCGGGTGCTCGGCCCGCGTCATCCGCAAGTGGCGCGGACGCTCACCAGCCTCGCCGGGGTCTGCCAGGCCGATGGGCGCTTGTCCGAGGCGCAGGAGCAGTACCAGCGGGCGATCCAGATTTACGAGACGACCAAAGGACAGTACCAGGCTGGTCATGCGAAAGCGCTCAAGGGGTACGCGTCGCTGCTCAAGCGACGGCAAAAGCCGGATGAGGCCGAGCGACTCGAGGAAAGGGCCAAGGTGATCCTGAGCCAGTTGGCGGGAGGAACTCGGGAGCGAACGGTCGAGCTCGAGTAAGTCGTCGATGTCGGGGCGAGGGGCTCTCGCCCCGCCCCGGCGTATCTGCGTGCAGGCCGCGAACCGCCGCGAGACCTGCGGCTACGTCGTGACCGCGCCCTCGGACGCCGACGACACGTGGCGCGCGTATTTTCCCATCACCCCGGACGTGTAGACGGGGTGGGGGTGCTTCACTTTCTTCAACCTTGCCGCGATCTCTTTCTTGCTGACCTCCATCGACAACGTCCGTGCCTTGATGTCGAAGACGATGATGTCCCCGTTCTTGACCGCGGCGATGGGACCGCCTCTGACGGCTTCGGGAGCCACGTGTCCGGCCATCAGTCCGTGCGTCGCGCCGGAGAATCGCCCGTCGGTCAAGAGCGCGACCTGATCGCCGAGGCCGGCGCCCACGATGGCGGCGGTCACGCCGAGCATCTCCCGCATTCCGGGGCCGCCCGACGGCCCTTCGTAGCGAATGACCACGATGTCCCCGGGTTTGATCTGACCAGCCTTGACGGCGGCGAAGGCATCCTCTTCGCGGTTGAACACCTTGGCCGGTCCCCGAAACATGGCCATCGAATGTCCCGCCACCTTCACCACGCAGCCCTCCGGCGCCAAGTTGCCCTTCAGAATCACGAGCCCACCCGTCGGTTTGATCGGATTCGACAGCGGCCGGACCACGGCCTGTCCCGGCGTTTCCGTCCCGGCTCGCGCCTCCTCCCCGATGGTGCGCCCGGTGACGGTCGGCTGATCGGCGTGCAGCAGTCCCGCGTCCAAGAGCCGTTCGGCGACCAGCGTGGTTCCACCGGCCGCATAGAGGTCCGCGGCCAGATACCGCCCCCCCGGCTTCAGATCGGCCAGCAACGGTACCTTCCGGTTGATCCGGTCGAAGTCCTCAATCGTCAAGCGCACGCCCGCCTCCCGCGCGATGGCCAGGAGATGCAGAACGGCGTTGGTGGACCCGCCCGTCGTGGCCACGGCCGCGATCGCGTTCTCGAGCGATTTGCGGGTGATGATCTTTCGCGGCCGAAGATCCTTCCGGATCAACTCCATCACGAGTTTGCCGCAGTCGAACGCCACATCGTCCTTCAGCGCGTCCATGGCGGGCACGCCGTTGCGTCCCATGGGCGAGATGCCCAGGAATTCGAACGCGATCGCCATCGTGTTGGCCGTGAACTGCCCGCCGCAGGCGCCGGGACCGGGACAGGCATGATCTTCGAGATCCTTCAGCTCGGTGTCGCTCATCTTGCCGGTCGCGTGTTTGCCGACGGCTTCGAACACGTCCTGGATGCTCACGTCGTGACCTTGGAACGTGCCGGGCATGATGGAGCCGCCGTACAACATGAGTGAGGGGCGGTTGAGCCGGGCCAGCGCCATCACCGTTCCCGGAATCGTTTTGTCGCATCCCGACAGCGCCACCACTGCGTCGAACAGGTGGCCGCGGGCGACCAACTCGATCGAATCGGCAATCACCTCCCGGCTGATCAGGGACGCCTTCATGCCTTCCGTTCCCATCGAAATGCCGTCCGACACGGCGATGGTGTTGTACTCAATCGGCGTGCCGCCGGCCGCGCGAATGCCGGCCTTGACACGCTCGGACAGGCGCCGAAGGTGGTAGTTGCACGGCATCACCTCGATCCAGGTATTGGCGACGCCGACGATCGGCTTCGACAAGTCCTCGTCCGTAAAGCCTACGGCTTTGAGCATGGCGCGGGCTGGAGCGCGGTCCGGGCCTGCGAGTAGGTCACGACTCTTCAACGCGATCGGTTTCTGCATGCTGGCTCCTCTGGATTCGTCGCACGTCGTGGTGCGATGTTACGAACACGGGGAGGGATCGCCCTCTCAGACCATACACAGTCGCCCATACACGGGGGCGCCCGCCGCGGGGACCGCGACGCGCGCCCGGTTGCGGTGAGGGGTCGGACGACGCCCGAACGAAACGATCCGTGCGGCGATGCGTTCGATGGCGACCACGATCGCCACGCGGCGCCGCGTCCTCCGCTAGTCCTTCATTTTGCCTTCCTTCTTTCCGCCCTTCTTTTCGGTGTCGATGACCGATCCGTCGCCGGCGTCGATGTGCACTTCGGTCACGGATCCGTCGCTCTCGACCACTTCGACTTCCCAGACGGTTTTGCCGTGTTTCTTCTCGAGTTCGGCTTCGACGACGGTCCCTGAGACCTTCTCGGTGGCGGTCTTGATCGCTTGCTCGATCGTCACCTTGGCGTCCTTCACCAGCTCCGCGACGTGCCCCTCCTTCTTGCCTTTTCCCTTGCCCTTGTCGTCACTCCACGCCGCCGGCGCGGCGGCCAGGAGCGCCCCGACGCAGATCGCCGTGAGCCATCCCGTTGCTCTGACACTTCTGGTGTTCATCGTTCACCTCCCGCGTGAAATGGTTAGCGCTTCATCCCGCCCGAGTGAGGATCACCGTGGCCCTGTCCCTGGCTCTTGCTGCGATGTTCCTGCATGGCGCGGTCGTGTTCGGCTTTTTCCTTGGTGCGCTGTTCGGGCGTGAGGACGGCCAACGCGTCGCGCCGCGTCTTGATCGCGGCGAGGCGCAGGGCGGTCTGCATGTCGGCGCTCTGCTTCAATTTCCCCTCAATGGCGGAGAGATCCGTCTGCTCATCGTCGACGAGCGCGCGCAACTCACGCTCGGCCACCTGCACGTCGGCCTCCGCCTTGATGCGGGTCTTGTCGAGTTCCAACTGCAGGCCCTTCAATTTGGCAACCTGATCGGCCGACAGCCCGATTTCTTTCTCATGTTTCAGCAGATGGTTGATGAAATGGCTGGCTCCTCCATGCATCATGCCCATCTTGTGGCCGCCGCCGTAGCCGCCCCCGTGCGCGGAGCCTGCTTTCCCGTGCCCGTATTCCTTCGAATCCGGATCGGCCCAGACGCCGGGCACGCCGAGTGCCGCCACGAACAGTCCCGCCATGATCCCTTGCATGAATGCTCGTTTCATCGTGTCCTCCTCTGAGTGTGAATAAGCCCTATATTAGCACGTCTCCCTCACCCGATGCCCAGACGGGTCGAGGCGCCCGCTCGCGATGCGTCAGACGCGGCCGAGGAGGCCGACCTCTTTGAACGCGTTGAAAATGAATTGCACGGCGAGCGCGGCCAGGAGCAGACCCATCAGGCGGGCCAGAATCTTCTCGGCGATCGGGCTGAGCCATTGGGTGCCTCGGGCGGCGAGCGCAAGGATGGCGTAGGCGGCGACGCCCACGGCCGTCACGCACGCGAGGAGAATGGCGTGTTGAATCCAGCCGCGGGCTTGTGCCCCGAGCAAGATGACACTGGAAATCGCCGCCGGACCCGCCATCATCGGAATCGCGAGCGGGGTAATCGCGACGTCGTGTTTCCCGGCGCCCGCCGCCGTTTCCTCCGCGGTTTCTTGAACAGGCGACCGCTGGGCGCGCACCATATCCAAGGCGACGAGCAACAACAAGAGGCCCCCCGCGACTTGGAGCGCCGGCAGGCTGACGCCGATCAGGCGAAAGAATTGTTGTCCGACCAGGGAAAACACCGCGAGCAATCCGGCGGTGACGACCGACGCCAGTTTGGCCGTCCGGATGCGATCCTGGACCCGGCTCTGGGCGGTCATCGCGATGAAGGCCGGCACCGCCGCCACGGGATCGACGATGACGAAGAGCGTGCCAAATGAGAACAGGGCGAATTCGAGCGGGTCCATGCGGATCAGGCACGGCGGGCGGTGCGAAGCAGGTCGGCCCGAGGGTCCGGGTGCGGACCTCGCGCCAGTTGCTCGTAGAGCTTGCGGTCCTCGTCCGAGTAGGACGCGGGCATCACTACCTGCAGCGTGTAAAACAAGTCCCCGTGGCCCCCGGACGCGGTGGGCAAGCCTTTGCCTTTCAGCCGGAGCTTGCTGCCCGTCTGGCTCCCGGACGGGACGCGGACCTTGACCGGATCGGACAGAGTAGGCGCCGTGACGTCTCCCCCGAGAGCGGCCTCCCACGGCCACACCGGGAGGGTCACGTGTAAGTCGCTGCCCTGCCGTCGAAAGACGGGGTCCTCGCTGATATTCACTTTCAGATAGAGATCGCCGCGCTTGCCGCCGTTCAGGCCCGGATGACCCTTTCCCGGGACCCGCACGCGTGTGCCTTCTTGAACGCCGGCTGGAATCTTGACGTCGATCGTTTTGAGTTCCAGCCGGCCGTTGGGCGCATGTTCCGCGACCTGAATGCGGGTCACCGTGCCAGTCAGGACTTCGTGCAGGGACAGGAGGACTTCGGCCTCGGTATCCTGTCCCTTCGCCGGCGCTCCCCGTGTGCCTCGGCCGCTTCGGGCGCCGCGGCCGAAGAACGATTCGAAAATATCGCCGAAGTCGCCGCCGTAATGGATTTCCACGTCCTCCGGCTGGCGCATCCCGCCGAACGGTGATCGGCCGCCCGCGCCCGCTTGCTGCCGGGCGCGCTCGAAGGCCTCCGCTTCGCTCCAGCGGTGGCCGTACCGATCGTATTTCTTGCGGGTCTCCGGATCGCTCAGGACTTCGTGCGCTTCATTCAACTCCTTGAATTTCCGCTCCATTTCGGTTTTCTTGGCCCCGGTATGCAAGTCGGGATGGTATTGGCGGGCCAAGCGCCTGAAGGCCTTCTTGATGTCGTCGGCCGTGGCGTTACGCGCTACGCCGAGCACCTCGTAATAGTCTCGTTGGGACGTCATGCGTGGGAGCCGGACCGGGTGTCGGGATTCACCTGAGAAATGCGTAGACGCATGGTTCTTGTGGCAGCTTACGGCGTCTCCCGGTGCTTTTCAAGGCATCTCTTGGTGTCGCGGACGCTTGCGACAGGGAACCCCGATTCGCGTCAGAGCGTCGGCGTCCCCGCGGCGATTCCGTCCGTTGGGACCGTGACGACGCGGTTCAAGTCCAGTCCACCCGGCGCTCGTCGAGAAAGACGTGGAGCGCCCGATGAGGCAGGAAGACCCGGAGGGGGTGCGATGGATGCACCGGTTCATTGGGACGCGTGCGGACCACCAGCGGCTGGGTCCCGGCCGAGAGATGGAGGACCATGTCCGATCCGAGGTCTTCAGCAACGTCCACCGTCGTATCGAGATGCGAGGCCGGCTCCTGAACGGGCGAGATAGACACGTCTTCCGGCCGAATCCCCAGCACGGTGTCGGTGTGCGACCCGGCCGGGATCCGAAAGCTCGGCGGCGGCAGAGGAATCTCCACGGAGGCCGACTGAAATCTCCACCCGTCTCCCCGGGGAGACACGGATCCATGAAGCAGATTCATGGGCGGCGTCCCCAGAAACCCCGCGACGAAGGGGTCCGCCGGAGTTCGATAGAGGCGTTGGGGTGTGTCGCACTGGCGCAGGCGGCCTCGATCCAACAGCGCGATCGTGTCCCCCAAGGTCATGGCCTCGACCTGGTCGTGGGTGACGTACACCATGGTGACGCCCAGCCGTTCGTGCAGGCGTTTCAGCTCCAACCGCATGGCGCTCCGAAGTTGCGCGTCCAGATTCGACAGTGGTTCGTCGAACAGGAACAGCTTGGGCTTGCGGACAATGGCCCGCCCCATGGCCACCCGCTGGCGCTGCCCTCCGGAGAGCTCCTTGGGCTTGCGATTCAACAGCGGTTCGATCCCCAGCAGGCGGGCGGCGTCGGCGATGCGGGCGTCGATGTCCTGCGGCGGGGTGCGCCGCATACGGAGCCCGAAGGCCATATTGTCGCGGACGGTCAAGTGCGGGTAGAGCGCGTAGTGCTGGAAGACCATGGCGATGTCTCGGTCTCGCGGCGGGAGGTCGTCGACGGCGCGTCCGTCGATCAGGATGTGCCCGGACGTTTGCGACTCGAGGCCCGCGATGGTGCGGAGCAGCGTCGATTTGCCGCAGCCGGAGGCTCCGAGCAGAATCGTGAAGCTGCCGTCGGGGACGCGGAGGGAGATCTCGTCCAGCACGCGGGTGTCCCCGAACCGCTTGCTGATCGAGCGTAGTTCCAGATCGGCCATGATTCACCCCTTGACGGCTCCGGCGGACAGCCCGCTGACGATCCAGCGCTGAAACAGGATGACCAAGAGGACCAGCGGTAAGGTCGCCAGAACGGCGGCAGCGGCCAATTCGCCCCACGGCATCGTGAACTCCCCCTGAAACAGCGCAATACCGACCGGCAGCGTCTGCTGCTCGGGCCTGGTCAGGATGAGCAGCGCGAAGAAGAATTCGTTCCAGGCATAGATGAAGACGAGAATCGACGCGGTGAAGATCCCGGGGGTCGCCAGCGGCAGCATGATCCGCCAGAGGGCGCTCCAAGCCGAGCAGCCGTCGACCTGCGCGGCTTCCTCGAGCTCGGTGGGGAGTTCCGCGAAAAAACTGGCCAGAATCCAGATCGCCATCGGCAACGTCAGCGTCACGTAGGGCAACATCACCCCCCAATGGGTGTTCAGTCCGCCGATCCGGTTGAGGATTTCCCAGATGGGGCCGGCGATCGCGATTTGAGGAAACATCGAGATGCACAACAGGCCGCCCATCAACCAGCGCTGCCCCGGCAGCCGGAGGCAGGCCAAGGCGTAGGCCGCCGGGGTGCCAACCACCAGCGAGAGCAGCGTCGTGCCGCCGGCCACGATGACGCTGTTCAGTACGTAGTCGAGGAGGTGATGGTCGAAGAGGGCGGTGCGGTAGAACTCCAGGCTGCCGGAGGGCCACCAGGTGGGCGGCACGGCTTCGATCTCATGCTGGGACTTGAGCGACGTGATGAGAAACCACACGAACGGGAACAGACTGCCCAGGACCAGGCCGGCGATCCCCAGGCGGAGCGGGAGGCGCGACGTCATCGGTCTTCCCTCCCGAGCAGCCGTGAGCCCACCGTCCGGATGTAGATCAACGACAACGCGAAAATGGCCGCGAACACGCTCACCGAGATGGCCGCGCCGTATCCCATGCGTCCCTCGGTGAAGAGCGTCTTGTAGCCGTAGAATTGCAGGACCTGCGTCGCGTCGCCCGGTCCGCCTTGCGTCATGACGAACACCAGATCGAAGACGCGAAACGCATCCATCGTCCTGAACAGGAGCGCCAGCAGCAAGGCCGGTTTGAGCAGGGGCAGCGTAATGTGCCAAAAGCGTTGCCAGGCCGACGCGCCGTCGATCTTGGCCGCGTCGTACAACTCGTCCGGGATCACCTGGAGGCCGGCGAGGACCAACAGGCCTGCGAACGAGGCGGTCTTCCAGACGTCGGCGAAGATAATGATCGCGAACGCCCAGGCGGGCGAAGCCAGCCAGGGCTCGTAGCGCGCCACCTGGTCCCTGTACAGCAGCAGATTGGCGAAGCCATACTGATCGTTGAAGATGTACCGCCACATTTGAGAAGCGACGACCGTCGGGATCGCCCAGGGGATCAGCGCGGCCGCCCGCACCCATCCGCGTCCGCGAAACTGTTCGTGCAACACCAGCGCGATGGCCACGCCGAGGGCGACTTCCAGCACGGTCGACAACAGGACGAATCCCAACGTTCGTGCGAAGGCATCGTGCGCGACGGGGTCCTGCGCCAGGAGCCGGAAGTTCTCCAACCCGACGAACGTGTCGCCCAGCGCCGGCACGCCGAGAAACCGCCGGCGAAGACTCGACATCAGCGACTGCGCGACGGGGTAGAGCGCGAAGGCCAGCGTGAGGAGGAGGGCCGGGACGACCATCACCCAGGCGGCCAGCCGGTCGCGACGGAGGGCCGTCGCCGATGCGGGGGCGGTCCCGTTCATGGCGCTTCGCTCCGGGTCAGGTCGAGTAGCCGGTTCATCTCGCGCTCGGCCCGCCGCGCCTCCGGTTCGAGATCCAGTCCGGGGTAGGCCAGCGCGCGGCTGAAAAACCGTTGCATGATGTGCGAGAGCGCCGGATAGACAGGGCTGCGGGGACGAGGCGTGGCCGAGTGCAGCACGGCGGCCTGGCTCCGCCATTGCGGGTTCGCCGTCAACAACTCGGGGTCCGCATACAGCACCGTCCGAGACGGCGCGATGCCCGCCTCCCGCGCAAAGAACCGTTGCATGTCGTGGCCGGTGAGAAACGAAATGAACTCCCAGGCCTCGTCCGCATGGCGCGAGAGCGAGCTGATGCCGAGCAGCCACCCGCCGAGCGTCGCGACGCCGGGGATCCCGTCGCTTCCCGGCAAGGGGGCCGCGCCGACCCGGCCGGCGATGGAGGAGCGATCCGGGTTGTTGGCGATTTCCCACGCGTAGGGCCAGTTCCGATGGAAGACGGCGTTACCTCGGGCGAAGGCGGCGAGTGATTCCGGTTCCTGATAGGTCAGCAATGCCCGGGAGGCGAGCGGTCCCAGCAGGCGCGCGCGGACGAACTCGATCGCGGCCAAGGTCCGTTCATCCGAGAGCCGCGCGGCGCCACGGTCCTCGTCGATCAGGATGCCGCCGTGACTACCGATGAACTCCAGCATGTTGCAGACGAGGCCTTCGTACTGCTTGAACTGGGCCGAGTAGCCGCGCAGGGTCGGCGTGGCGGCCCGTTCTCCATCGAGAATCGTGGTGGCCTGGTGCACCAACTCGTTCCAGGTGCCCGGCGGCTCGAACCCGTATTTTCGGAGCAGGTCGACCCGGTAATACAGCAGGCCGGCGTCGATGCGGCTGGGGACGCCGTACAGGTGCCCGTGGTAGCGCCCGACTTCCAGCGTGGACGGGAGAAAGGCCTCTTGGCTTGCCTCGGTGAACCGGTCGTTGAGCGGCCGCGCCCATCCGGCGGCGGCGAACTCCGGGACCCAGATGACGTCCATGAAGAAGACGTCCACCGAGGGGTCGCGATTCTTGAGTTTCTGGGTCAGCAGGTCGTGGTAGGCCGTGGAGGAATGCGGGGCGATTTCGCGCTCGATGCGGAGATGCGGGTGGCGCTCGGTAAAGATCCGAATGGCTTCGTCCCAGGCCCGGGGATAGTCCGGCTTCCAGGAGACGAATCGGATCACCGTCGGCGCGGAGGCCCCCGTGGCCGTCTCGTCGCCGGTGGCGTGACAGACGAGCGACGCACAGATCGCCAGTGCGCCCAGAATCGGGACCGCCTTGACCGGACACCACATCGTTTACCTATATACCAATCAGACGGGTCTGCTCAAATACGGAACGACGGCTTGACGCCGGGTCCGCAGGAGCGGTGAGGGCGGCAGCCGGGCACGGCTAGAACGGTCACCCGGTCACGGCGGATTTGGCCCGCGCCATCATCTTGCAGTACGAACAAACCTCGGCGGTCGTGGGCTGACGGCACGTGGGGCAGGGGTGCAGCACGGCACGATCCTTTTCGATCATGGAAGTGCCGGAGGGCTCGGCGGTCGCCTGACGATCGAGAAACCCGCAATAGAATCGTTGCTTGGTCCCGGGCGACTCGGTTTCGAGACGATTGAGCACTTCCTTGTAGAGCAGCATCTTGGAGCCCTTCGCCATGGGACATTCTTCGACGACGTAGTCGATGCCGTTCAGGATGGCGTAGGCGGCCGTTTCGCGCTCCGTCAATCGATACAGCGGCTTGACCTTCTTGGCGAAGCCTTCGACCGAGGCCGGCAAACTGGGACCTTGCTTGTCGAGATACTCTTCCTGCCAATGGAGGACGTTGCCCAACAGTCGGGCCGCCTCGTCATCGAGATTGTGGCCCGTGGCCATCACGTCGTAGTGATGCTCGATCGCGGCGCGGTTGAACTGGTACCGTTTAATGGTGCCGCACGCCGAGCAGGTCGGGCGGTTGATGAGCACGGCGAGCTCACGGATGCCCGCGCCTTCCTCTTCCTGCACTTCGTGCTGCAGCAGCTTGGCGCCCGCCGTCGCGGCCGCTGTCTCCGCGTAGCGCACCACCTTGTCGCGGGACCGCGTGGAATAACCAGAGATACCCAGATCGACATACAGGGCGTCCGCCCGATATCCCAGCCTCAGCAGGATGTCCCACAAGGCCAGACTGTCCTTCCCGCCCGAGACGGCGACCAGGATGCGTTGGTCTTTGCCGAACATCCGATCGTGGCGAATGGCCTTCGCGACCTGCTCGTGCACGTACGCCACGAAGCAGGGCTTGCAGAAGGCGGCGTTGTGCCGGGGCAGCCCGATGACCGCCTTGATTTTGCACTTGGTGCAGTTCATGACGTCAGCAGTTCGTCGCTCATCAAAGGTCAATCGTCATTCGCGGAAGCCTCACGGGCAGCGACTCATTCGATGGACGGATGACCAATGACGTGGCTCAGGCGCGCCGCCGGAGATGACCGGGCGAATTTCGATGGTGTCGCGGTCCGCGAGCAGTTCGTCTTCGGTCACTAGGTCGTTGCCGCGGATCACCAAATGCGCTTCCACCACGAGGTTGAGTTCGCGCAGCACGTCCCGGACCTTCTTGGGGCCTTGGAGTTCGAGTTCCCGGTCCGGATGACTCACGCGCACGCGCATCCGCTGATGATATGCCGCGCTTCGGCTGGAATGCAATCGACCGGAGAACGGGTGTCGGCGGCCCTGATGCCTCAGGGCGTGACTTCGCGCAGGGCTTTCGCGGATTCCTCCGGCGAGACGGGGTTGATGTAGAAACCGGTGCCCCACTCGAAACCGGCGACCTGCGTGAGTTTGGGAATGATCTCCACGTGCCAATGATAATAGGGACCGCTCGCCTCGTGGAGCGGGGAGGTGTGGAGGATATAGTTGTAGGCAGGCCTGGCAAGCACGCGATCCATCCGTCGCAAGACTTCCGACAGCATCGGCGCCAGCAGCTCGAATTGGGCCCGCTGGCTTTCCTCGTAGTAGGCGGCATGGCGCTTCGGCAGAATCCACATTTCGAAGGGAAACCGCGGCGCGTAGGGGGTGACGGTCACGAACTCCGGATTCTCCGCCACGATGCGCCCCCCGTCGGTCAGTTCCTGTCTGATGATGTCGCAATACAAGCAGCGTTCCTTTTCGAGGTAGTGATCCCGGCAGGCGCGAAGTTCGTCCCCGACGCTGGTAGGCACGATGGGGAGCGCGATGAGCTGCGAATGCGAATGTTCCAACGTGGCCCCGGCGCTCATCCCATGGTTTTTGAAAATCAAGATGTATCGGAACCGGAGGTCTTTCTTCAGGTCGATCAAGCGGTCGCGATAGGCCCACAGGACGTCTTCGATCTGCTTCGCGGGGAGGTCGGCCAGTGCATCCTTGTGCGAAGATGTTTCGATGATGACCTCGTGGGCGCCGATGCCGTTCATCCGATCGTAAATGCCCAATCCCTCGCGGGCCAGGTCGCCCTCCACCTGGAGGGCCGGAAACTTGTTGGGAATGACCCGGAGGCTCCACCCCGGGCTGTTCGCCTCGCTGGGCTGGGGCCGGTAGGCGAGAATTTCACCCGGCGTGAGCAATTCCTGCCCGGGGCAAAAGGGACACAAGGCCGTGCTGGTCGGACGCGGCGCCTCCCGGGGCTCGAAATCGCGGGGACGCGCCGAGCGATCGTTCGAGATGATCACCCATCGGCCCACGACCGGATCGCGACGAAGCTCTGGCATGCTTCCTCCACTCAGCACTCAGCACTCAGCACTCAGCACTCAGCACTCAGCGCTTCTTTATCATACCCGCCACATCATAGCATCGAAGTGCTCGGTCGGCACCTGTAATGTCACCGGCTCGTTCACGGGATATCGCGCCTGCTCCATGCCGTGACGGGTCACGACGACACTGAAGCGGAACGATTGCCCTGGTTCCAAACGAAGCTCTTGGAACGCCACTGCGGCTTCGATGATGCGGGTGCGGGCGATCGTGTGGAATTCGCCCTGTCGCAGCAGCTCGTGGCCGGGCGTCCCCACCCACAGGGTCAATATCGCCGGCTCGGACGGCACGAGCGGAAACGTCAACTTGTAGGCCTGTTCGTCCGTGCCGATGTCCCACTCGACTTGGAGCGGGCCCGAATGTTGGGCGAGACTCGGGTCGGGGTCGAGTCTCAGGAAGAGGCGGTCGAGGCTGAACCCGAACACGATCCGCGAGAAGAACGTCCCGGCCGTCCACATGGCGCCCAGGGGGGCGGCGGCGCGAATCGTTCCCGCGCCGCGCCATTCGAAAAAGTCGGTGACCCGGCCGTCGAGCAGAGGAGTGATCAAGCTCGTGGGGAACTGCACGAGGTCCGGAAGCAGAAACGGAGCCGCATCGATCAGGGGGCGGTGCAAGTGGTCGGGAGGGATCAGACCGGCGCGGATCCAGACGTTCCGCAGATGCGTGCGAAAGAGCCGATCGAACTCGAGTTTGAAATCGGTTTCGAACTCGTCGCCGTACCACCAAAACCAGTCGCTCCCTTCCGCCGCGTAGAGTTCTTCCCACGCGGCCTTCGCGTGCTCCGGCGGCAGGGAGGGGGTGATCTCCACCAGACGCTGGCGCGTGTGCGCGAGCAGCTCCCAGGCCCGTCGATCCTCCGGATGCCCGATCCAGATGCGAAAATCGGAGTTGATCCAGCTTCCGGTGTGCAGGTCGGAGAGCGCGAGCGGCTGGGGAAAGCCTTCGATCGCGCGCGCCATGGAGTCGGTGACGACTCGATCGTCGCCGGTCGTCCGGAGGGGTTCCCGGCTCAACCGCTCGTAGAGCAGATTCAGGAACTCCTCGCCGCCCTGATGGTAATGCTCCCAGGGATTCTCTCCGTCCAGAATGACCGGGATGAGCACGCGCTCGCCGGGTGCCTGCTGGGCGATCTGACGGAAGCGGCCGAGCGCGTCTTCCACGGCCAGGTGGGCCAAGGTCTTGTGATAGGAGAATCCGAAGGCGTCGGACAGCTCACGATCGCGGAACACGAGGTTGACCGCCTGCCCTTCGGCACCGACCCGATAGGGTTGATACAGCATGGCTGTGCGATTCCACCCACGGTGTTGCATGGCCAACGAGTGTTGCAGGTTCCCTTCGTCCGTGGCGAACCAGGTGAAGCCGGCTTCGTGGATCAGCGGCACGAGCTCGGGAGAGACCGAGCCTTCAGACGGCCAGAGCCCCGTGGGCGTTTGGCCGAAGACGCGGGTGTGAAAATCGACGGCCTTCCGGATCTGCGCCTCGGCGTCGGCCGGCGCCTGCAGGCGCGGCAGCGCGGGCAGATGCGGCAGGGCGCGTCGCGCCGATTCTATGTCGATCAGCAGGGGGAGGATGGGATGGTAGAACGGCGTCGTCGTGAGTTCCACCTGCCCGCGGCCGGCCAGGTTCCGATAGAGCGGCACGACATCGTTCAGGATTGCGATTTGTGCGGCCAGGACCTCCTGCTTCTCGGCCTCGGTGAACCCGCGGCCCTTCCGGCGCAGCTCCTCGATGCGCGGGAGCCGGGCGGCGGCGCCGTAGCCGAACCAAGCCAAATTGTGCCAGACCTGAAGATCCGTGAGTTCCTGGACGGAGAACCGCTGGGCGAGCCGCTCGAGGTCCCCGGGCGATACGCGGGTGCCCCGCTTTACGAGCAATTCCTGGTAGCGGGGGTAGGGCCGCACCATCGTGGCCCAATTCGCCGAAAAGAAGTGGCGCACGACGAACGCGCGCTCCGTGAGCGACAGGTCGGCCGCGGGCTTTCTCGCGTGTTCGAGGAAGACATCGGTCGTGGCGCCGGAGGCGAGCTCCTCCATTTGCAGGAGGAGCGAGGGGGTGAAGTTGACTGTGGCCGCGATCTTGGGGAAGCGATCGAGCTGGAACGCCATGTCGTAGTAGGCTTTGGTCGCGTGCAGTCGGACCCACGGCAGGCTGGCGGACCGCGTCACCGGGTCGGTATAGTACGGCTGGTGCATGTGCCAAAAAAAACATAACGAGGCGAGTTTCATGACGGGACGTTTTTGGTTGAGTGTCGACCAGAAGTTCAGTATGTCATGCCATGGGTGTCGAGCCGATTCCTGACGAACACTCCGAGAGGACGCCGGTCGACATGGATCGTGTCGTCAGCGCCGTCACCTTCTGGGAAACGCTCCATGAGCGGCGCTGGCTCTATTGGCTGCCCGTCGTCGGCTATGCGGGGTTGATCTTCTATCTGTCGTCGCTTTCGCATCCGGACGAGGACCTCCCGTCGTGGTTCGGCGCGGTCAACGACAAGGTGATCCATACGGTCGAGTACGGCGTGCTCGGCATCCTGTTGTACCGGGCGTTTCGCTGGGCGGCCTGGCCGTGGTGGGCGGCGAACGCCTGGTGGCTGGCGATCCTCGGCGCCGTCCTGTACGGCGCGACCGATGAAATTCACCAGTCGTTCGTGCCGTTGCGTTCCGCCGACCTCGCCGACCTCGCGGCCGATACCGTCGGGGCGCTGACCCTCACGCTCGGCTGGCGACGATACGCCGAGCGGACCGCGGCCGCCGCTCGCTCCCGCTCATCCTCAGGCGCCGCCGGTCAGTGGCGCGGGCGAGGCCGCGGCGGTCGCTCTGCTCCCGCGGAGTGTATGCACGACCGTTGACCGACGACCAGGTCCAGCTTACCAGGCATAGGCCTCGGGCGCCGCGCCGCCCGGTCCGGGAAAGATTTCATCGAGTTTGTTCAACGTTTCCTTCGTCAAGGCGAGGGAGAGCGCCCGGATCGATTCGTCGAGCTGTTCGAGCGTACGGGGGCCCACGATGGGGGCCGTCACGGCCGGCTGGTGCAGTAACCACGCCAGCGCCACGTCGGCGGGCGCCTCGCCCAGTTTCCGGCAGAGGGCTTCGTACGTCTCCAGGCGGGGACGGAGCTTCTCCAATTCTTTCCGGACGTCCTTCTCGGCCCGCCGCCCGCCGGCGACTTTCTTGAGCGCTCCGCCCAGCAGACCGCGCGCCAGGGGACTCCAGGGAATCAGCCCGATGCCATAGGCCTGGCAAGCCGGAATCACCTCCAGCTCGACCGTCCGTTCGGTCAGGTTGTAGAGGCTTTGCTCGGAGATCAGGCCGAGGAAACGGCGGGCTCGAGCGAGCTCCTGCGCCTGGGCCAGGTGCCAGCCCGCAAAATTGCTGCTGCCGACGTAGAGAATCTTTCCTTCCCGCGTCAGTTGTTCCATCGCCTGCCAGATTTCATCCCACGGCGTGTCTCGGTCGACGTGGTGCATTTGATAGAGGTCGATATAATCGGTCCGGAGCCGCCGGAGGCTGGCCTCGCAGGCCCGCCGGATATGCAGCGCGGAGAGGCGCGACTCGTTCGGCCAGGCGCCCATCCGTCCAAAGACTTTGGTGGCCAGCACGACCTTTTCCCGCCGGCCCCCTCCTTGGGCAAACCAGCGGCCGACGATCTGTTCGGTCACGCCCTCGCCGAGCTTCCAGCCGTAGACGTCGGCCGTGTCGAAGAAGTTGATCTCGTGCTCGAGCGCGCGGTCCATGATCCTGGCGCTCTCGGCCTCGTTCGTATGGGGTCCGAAATTCATCGTGCCGAGGCACAGCCGACTGACCAGCAGGCCCGAGCGTCCAAGGTGCACGTATGGCATGGATTCCTTATAGGTCGTCCGCGCGGAGATGTCGAGAGGGCCGGGAATCGCGATTCGCGTGCAGTTCCCCTGGGCTGGGCTATACTCGCAGGGATTCACGCTGATCACGCCGACGGGAGCACGATGGATCGTCGAGCCGTCATCTACGGGGGGCTGTTGCTGGCCCTGGGCTGCGCGGGACCGGCCGTGGAGCGTGGGGCCGGCCCCGCAGTCGAGCCGCGAGCCTGTTGCGAGCCGGGCCACGCGTCGCCCTGGCGGCAATCGGTGGTTCGGACGGCGGCCGGACTCGTGGGAGCGCGCGCGATAGAGGTGGACGGGCGCCGGATCACCTATGACTGCGCCGGCGTCACCCGAGCGATCTTTCTCCTGCAGGGGGTCGACCTCTACCGCAGCACCCGCGTGACCGGACAGGCCAACGGGGTCCGACTCATCCATCGGGACGTTCGCCAATTCGGGCGCATTCATCAGGGGCCCGTCGTTCGGCCGGGAGACCTCGTGTTCTTTCACAATACGTGGGATGCGAACGGGGACGGCCAGGTCAACGATCCGCTGACGCACGTCGGCGTCGTCGAAGCGATCGAACGGGACGGGACGGTCGTGTTCATCAGCCGGGTGGCGGGCGCCGTGGAACGGTATCGAATGAATCTGGCCCATCCTCACCGGCACCGCGGCGAGGACGGGCGTGTGCTCAACGACTATCTTCGGCGCAAGCGCGGCCGGGATGCGCGGGGGACGCCGTACCTGACCGCTGAACTGTTCGCGGCGTTCGGAACTCCCAGGCTCGACTAGTCTCCGCAATGGGCCGCTGGGGCCGGCGGACTTTGCGGGGTCGTTTGACATTCGCACCGCCGGCTGGTATGGTGCGCTTGTCACTGTCGAGACGGCCCGGCGACCGTGCAATCAGACATAATCCGGGCCCCGTCATCGCAGCGCGTTCAGATCCTCCTCGGAGCGGATCTCCCCCGATTCTGCCTCCTTCGATTCTCTGACCTCGTCACATGCGATGCTTAGCAGGAGCGGAACCGCGACCACTTGCGGTGTGCTCCCGAGCCTAGAGACTGAGCCACGATAATCCGTGACTCGTGTCCGGACTCGGTGGGCCCCGGTGCGAGGCCGCCGTGAGCATCCTGCTTTACAACTCACCAAGGAGTGCTTGTGTTGAATTCTACTGCTGTACCTTCCGTTGACAACGGCCACCGGGACGATCCCGCGGCCGTGACCTTTCGCTCGCTGGGCTTGTCGGAGCTGCTGCTGCGCGACCTCGCGCTGGCCAAGTTCTCCGAGCCCACCCCGATCCAAGCGCAGGCGATTCCGTCGGGCCTGCAGGGCCGCGACATTCTCGGCTGCGCGCAGACCGGAACCGGGAAGACCGCCGCGTTCGTGATTCCCATGATCGAGCGCCTGGCCGACGGGCCCATCGGCCCCCCGCGGGGGCTGATTCTTGCGCCGACGCGCGAGTTGGCGTTTCAAATACAAAAATCCGTCGCCCTCTTGGGCCGGTCCCGCCGGGTGTCCGCGACGACCGTGATCGGAGGCGAGGACATGCGCGTCCAGGTCCGCGGTCTCCAGCAACATCCAACCATCGTCGTGGCGACGCCGGGGCGGTTGTTGGACCACATGTGGAACGGCACCATCAATATGGCGCATTTCTCGATCGTGGTCTTGGATGAAGCCGATCGCATGCTCGACATGGGATTCGCGCCACAACTCAATCAGATCCTCGATGCCTTGATGCCGGAGCGGCAGACCATGCTGTTCTCCGCGACCATACCGGAAGATCTGGCGGCCCTGGCGCGCGCCGGGCTCCGTGATCCCGTGCGGATCATGGTGAACCCCTCGGCGCAGGCCGCGCACACGGTCACACACGAAGTGCACCATACCACCCGGGACGAGAAGACGGCCTTGCTGTTGAAGCTCGTCCAGGAGTCGGGCGGCAGCGTGCTGGTGTTCACGCGAACCAAACACGGCGCCGACAAGGTCGGTCGCGTCTTGGAGCAGCGGGGGCATCGGGTGGGGGTGTTGCACGCCGGACGGCGGCTGTCTCAGCGCAAGACCGCCCTGGAAGGGTTTCGGCGAGGCAGCTACCGCGTGTTGGTCGCGACCGACATCGCGGCGCGCGGGATCGATGTGGCCAATATCGGCCATGTCGTGAATTTCGATCTGCCGAATACCCCGGAGGATTACGTCCACCGGATCGGGCGGACCGGCCGCATGAAAACGACCGGTCGCGCGACCAGTTTCGTCACCGGGGAAGACCATATGCAGCTCCGGGCGATTGAACGATTGCTCGGCCGGCCCGTTCCTCGGGCGGCCGGCAGTCCTGAGCCGGTGCGCGGGCACAGGCCGGGCATGGGCGGCCCCGGACGTCCCTCCTTCGGAGGGCGACCGAACGATCCGCAGCGTCCGGGCATGCGGCCGCATCGACCGGAACACCGGCCGATGGGACAAGGCGGCCCGCGTGAGGCCGTGCGATCGGGCGACCCGATGAGGTCCGGCTATCCGGCGGCTCAGGATCAGCGGCGGTACGAGTCGGACGCCCGTCCCCAGGGCGGCCAGCCGACCGGCCAGCCGCGTCCGCGTCGCTGGATACGTCCACCGCAATCGCAGTCGCAATCGTAATCGTTCCCCTGCCTCTCGCGGTGACGGGTCGGCGCCGGGCGATTCGCTCGGCGTCGGCACGGCGTCACCGCCTCGCGCAATTTCCGCGAATCGTTCGTGAACCATTCTGGTTCATGTATAATGCGCGACCATATGACCCCGACCCATCCTGTTGCGCCGAAGGCCGCGCTCGCTCCTCCGGATCCGGCTCTGATCGCCCACACCATCCGGACCCGCGTGCCGTCCGCCGGCGCGGTCCGTGACCTGCACCCGCTTGCGGGAGACGCGTCCAATCGCCGCTACTACCGCATCGGTTTGCGGGCCGGCGCTCCGTCGTCGCTCATTCTGATGCAACTTGCGGAACCGGAGGCGTTCAAGCAGTCCGAGGAGGCGGTCAGCGGCGCCTCGGTGGCGATCGACGAGCTGCCCTTCACCAATGTGTTGGCCCACCTCGCCGCGGCCCGGTTGTCCGTGCCGACGCTCCATTACTACGACCGGGAAGCCGGGTTGTTGTATTTGGAGGATTTCGGGGATCTGACGCTGGCCGAGGCCGCCCGCGCGGCGACGCCGGACCGCCGCGCCGCACTGTATCGACAGGCGATCGACGATCTCGTGGCCATGCAGGTACGGGCCACGACGCCGGCCAACCCTCGATGCGTGGTATTTCACCGGACATTCGACGTGGCTCTGTTGATGTGGGAGTTCGAGCACTTCCTTGAATACGGGGTGGTCGCGAGACGGGGCAAACCGATGTGTGCGGACGATGCGATCCCTGTTCAACAGGCGTTTCGCCACATAGCCGAGCAGATAGCCGCGCAGGCGCCGGTCTTCGTGCACCGGGACTATCATTCCCGCAACCTGATGGTCGACGGCGACCGATTGGGGATCATCGACTTTCAAGATGCGTTGATGGGGCCGTCGACGTACGACTTGGCCTCCTTGCTCCGCGATGCCTATATCGCATTGGAGGAGCCCCTGGTCGACGAATTGATCGGGTATTACTTGGACCGACTGGCCGAACACGGACGGCGTCCGGACCCGGCGGCCTATCGACGCCTCTTCGACCTCACCAGCCTGCAACGGAATCTCAAAGCCGCCGGACGCTTCGTCTATATCGACCGGGTCAAGCACAATCCAAAATTCCTGGCCGATATTCCCCGTGTCTTGGGCTACGTCCGGCGGAACCTCGAGAAATATCCGGAGTTGGCGCCGCTCAGGACGCATCTGTCGCCGTACGTGCCGGAACTGCAGTAAGGCGTGATTCGTTCTCCGTCATCCGTCAATCGGGAAGGGACGGATGGAGATCACGCCGTTGCGATGGTGAACTTCGGCTGACGATTGACGCTTGTCGTGAATCCATGAAAGCCATGATTCTCGCAGCGGGGTTGGGCACGCGCCTGCGCCCCCTGACGAACACGATGCCGAAGCCGCTGTTGCCCGTCGGGGGCACGCCGCTCATCGTCTGGAACCTGCTGCTGTTGCGGCGGCACAAATTCCGGGACGTCGTCATCAATCTCCACCATCTCGGTCCGATGATTGAGCACGCGCTCGGCGACGGGCACCAGTACGGCCTGCGGATCACCTATTCGCGCGAGCCCGTGATTCTGGGAACCGGCGGGGCGCTCAAGCAAGTCGAGGCCTATTTCGGCGGACAGCCGATGCTGGTCATGAACGGCGATACGTTGGTGGAGATCGACCTGGATCAGGTGGTGGACGCGCACCAGACGCACAAGCCCGCCGTCACCATGGTGCTGCGGGAAGACCCCGCGGCCGCCCAGTGGGGCTTGGTGGAAATCGACGACGCGCGTCGGGTCCAGCGGATCAACGGTCAGGGCCGCCTCAACCCTTCCGGGTCCGTGCCCCGCATGTTCGCGGGCCTGCACATTCTCCATCCCCGCCTGCTGCGCCGCCTGCCTCCCGCGGGGACGCCGTCGAACATCATCGACGCCTATGTGGGCGCCCTCCGGGATGAGGAACTGTTCATGGGATTCGACGCGACCGGCTACTGGTCGGATGTCGGCACCGCGGAACGATACGCACAAGCGGAGCATGCCGTGCGCGAGGGCCGGATTTCGTTACGGGACCGGCAACCGACGAACGGGGGTGAGACCCCGCAGGCTGCGTCCTCGGGGCTCAGGGAGCGCGAGCGCCGGCTGGCTTCGTAGCCGGGGCGACCTCAGCTTGGGTTTTCGTCCGTGGTGGCGATGTCGAGGTTTTTCTGCCGGATGAGGCGCGCCAGGTAGGTGCGCTGCAGATGGAGTTGCTCCGCCGCCTTCGTTTGATTCCCCCCCGCCGCTTTCAGCGCGTTCAGAATCAGCATGCGGCTGTGCTCTTCCATCGCCTCGTGGTAGGGCCGGGGAGGGCTTGGGACGGGATGCGGCGTCGCGGCGGCCGCCGGGGCGTCGAACCCGATGAGGCCGAGGACGTCCGGCTCGATCTGATCCGTCGGGCTGAGGACGACCGCTCGCGCGATCGTGTTGTCCAGTTCGCGAATGTTGCCCGGCCACTGGTAGCGGCGCATGGCCTCCAGCGCGGCGGGACTCAGGGAGACGCCGGGACGTTTGGATTCGAGACCGTGGCGACGGAGGAAAAACTCCGACAAGGGCGCGATGTCCTCGATCCGCTCCCGCAACGGCGGGAGCGTAAAATTGATGACGTTCAGCCGAAAGTACAGATCCTCCCGGAACTGCCCCGCCTTCACGGCCTGCCGCAGATCCTTGTTGGTCGCGGCGATCACCCGGATGTTCACCGCGATGTTCTTGGTCCCGCCGACGCGTTGGAACTCCCGATCCTGCAGGACGCGCAGCAGTTTGGCCTGTAACGGCAGCGACATGTCCCCGATCTCGTCGAGGAAGACGGTGCCGCCGTCCGCCATTTCGATTTTCCCCTTGTGCAGCCGGTCCGCTCCCGTGAACGCGCCGCGTTCGTGCCCGAAGAGCTCGTTTTCCAGCAGGGTCTCCGTCAGCGCGACGCAGTTGATGACGACCATCGGCATGGTATGGCGCGGACTCCACTGATGGATCGATCGGGCGAACAGCTCCTTGCCCGTGCCGCTTTCGCCGAGGAGCAGAATGCTCGCGTCCGAATTCGCCGCCCGTTGTGCGCCCTCGATGATGGATTTCAACTTGGGACTGGCGCCGACGATCCGCGCGTACCGGCTGTCGACGTCGGCCCGCAGCACCGCCACTTGGCGCCGGAGCGACTCGCGCTCGAGGGCCTTCTGGATGACGATACTCAGGTGGTCTTTGTCGAGCGGTTTGGTGAGGAAGTCGTAGGCGCCGTGTTTGATGGCGTCGACGGCGATCGAGATCGTCCCGTGCGCCGTCATGACGATCACCGGGGGGTCCAGGTCGCCGGGGTGCAGGCCCGCTTCGCCCGCCCCCGCCGCCTTGGTCTGCCTCAAGCGATGCAGGACGTCCATGCCGGACATTTGGGGCAGTTCCACGTCGAGCAGGACCAAGTTGGGGCTTTCCTGCTCGATGAGTTCCAGGGCGCGGCGCCCGTCGCGGGCCACCACCACCTGGTACTGGAGCGCCTCGAGCCGATCCTGCAACATCAGGGAGATGTCGGGATCGTCGTCGACGACCAGGATCTTCGGTCTCACGGGGCGCCCTCCATCACATGGAGCACCAGCCCGGTCAGCGGTTTCGGGAAGAAGTAGGTCGACTTGTGCGGCATGCGCTCGCCGGCTGTGGCCACGGCGCGGACCTCGTCGACTTTGGTGGCGTTCCAAAGGAGCGCTGCCTGGCCCGTCCCCTTCGCCACCCAATCCAGCGCCTCGTGCTCGTCCTTCGTATAGACGATGGCTTCCAGGGTCTCTTGCGTCGGACAGAGTTTGGCGATGACCTGCTGCTGAAGGATCGACACGTCGAGCCGATCCCGGGGGGAGGCCGTCGGCGGCAGTTGGTGACCGGGCCGCAGCGCCAGCAGCCAGAACTGGTCGAGGCCGCGCGCCGCCAGTCCGAAACAGGGTTGGCGGCGTCCCCGTTCCCGCAACGTCTGGAAGAATATCCTGCGCGCCTCTTCCTGCGCGAGGCCTTTCGTCGGGACTGGGACGATCTCGAAGGCCGGATCGAGCAACGCGGTCAGGCCGGCGGCGTCCGGCACCGGGGTCGTGAGGATGCGGTGCGTCGGGAGGACCGTCAGTCCCGGATCCTCGAGGCTCGTGAACAACATCAGGACCTGATCATAGGGCTGGACCTCCGCCGTGCTCCCGGCTTGTTGCCGTCGCTGCTTCTGATAGTGCAACGCGGTTTCGTAGCGGTGATGCCCGTCGGCGATGAAGAGCGGCTTGGGGCGCATCAGCTCGCCGACCCTCGCGACGGTCGCCGGATCGTCGATGGCCCAGACGGTCTGTTCGAACCCGGCATCGTCCTGGAATCGCAGGCGCGGCGCCGATGAGGAAGCCGCCTGCTTCAGGGCCGCGACGACCCCGCCTTCCGGGTCGGAATACAACGACCAGATGGGGCTGAAATTCGATCGGCAGGCCTCCAAGAGGCGAAGGCGGTCGGTCTTCGCAGTCGCGCGCGTGTTCTCGTGCGGATAGATTTCCCCCGAATCCAGTTCCGCCAGCCTGAAGTTCCCCATATACCCGGTCAAGGTCTTCTGGACGGTCCCGCCCGAGCCGTCCGGCATGTGGTAACGGATCGTGTAGAGGTAGAACGACGGACGCGCGTCGCGCGTGAGGGCGCGACGCGCGAGCCAGTCGCGCAAGGTTTGCGCGGCGCGCGTGTAGCGGTTGTCCGCCGCCGTATCGCCGGGCTGTTCGAGGCCCAGTTCGAGGCGGATGACGTTGTTGGCGTGTCGGGCGTAGAAGGCCTTTTGCCAGTCGGCGTCGATCACGTCGTAGGGCGGGGCCACCACTTCGCGCACGTCGCCGACCACGTCCGGATTGAACAGCACTCCCCGTAACGGAAACACCTGGGCCATGGCACTCCTTTATGTGGTTGACGGCGATCGAGCAACGAGTTGCGACGAGTCAGCGGTCTCGCGTCACCATGTATTCCGCGGCAACCGTGAGCGCGCGCTTGTGGATGCAGTCTTCGAAGAGGGCGAGATCTGCGATGGCGGCTCGGATGAAGCTCTGCGCCCGTTCCATGGCATAGGCGATCGACCCGCAGCGCTGCATCAGATCGAGGATACGGCCCAGGTCGTGGGCGGTCAGCGACCGGGTTTCCATGCGGTCCTTGATCATTTGCCGGTCCGATTCGGCGCACTGCTCCAAGAGATGCAGCAGAGGGAGGGTCGCCTTGCCCTGGCGAAGATCCTGCCCCAGCGCTTTCCCCAGGCGATCGCCGTTGGCGGCGTAATCCAGCGTATCGTCGGCCAGTTGAAACGCGATGCCCAGGTGTTGTCCGAATCGGAAGAGAGCCAATTGCTGCGTCTCCGTGGCTCCGGCGGCAATCGCCCCGATCCGGCAGGCCGCCGCGATGAGGCCCGCCGTCTTGTGCTCCACGATCTTGAGATAGTCCGACTGCGGCATGGCGGGGTTGCCGTTGTAATACAACTGCAGCACTTCCCCCTCCGCCATCTTCCAGCAGGACTCGGCCAGGACTTCGTTGATCGACTGGCTGCGGAAATCCACGATTTGCCGCATGGCCTTGGAATAGAGATAGTCGCCGACCAAAATGCTGATCTGATTGCCCCACACCTTCCGCGCACTGTGCCGGCCCCGGCGGATGTCGGCGTCGTCCACGACGTCGTCGTGCAGCAGGGTCGCGGTGTGGATGTATTCCACCAGACACCCCAGCAGCCAATGATCGGTTCCGGGGTAGCCGCAGAGGCGGGCGGCGAGGACCAGCAGGAGGGGGCGGATGCGTTTGCCGCCGCTGCTGAGGATGTGGCCGGCCACCGTGTTGACCAACGCGACCTGAGAGGTGAGATTCTTGTGAATCTGCGCCTCGACCCCTTGTAATTCGGGACGATAGGCCTCCCATACGTCGGCCATGGTCTCGATGGTCGAAAGCAACGGCTGCTCAGACATGGCGGCGATAGTAGGGCAGGGCTGGAGGCAAGTCAAGGTGAAGCCGTGAAGAAGAGGGGGAGGATTGTCGAGCGCACCTCACCTTTGTGGTCTAGACCGCCGGACTTTTGATGCAGGATGTCCGAGGTGGTTCGGGCGCTCGCGGCCAGCCGGACGGTTTTTTTTTTTTGATGGGTCACGCCTGCGACGGACCGTGGTCCGACTTTACTTTTCAATGAGATAGAGACACGCCACGAAGCGAAACTGCGGAAGCTTTTCATATCCACTACCGATATCCCTGTGACGACAGATGGAAGCATCGAGGTGTTGTCGGTGTCATCTAGGCGGGTTCGGCCTGCACGATCAGGTGCGTCCCGTACAGGAGATCCTCGGTCAGAATGCGTCTATAAATCCTGTCCAGGCAGATGCCGTGTTTGGCGCGCGCGCGCACCGTTCGATGCCTGGCATAGGTGCGGATCCCCCACACCAGGGGACTCGCCCATTTCCAGCTCTCGGAGCGCATGTTCGTAAAGGCGGCCTTCACATGAAGTCCCGCTTGGAGCAGGTAATACTCCAGTTCATGGTACCGGATGGGATGGACGTGCACGCTCGGACGGCTCTTGTGCCGATGCCATTCGATCGGGGGCCAATCGAAGTACAGGAAGCTCCCGTCCAGCAAAAACCGCACGCGGCTTCTCAAACTGAGGATATTCGGCGTGCTGAGATAGAGACGCCCGTCCTTTCGGAGCACCCGGCGCAATTCCCGGCAAAGGGCGAAGGGGTCGTCGAGGTGTTCAATGACTTCGAGACAGGCCAGGTAGTCGAAGCTCGCGTCCGGGTAGGGGAGGCCGACGTTCAGATCGCACTGCCGATAAGCAACGTTCCGCTCTAGGCCGGCGGTCGGTTCGGGGAGACAATCACAGGCGTGGGCCTCGAAGCCGAGCGCCGCGAGCCGGAGGGCCAGGTGTCCCGACTCGGTCCCGATATCCAACACGCGGCCGCGACGCTGGGCTGCGATCCGTGCGATGACCGCTTCCTGTAGTGGGACACCGAGCTTTGCCATGTGAGGGCTCGACGGTCATGAGCCTCTCCGAGCGGGCCCTCGGAGGCTTGCCGTCATCAGGTCAGGATTTCCTCTGTATTGTTTCGCGCTCGGACTGGCAGTCATAACAGAGCGTGGTCGTCGGACGAATGACCAGCCGGCCGTATGGAATCGGCTCCGAGCAGCGGAGACACAGCCCATATTGCCGCCGATCGATTCGTCCCAGGGCCGCGAGAACCTGCTGGAGCTCCTGTTCCAGTCTGCGCTGCTGGCCGGCCGCCATCTGCTGTTGCTGGAGGGCATCCATCCGGCTCAGGCGTCCGATTGGAAGGTCGAGCCCGACCGGCTGTGCCTGGGTCCGGAACTCCAGCAGCAGCCGTTCGAGATGCTCCCGCTGATCCTCCAACAGACCACGGAGTTCGCGCTGTTGCCCCTCCGACAGCGGGCTGGTGCTCTTCATCATGCGCCGATTCCCACCAAGGTCGCCCAGACGCCGTGTCCGAGTCGATCGGCGGCCACATAACTGTGCCGGGCCAGCCGTGCGGCCAACGGCCAGGTGTTCGGACAACCGAGCACCCGCAGAGCGATCCGAGGGATGTGGATGATCTCGAACCCGCCGAGGATCGGTGAAAGATCGTCGGTGATGCCGTCGGAGACGCCCTTCATGGCGAGGCAGGGGATGCCGCGCTCCCGGCAGAGCGCCGCAATCGTTTGGCTTTCCATATCCACGGCGATCGCGGGCGTCCGTGACGCCAGGTGGCGCCTTGCGTCCGGGGTCAGGACCGGCTTGCTGACCGTGACGAGGGGGCCGACATGGAACGGGATATTCGAGTCCTTGAGCGCCCGTTCGGCCATGGCGAGGAGGGCTTCGTCTTCGGACTGCACCACGAGCTCTCCCACCTTGACGTGGGGACGGAGCGCCCCGGCCAGGCCCGAGCAAATCATCAGGTCTGGTCGCGCGGAATCCAAAAATCGGGGGACCCGCTCATGGGCCACTTCGGGGACCATGCCCGACAGGCAAAGCCGGACGGTATGCCCGTTCAGTGTCGCTCCCCAGACCTCATCCCGCGCATCCAGGAGGTCCAGTTTCAAACGCCGGCAGACCTCGCGGACTTCCCATTTCACTTCGGCGACCAGCGCGATCTTCATTTCGACCCTCCTCGGGTGACATAGCCGTGTTGGCGAAACCAGCGGACGGCTTCTTCCGCAGCCGCCCGCAACGGGGTTTGGGGAAGCTCCAACTCCTTGACCGCCTTGGCGCTGGAGTACTGCCTGGGATGCCCGGCCATCCGGACGCCATCCAGTGTGGCCCGGGGTTCTCGGCCGCTGAGGCGCCCCCAGAGCTGTCCGGACGCCCCGGCCATGTAGGCGAGGGCGTAGGGAATCTTGATCTGAGGCGGGGCCTGGCCGCCGACCTCGCCGAGGTGGGCCAGCAGCTCTCCCAGTGTGCGGTTCTCGTGGCCCAGAATGTAGCGCTCGCCGATCCGGCCCCGTTCCGCTGCCAGCCAATGACCGGCCGCCACGTCCTGAACGGAGATCCAGTTGAAGACGGCATCCAGGTAGGCGGGCACGCGCCCGTTGAGAAAATCCACGATGAGCCGTCCCGTCGGAGTGGGTTTCCAGTCCCCCGCGCCGATCGGAGTGGTGGGATTGACGATAATGACGGGCCCGCCCTCCCGGATCAACCGCCACACCTCTTGCTCCGCGACCATCTTGGTGCGCTGGTAGAGGCTGCGCCACCCTTGCGCGAAGTCGTCCTCGGTTCCCATCTGAGTGGCGGTGGAGCGCACCGTCACCCCGCTGGAGGTATAGACGATGCGGCGAACACCGGCCCGGACGGCCGCGTTCAACAGGCGCATGGTTCCGCCCACATTCACGTCCCACATCTGGCCGGGGTCCGGGACCCAGAATCGGTAATCCGCCGCCACATGAAACAGGTACTCGACGTCCTGCACCGCACGCTCCAGCGCGGAATGGTCGTCGAGCCCACCGAGAATCGGTTTGACCGGCAGGTCGGCCAGCGCGTCGAGGCGACTGGTCGGCCTGACCAATACCCGCACCTCGAGCCCCTGCCGGATCAACATACGGGCGACGTGCGCTCCGATGAAGCCGGTGGCTCCGGTGACGAGTGCACGCGGTCCCGATCGTTTGGATGCCGATGGGCTCATGAGGGGTCGGGCCGTTCGGGATTGATCCATTCTGCCTCCCCGGCTCTCCCGTGCTCACCCGGCGGGTCCGCCACGATCACTTCGCTGGACAACACCAGCGCCGCCACGCTCGCGGCGTGCGCCAGCGCGCTGCAGGTGACCGTAGTCGGGTCGAGGATGCCCTCCGAGACCATGTCGACGTAGCCGCCGCGTGCGGCGTCGAATCCAATCGAGTCGGGCGCCTGCCGGACCATGCTCAGGACCACGGAGCCCGAATAGCCGGCGTTCTCGGCGATATGTCGGATCGGGGCCTCCAGCGCACGACGCAAGACCTTGACGCCGACCTGTTCATCTCCAGGGAGTCGGAGTCGATCCAGCGCCGCGGCTGCACGAACCAGCGCGAGGCCGCCGCCGGGGAGGATCCCGTCCCGCGATGCCGCCCTCGCGGCATGCAGGGCGTCCTCCGTCCGCGCCTTCTTCTCGCTCGACTCGGTTTCCGTGAGCGCGCCGATACGCATTACGGCCATCCGACCGGCTAGCAGCGCGGCGCGCTCCCGAAGCTCCACGCGGTCGTGGTCCGATGCCGACGTGGCCAGAGCGGACCGGACGCGTGCCAGTCGCACGGCAACGTCCGTGAGATTTCCGGCCCCGCCTACCACGGTGGTCCTGGACCCGCTGATGGTCACGCGGCCTGCCCGACCCAGTCCCTCGGGTTGTGCATGACGGAGCGGGGGGCCGAGTTCATCGGAAACGACCGTGGTCCCGGTGAGCGCGGCCAGGTCCTCGAGCAGGTTCCGCCGATGGGCGCCGAATGCCGGAGCCGGGACTGCGACGACCTTCAGAATTCCGCGACGGACATTCTCAACGAGCGCGGCAAACACCTCGGGCGCCAGCTCCTCCGAAATGATCACGAGCGAAGAGCCCGTCTCCTTCACGTGGCGGATCAGCGGCATCAGGTCGTCGAGTCGGGCGATGCCCGATTCACAGATGAGAATCAAAGGCTGCTCCACGATGACCTCTGGCTGATCAGGGTCGATGACGAATTCGGGGGACCGATATCCACGGTCGAAGTGGGATCCCTCGATCACATCGAGATGACCGGCAGGCCGGCTGCAGGCCTCGACGGCCACGAGCCCGTCCGCTCCGACCCGTTCGATTGCCTCGGCGATGAGCGCGCCGAGGGCCGGATCACCATTCGCCGAGACCGTCGCGACCTGTTCCAGGGCTCGGTGCGAGGCACAGGGCCGACTTTGTTCGTGGAGCGCCGTCATGACGAATTCCGTCGCCCGATCGAGACCTCGCCCCACGGCCATCGGAGACGCACCCGCCGTAAGGTGCTTGACTCCTTCCTGGACCATGGATGCGGCCAGCACGATGGCCGTGGCGGTGCCGTCCCCCGCGAGATCACGGCTTCTGGTGGCCGCCTCTTTCACGAGATGGACCCCCGCATTTTCGTAAGGATCTTCCAATTCGATGACCGTGGCGACGGTGACTCCGTCCTTGGTGATGAAGGGCGCCCCCGACGTCCGCTGAATCATGGCATGGCGACCGCAAGGGCCGAGGGTGACGCTCACAGCGTCCGCGAGCGTGCGCACTCCGCGTAAGACGGCCATCCGAGCCTCGTGGGCGAAGAGTACGTCCTTTGCGCTCATCGAGCCTGCACCATTTCAGATTGTCGGCCACTCTCAAGCATCGGGGTCATGCCGGTCAGCGCAACGAACTCCTGCCCCGATCAGTCCCTGGCCCAGGCTGTTCGAGATACAGGCGAGGTCGGCCCGTTGTGGGCCGTCCTCAGAAGTTCATTCTGGGGTTCACCTTCAGGATCTGAGCGGATTTCCCGCTCTTGTTTTGCCAGCGGTGCCGGGTGCCGGCGGGGATCGTCACGGCGTCTCCCCGCTCCAAGGCATGGACGGCGTCATCCAGGGTTAGGAGCACCTCGCCGTCGAACACCACGGCCAGCAGTTCCGTCTCATGAGTATGCACCCGCGATCCGCTTGCTCCTCCGGATCGGAGCGTTACCAGTATGGCTTCCAGTCTGCTGCCTGGATGGATCGCTCCCAGCGTCTCGATCTTGGCGTGCGACCATTCACTATGCAGCGCCTGACGTTCGGCCGCCCTGACGATGGCGGGGCCCGGTGGAGAAGCGGTTTGGAAGAACTCCCCCAAGGTCACGCCGAGCGCCGCGGCGAGGCGCTCCAGAGAGGCGAGCGACGGAGACGCCTGCCCTAATTCGATCTGGGAGATGAAACTCGCCGAAAATCCGCACTTGCTCGCCAGCGTGCGCACGGATAGCTGCTGTGATTCCCGAAGCTTTCGCACGCACTCGCCGAGTGGCCGATCGGTCTTGGGTGATTCTCCGGATTTCTTCTTCGCGGTCACGGGCGTATGTCCTTTCGCAAGTTGATTCGCACCGGCAGCATGATTTGCATTGGAGGGGTTACCTGTCCTTTCCCACCCCGATTTGCTCCGACCGGGATGCACCCACAGAGCAAGAAGCTCCACGAAGGCCGCGCGCCGCCTCATTACCGGCTCTCCTTGGCTCGACCCTACAGACCCTGAACGATGCGTGGACTGACGACGAGCCTGGCCTGGTAGGCGAGCGCCTTGAGGAGCAGCACCACCCGCTGTCGATCCGAGAGCGTTTCTTGGAATACGGCCTCCAGCCCCCTGAGCGGACCTTCTTGAACCCGCACCGGTTGGCCTGGGCGGAAAGCCGAAGGTTCCTGCCGTACATACCCATTCGATATCCTGGACCTGATGGCCTCGATCAATTCCTGATCGACGCATGCGGGGGAGTTCCCGAAGGTCACCAGTTCTTTCACCCCTCTGCAATAGGCAAGGGTCCGAAAGTGCAGCCGAAGATCGCACTTCGCGAACACGTATCCCGGAAAAAGCGGGCCGACGTGAGTGGCCGTTCCTGTACTGGTGCGCCGGACATACCGGATTTCAGGGTAGAAGGTAGTGATCCGCGCCCGTTCCAGGTACGTCCGCACCAACCGCTCCTGGCGTCCCTTGCAGCGAATCACGTACCAATTATAAGAGGACGCGGTTCGTGCCGACTGATCGATGGGTGATGAGGGAGGGCTGTCTCGGGTCATTCGCGTAGCCCCTGTGCGATACACGTGCGACACGCGTTCGATGCCGTGCGGGAAATGTACAGCAATACTGTACGCGTGTCAAATTACAGTGAGCGGGTATAGGTTACAGTGAGCGGGTATAGGATAGCCGCGTGCATGCAGGGATGAGACAGGCCGGGCGGGAGTCTTGCGGCGGTCCACAGGCCCCAGCAGATCATGGGATCTCGGCAGGCCGGGGGCGTTGAACCCGGCCTGCTGCTGTGCATTCAGCATTTGTCCGCAGCGTCTCAGCCGTGCGCTCGGCGCGGGAGGCTTGGTCTCGTCATCCCGTTGCACGAGACTGGGTGCAGATACCGTGCGCACGGGTTTCCACTGCGCCTGGCGGGCGGGACGTCTGCGTCCGAGTGATGGGAGAAAACGTGAGCGACTTCGGTCGCTTGACAGCTTTGTCCACCATCCAGTAATTTGTCCGTTCAATCCGGGTCTACATGTGTCTGGAGCATCCTGCCGCCCGCCTTGAGGCAGGTTGATGTGTCTTTAGGGGCGGTCATTGGGCAAATTACCTGCCTTTCTGAGAGGATACGGTCGTCCATCATGAACATTCCCGGTCTTCCCCCCAAGCAAGGGCTCTACGATCCCGAACAGGAGAAAGACAGTTGCGGGATCGGTTTCGTCGCCAACATCAAAGGGAACAAGTCCCACGACATCGTGCGCAAGGGGCTCCAGGTCTTGGAGAACCTGACGCATCGCGGCGCGCAGGGGTGCGACCCCTGCACCGGCGACGGCGCGGGCATCCTGCTGCAGGTGCCGCACGAGTTTTTCAAGCGGGCCTGCTCCGACGTGCGCATCAAGCTGCCAGAGGCCGGGGAGTACGGCGTGGGCATGGTGTTTCTGCCCGTCCAAGAGGAGTCGCGCAAGCAATGCGAGGCGCTGTTCGAGCGGGCCATTGCGGCGGAAGGTTCGAAACTCCTCGGCTGGCGGGACGTGCCGGTCAAGAGCGACACGATCGGGGTGATCGCCCGGCGCACCGAGCCGACCATGCGGCAGGTGTTCATCACGCGGGGCATGCTCAACGAGACCGAGTTCGAGCGCAAGCTCTACGTGATCCGCAAGCAGGTGGAACGGGCGGTCCGCGAGTCCGCCGTCCCCCAGCGCGACTACTTCTACGTGGTTAGTCTGTCGGCCAACACCATCGTCTATAAAGGATTGCTGCTGCCG
The DNA here is from genome assembly GCA_039794185.1 of Candidatus Inralta sp. GTDB lineage: Bacteria > Nitrospirota > Nitrospiria > Nitrospirales > Nitrospiraceae > BQWY01. The sequence continues at coordinate 9,990 of JBDIVW010000029.1, read as the reverse complement.
GAGCAGATGGGGCAGTACTATCAGGACCTCGTCGATCCCAGTGTGACCAGCGCGCTGGCCCTCGTCCATTCCCGGTTCAGCACCAACACCTTCCCGACCTGGCCGCTGGCGCATCCCTATCGCTATATCTGCCACAACGGCGAGATCAACACGCTCAAGGGCAACGTCAATTGGATGCGGGCCCGGCAGGGGCGGCTCCATTCGGAGGCGTTCGGTAAGGATCTCGAGAAGCTGTATCCGATCGTCTACGACAAGCAGAGCGATTCGGCCTGCCTCGACAACGCGCTCGAGTTCCTGGTCTTGGGCGGCCGGTCGCTGCCGCATTCGATGATGATGCTGATTCCCGAGCCCTGGGTCGGCAATCCGCACATGGATTTGGACCGGCGCGGCTTCTACGAATATCACGCGGCCATGATGGAGCCGTGGGACGGTCCCGCGGCCGTCTGCTTCACCGACGGCAAAATGATCGGGGCGACCCTCGATCGCAACGGCCTCCGGCCGTGCCGCTATCAGGTGACCACCGACGATGTCGTCACCCTCTCCTCCGAAGCGGGCGTGCTGCCGGCCGAGGCCAAGGACATCCGGCAGAAGGGCCGCTTGCAACCGGGCCGTATGTTCCTGGTCGACACGGTGCAGGGGCGGATCATTGCCGACGAGGAAGTGAAGGCCGACATCGTCGGGCGCAGGCCCTATCGCCAATGGGTGACGCAGTATCGCGTGTCGCTCGACGAGCTGCCGGACCCCATCAACGTGCCGCAGCCCGACCATCCGACTATCCGCCAGCGCCAGCAGGCCTTCGGCTACACCATCGAGGAACTGAAGATGGTCATCACGCCGATGGTCCTCAACGGCGAAGAGGCCGTGTCCTCCATGGGGACCGACACGCCGTTGGCCGTGCTGTCGGAGCGTCCGCAACTGCTGTTCAAGTATTTCCGCCAGCTCTTCGCGCAGGTGACCAACCCGCCGATCGATCCGATCCGCGAGGAATTGGTCATGTCGCTCGTGACGAGCATCGGTCCGAAGCCCAATCTCATGGTCGAGATGCCCGAGTCATGCCGGCGCATCCGGGTCAAACAGCCGATCCTCACGAACGCCGATCTGCAGAAGATCCGCGAGATGGAGGATCCGCACTTTAGGAGCCAGACGCTCAAGATGCTGTTCCCGGTGGCCGAGGGACCCGAGGGCCTCGGCGCGGCGGTCGAGGAGCTGTGCCGCCAGGCGTCCCAGGCCATCCGCGACGGCTACAAGTTTTTGATCCTGAGCGACCGCGGGGTGAACGAGGAGTGGGCGCCGATTCCGAGCCTGCTGGCGATCTCGGCCGTCCACCATCACCTGGTTCGGGAGGCTACGCGCACCGAGGTGGGACTGGTCGTCGAGACCGGCGAGCCCCGCGACGTGCACCATTTCGCCTGCCTGATCGGCTACGGCGCCGGGACCGTCAATCCGTACCTGGTCTTTGAGACCCTGGTCGACTTCGAGCGCGACGGCTATCTGCCGGAAGGGCTCGACGCGGCGACGGCGGAAGGGAAATTCATCAAGGCGGTCAACAAGGGCCTGTTGAAGATCTTCTCGAAGATGGGCATTTCCACCGTGCAGTCCTACTGCGGCGCCCAGATTTTTGAGGCCATCGGTCTCAACTGCGAGCTGGTCGCCCGCTACTTCACCGGCACGCCCTCCCGCATCCAGGGGATCGGCATCCGCGAGATCGGGGAAGAGACCTTGCGGCGGCACCGGCTGGCCTACGAGCCTGTGCCGATCCGCCAGTTGGATTTCGGCGGGGAAATCCATTTTCGCGCGCAGGGGGAGCACCATAATTGGAACCCCGACACCATTTACAAGCTCCAGCACGCGACCCGGCTCAACGACGCCAAGAGCTACGCGGAATTTTCCGCGCTGGTGAACGATGAGAGCCGGCGGCGGTCGAATCTGCGCGGCCTGCTGGATTTCAAGTTCGCCGAGACCCCGGTGCCGATCGAGGAAGTCGAGCCGGCCAAGGAAATCGTCAAGCGCTTCACCACGGGTGCCATGTCCTTCGGGGCAATCAGCCAGGAGGCCCACGAGACGCTTGCCGTTGCCATGAACCGGATCGGAGCGAAGAGTAACACCGGCGAGGGCGGCGAGGATCCCGAGCGCTTCATTCCGCTGCCGAACGGCGATTCGAAAAACTCCTACATCAAGCAGGTGGCCTCGGCTCGGTTCGGCGTCACGGCGCATTACCTGGCCAATGCGCGGGAGCTGCAGATCAAGATGGCCCAGGGCGCGAAGCCCGGCGAGGGGGGGCAGCTTCCGGGGCACAAGGTCGATGAGAACATCGCGCGGCTTCGGTTCGCCACGCCCGGCGTGCAGCTCATCTCGCCGCCGCCGCACCACGACATTTACTCCATCGAGGACCTGGCGCAGCTCATCTTCGACCTGAAGAATTCCAATCCGGACGCCACCGTGTCCGTGAAACTAGTGTCGGAGGTGGGGGTGGGCACCGTGGCGGCGGGCGTGGCCAAGGCGCATGCCGACAAGGTGCTCATCAGCGGGGACTCCGGCGGCACTGGCGCCTCGCCGCTGTCGTCCATCAAATACGCCGGGATTCCGTGGGAGTTGGGGTTGGCCGAAACGCATCAGACGCTGGTGCTCAACGACCTGCGCGGCCGGATCAAGGTGGAGACCGACGGGCAGCTCAAGACCGGACGTGACGTCGTGGTGGCGGCGCTGCTGGGGGCGGAGGAGTTCGGGTTTTCCACGGCGCCGCTGATCGTGGAAGGCTGCATCATGATGCGGAAGTGCCATCTCAACACCTGCCCGGTCGGCATCGCCACGCAGGATCCGGAGCTGCGCAAGAAATTCACCGGCTCCCCCGATCACGTGGTCAACTACTTCTTCTTCGTGGCGGAGGAGATCCGGGCGCTCATGGCGAAGCTCGGCTTCCGGTCGTTCAACGACATGATCGGCCGGGTGGACAAGCTCAAGATCCAGAAGGCCGTCGACCATTGGAAGGCCAAGGGGCTCGACCTCACGCCCCTCCTGGCCAAGCCCGAAACCGGCGACGACGTGCCCCGCTACTGCGTGCAGAAGCAGGATCACGGCATCGCAAACATTTTGGACAATCGGCTGATCGAACTCTGCCGGCCCGCGATCGACAAGGGCGAAAACGTCACGCTGGAATTGCCGATCCGCAACGTCAATCGGACGACCGGCACCATGCTTTCGAGCCAGATCGTGAAGAAGTACGGCGCGGCAGGGCTGCCGCCGGACACCATCACGATCAAGTTCAAGGGATCCGCCGGGCAATCCTTCGGGGCGTTCCTCTCGTCGGGGATCACACTCCATCTCGAGGGGGAGTCGAACGACTACCTCGGCAAGGGCTTGTCGGGGGGGAAGATCATCGTGGTGCCGCCGAAGGGCTGTACGTATGTGCCGGAGGAGACCATCCTGATCGGCAACACGTCCCTTTACGGTGCGACCAGCGGCGAGTGCTACTTTTACGGCCGGGCGGGCGAGCGGTTCGCCGTCAGGAACAGCGGGGCGCGGGCGGTGATCGAGGGGACGGGCGACCACGGCTGCGAGTACATGACGGGCGGGGTGGTCGTGGTGCTCGGCAGAACGGGTCGCAACTTCGCCGCGGGGATGTCCGGCGGCGTCGCCTTCGTCCATAACGAGGACGGCAAGTTCGAATCGCGCTGCAATCTCGGGATGGTCGAACTCGAACCGGTGTCGACGGCCGAGGACAAGGCCCTGCTCAAGAGTATGGTCGAGGCCCACGCCGCGCACACGGGCAGCAAGAAGGCGAAGAAGCTCCTGGAGGACTGGCATTCGGTGCTGCCCAAGTTCGTGAAGATCATGCCGGTCGACTACAAGCGCGTGCTCGCCGAGCGAAAGGCCGCCGCAGCCAAGGCGGGTGGGGCGAAGGGAAAGAAGTAGGGGATCATCATCCGACAAACGTTTACCGTTAAACGTGGAGCACAATTCTCTTTCACGCATGACCAATAACGATTGGCGAATTTCGTCTCTGAGCACTCTGCACAGCGCATTCAGCACTTACCACTGGTAGGATAAACACGATGGGTGACATCAAGGGGTTCATGAAGTACAAGCGGGAAGGGCCGACGCGCCGACCGGTCGAGCTGCGCGTGCATGATTACAAGGAGCTCTACGAGCCCTTCCCGGAGGACAAGCTGAAGGTACAGGGCGCGCGTTGCATGGATTGCGGCGTGCCCTTCTGCCAGGGCAATACCGGATGTCCGGTCATCAACCTGATTCCGGAGTGGAATGACCTGGTCTATCGCGGGCGCTGGCAGGATGCGCTCAAGGCGCTGCACACCACGAACAACTTCCCCGAGTTCACGGGCCGCCTCTGTCCGGCGCCCTGCGAATCGGCCTGCGTGTTAGGCATCAACGCCGATCCCGTCTCGATCCGCGTCATCGAGTGGAACATCATCGACCGCGGCTTCGACGAGGGCTGGGTGCAGCCGGTGCTGCCCGCCGAAAAATCCGGCAAGTCCGTCGCGATCGTCGGGTCCGGGCCGGCCGGGCTGGCGGCCGCGCAGCAATTGGCGCGCGCGGGTCACGACGTGACGGTGTACGAAAAGTCCGACCGGATCGGCGGCCTGCTGCGGTACGGCATTCCCGACTTCAAAATGGAAAAGTGGGTCCTCGACCGCCGGCTCGACCAGATGAGGGCCGAGGGCGTCCAGTTCGTCACGAGCACCGTCATCGGCAGGGACATCACGGGCGAGCAGTTGCGGAAGCAGTTCGATGCGGTGGGCCTCACCATGGGGGCCGAGCAGGCGCGCGAGCTCCCGGTGCCCGGGCGTGAGCTCAAGGGCATTCACCGCGCGATGGATTTTCTCACCCAGCAGAACCGGCGGGTGGCCGGCGACACCGAACTGGGCGAGCCCATCACCGCCAAGGGGAAGCGGGTCGTCATCATCGGGGGCGGCGATACCGGCTCCGACTGTCTCGGGACGGCGCACCGGCAGGGTTGTATCGAAGTGCATCAATTCGAGTTGTTGCCGGAGCCGCCTCCGCAGCGCGCGGCCTCGACACCCTGGCCGCTCTGGCCGATGCAGCTCCGCACGTCGCACGCGCATGAAGAAGGCTGCGACCGGCAATGGAGCGTGTCCACCACCAAGTTCACCGGTCACAACGGCCACGTCACCAAGCTCCACGCGCATCGCGTGCAGTTCGAACACGGCAAGTTCACGCCGATCCCGAACACCGACTTCACGATGGACGTGGATCTCGTCCTCCTGGCCATGGGCTTCACCGGCCCGGTCAAAAACGGCCTGCTCGACAGCCTCGGCGTCACGTACGACGCGCGTGGGGCGGTCGCGGTCGATGCGAACTTCATGACCAACCTCGACGGCGTCTTCGCCGGCGGCGACACGAAGCGGGGCGCCTCGCTCATCGTCTGGGCCATTGCCGAGGGACGGAAGATGGCGGCGGGGATCCACGCGTATCTGAAAGCAGGGAAGTCCGCTAAGACGTCGGCCTCATAACGATCGTGGCCTGGATGAACCTCGTCATCGACGAGCAGGAACTCAAGCACCTCCCGATTACGATCGATCTCGAGATCGTCAGTGGGGCCTCGGTGTTCAAGGGCACGCACGTCCCGGTCGAGACTTTGCTCTCCAACCTTGAGGCCGGACTGTCCATCGACGAGTTCCTCGAACACTTCCCGACCGTCACCCGCCCGCAGTCCATCCAGGTGTTGGAATATTTCATGTCTTCTTCGCCAAGGCCAGCTTGCGTCTAGGCCGTTGAGCCCGGACGAAGCTGAGACCCACCTTGACCAAATTCTGATGGGCTGAGGACTTCTCACGATGCCTGAAGTGAGCCGTTTCTTCGGAATTGTGATCTGCATGTTCTTTAATGACCATGAGCCGGCACACTTTCATGCGGTCTACGGAGAGCATGAAGCCCTCATCGAAATTGAGTCGCTGTCTGTTTACCGAGGAGAGATTTCGCGGCGTGCGATGGCGTTGATCTTGGAGTGGGCGATGCTTCACCGCAACGAGCTGCGGAAGGACTGGGAGTTGGCTCGGCTAGGGGAGCCTTTGCAGCCCATTCCCCCTCTGGAGTAAGATTTCCCCATGTCCCTGTTGCGCATCCAAGCGGTCACACCCCTCGAAGAGCAGAAAGTTCGTCTCGATCTTACGGACGGGTCTGTTGTGGAACGAGATCTTTCAAATCTGCTGCTTGGCCCGATCTTTGATGCGATCAAGACAGATCCGGCCAAGTTTCGTGAGGTTCGAGTCGAAGCAGGCACATTGGTCTGGCCTAATGGAGCCGATCTTTGTCCAGATATGCTGATCTGGGGTGGTGCGCCTCCGAAGGAATCCTCCCGCCCACCTCAGCAGGCTGCCCCGAAACTGAAGACGGCCTAACCACGACGGTCGTGCCTCTTCCGGTACCGTGTTTAAGCGGGCAAGGAATCTCGCTATCTCTCTCGGCACCTCGTTGCACATCCGGAAGGATTTCGTGCAGTGTCCCATTCTGAAAGCCAGCCCAAGCAATCGGAAGGTTGGAGCCCACAAGAGTGGACGGCCGCCGATCAGAATTTGCTGGATGCCACCCTGGCGGCCACGCCCGCGCAGCGCCTCGCCTGGCTGGAAGAAGCGCTCCGCATTGCCTATGCGAGCGGTGCGTTGAAGCCGCGACTGCCTCGGCAGGAGTGTTAAGAAATGACCCCTTTGATTGGTCTCCCTTACCCAGAATGGTAAGCAATGATTCCCCACACGTTTGATCGCCGATTCCATCCCGGACCCTTATTCTCCGCTTGACTGTAACTAACGCAAGATTGATGTCTCCACGTGTTCGATACCACGAGGCGAAATCTGAACAATACATGCATCGGCATCGTATTCGAGCAGTTTTTGGCTGTGGGCCGGACGAAGCACATCACGGCGGAAGACAGAAGCATTTGAGTGCTCAACCCAGTCAACGAGATCTGCCTCTGTCACAGGTGCTGTACAGTGATAGAGCAATACCAATGCCTTGTCCTTCATGCTCATTTGAGGTTCGAGGACCCGCAATCTCCCGCCCACTTCCCATACAATAGGGAGAGTTCGTTCTACTATGGCATCAACTGCGGCAGTCGCATTTTCTGTCGACACGCCGTGAAACATTCGAACTAGTTCGCCTAGAATCCACTTGGACATCTCCATAACGCATACGGCATCCATATGATTTGGATTAACATCCCCACCAACATGACCAACGCCCCTGTTGGTACGTATTTCGTACAAGGCGACGAGCATGCGCGGTATCTGAATTCGGACGGAACGTGAGCAAACAGTCGCCGGAGCCTGTTCAAGTGCGCGGCACGCTTCAACCATATTCTTCGGCTTAGATGGCTTCTTCGGGTAATTGCCATCTGCATACCCGCGAAGAATCGTGTAAACCACCTCGCAAAACTTTCCGCCGTTCAACTCAGCAGGCTCCCAGCGTCTCTCTCTATAGTTTCTGAGAATTTGACCAAAGGCGGAAAGGAGTTCCTGACGAAGTCCTTGGGGAAGAGCCTGCAGAAGTGTTCCTTCCAAGATGTCTTTTGAATTGGTCACTTCTTCTTAGACCCCTTTCCCCGTGGAAGATCGTGCTCCACTAAGTTCTCTCCCATCGTGGTTACTCTTATGTTTTCTCGATTGCTCGTGTCGAGCCATCCGTACCTGCTAGCTGTGTAGGCAAGAGTGTTATAAAGATTAGCTGGGATTCGCCACGTCATGTGTTTGAAGCACGTATAGATGTGGTCTGGCCTGCTGCCGGTTTGATTGACACCAACCTACGCTCATTCAGCCTTCATTTCGAACTCCATCGGACTGAGATACCCCAACGTGGAGTGCCGCCGCCGGGGATTGTAAAACCGCTCGATGTCATCGAACACGTCGGCTTTCGCCTGGTCTCGCGTGTGGGACAGCGTCCGCGCGGTGCGCTCGGTCTTCAGCGAGGAGAAGAAGCTCTCCATCACCGCATTGTCCCAGACGTTGCCCGCCCGGCTCATGCTACAGGTGACGCCGTGGTCGGCCAGGAGACGCTGGAACGGCTCGCTCGTGTACTGGCTGCCTCGATCCGAGTGATGCCACACGGCTTCGGGCTTGCCTCGCCGCCAGATTGCCATGACCACCGCATCGGTGACCCATTGTGCCGTCATCGTTGCCTGCCTAGACCAGCCCACCACCCGTCGGGAGAAAAGATCGACGACGGCAGCGACGTCGAGCCACCCTTCGGCCGTCCAGAGATACGTGAAGTCGGCCACCCATTTGCGGTTCGCCGAGGCGGCGTCGAACGTCCGGTTCAGCACATTCGGCGACACCACGCCCGGCGACGGCGGGCCGGCATCGGCTGGCACCCGACGCCGTCTGGGCCGCGCCCGCAAAGCCTGTTGCCGCATCAGTCGCTCGATCCGATGCAGGCCGCACACCTCCCCCTCGGCCAGCAGGTCGTGCCACACTCGTCTCGCGCCGTAGGTCCGGTCGCTCTGCAGGAAACTCGTCCGGATCTTGGCGCCCAACACCTCGTCGCGACGAGCACGCTGGCTGCGTGGCCGCGTCAGCCACGCAGAGAACCCACCCCGCGAGACACCGAGCGCCTCACATAACCACGCCGTCGGCCAGCTCCCCCGGTGCTTCACGATGAAGCCGCACTTCACAGCGACTCCTTCGCGCAGGAGGCCGCGGCTTTTTTTAGAATGTCCCGCTCCGCCTTGAGCTTCGTCACCTCGCGTCGGAGGCGCTCAATCTCCAGCTGATCCGGCTTCATCTGCCCCTGGCCGGGGAAGGCCTGCTGCAAATCGGCCGCCCACTCCTGGACCCATCGGCGTAACACGGTGCCATGTACGCCCAAATCCCGCGCGGCTTGTGCCACCGTCACGCCCCGTTCTCGAACCAGTTTCACCGCCTCAACTTTGAACTCTCGCGTAAACTTGCGTCGCTCCATGACCGACCTCCGGTTTCCTTCATACACCTAACTCGGTGTCTTTGAAACCGGCAGCAGGCCACACTTACCTTCCCCATCTCGTCCCCCCCCCCCCTAAAAGCAGTGCTGGCTGCGCCCATGGTCACCCGTGTCCAGCGGCCGGGTGGTGATTTCTGAGGTCAGCCGCTCACTGCAGTTACGAGCAATGGGCCTGGCGTTGTAGGCACTCCCGCCCTACGGCATGATTTGTAGGGGTCACAACAAAGGAGTCTGAAATGTTCTCGGCATTCCTATGCCATCCAATACGCCAATCCCTTTTGCTCTCCCGCTTTAGGGACTCTCGCGATCTTCATCGTCTTCAAGTGCGATTGCGACAGTATCTAGAATGGTCGGCTGAATGTGGCCGTTAAAGCCCTTCACTCGTGTGATTAACTCCGACAGGTCTTCACTAGGGATGTAGCGACAGTACTCACTGAGACCAATCTTGCGAAAGGTGGGCCGCCCAAGCTCGGCAAGCACCTTATTTTGTCGCTCACGCGGTGCCACTATGAATATTTGAAGGTTGAGCGCGGGAACCACCGCTAATAAATCGGACATGCGGAGAAGGCCAGAGTAAATCGATGTGGACGTCTCTATTTCAAACGCACATGCGGGCGCGCTATGGCTAATCCAAATTACATCAATCAAAGATATGCGCCTCGTTGCCTCGTCGCTAAGGCCCATACGGGGAAGTTTCTTGAGACAATCATCAGCAAGGTTTTTCCCTCCGAATCTTCTCCCTTGATCGTTGGATGCTATCCAAACCGAACAGCCAGTGATTCTGCCAAGTGCGACGAGTTCGCTCTGGGCCTTGGTATGAGCAGAGCTCTCACGTTTTGACTCGGATTGTTCACTCTTGAGTTCAAGTTGGTCCGGTGCAGGCAGTTTCTTGGGCAATGGACCTCTGCGTGTTTTGTTCTTAGCAGTGTGTTGACAAACCCTCTCCTCCTCTCGCCGCAGTTGTGATAAGAGAAGCCTTCATTAGGAGGGCCACCATTATGATGGGTACCGCCGATCCCCAGCCGTCGATGTTCTACCACATCAACC
>JBDIVW010000028.1:0-72741 GCA_039794185.1 Candidatus Inralta sp. | reverse complement strand
GAAGGCGAAGCGGAGAGGACAGACATAGCGGGAGGGCGCCGTGCCATTCGATGCGCAGCCGAACGCGAATGGACTCAACGGTGAAGAACATGCTTCTCTTCCATCAATGTCGGACAGGCTCCTAGGCCCTGAGCTTCCGTAAGATCAAATGCACAGAACTGCACAGGGGGGATCGGCGTGCGGCGCTTATCCCGCAGATGTTGATCGAAGGTGAAGCGGCACAGAGTGGGTTCGACCATCTGACAGCCTTCGCGTCCATACAGGGATCGGACTGATGAACCGGCGCAGCGTTTCCACTTCCTTTTCCAACGAGGCCCCAAGTTTTTTGATCAGCTCCGGACGAGAGTCCCACGGCAGACGGCCTCCAGTCCATTGGGTGGCGATGTGCGCATCGAGAGATGAATCGGGGACGACAGTCCTGCGGATCGCCCCTTGATAACACGATTCCATAGTCCCAACCGTTCACACGCCATCCCGAATGAATAATAGATCGCGGCGGCGTCGGCAACAGTGCCGGGTCCTTTCGGGTGAGGCGACACAGCCGGCTTCTTCCGTCACTGCTCTCCTCGTCGCGCCCGCCGGCCGAGGCGACCGGTCAGGGCCAGGATGACCAGAATCAGGAGGAATACCCCCAGTCCCCCGCTGGGGTAATATCCCTAGCTCGCGCTGTGCGGCCAGGTGGGCAGTACACCAACGAGCAACAACACCAGCATGACGATCACAATGGCACTCCTTTCGTTTCTCCTTTTTCGCGCTTTCTCGCCACCGCCTATACAAGGGATCCTCCGTCTGACCTGCCTATGGGAGGTCATCGCGATACAGTCTTCCACTACGGTGGAAGAGATCGTCTGTTACGACTGAGACGCCAGTCAGGGCGATCCGGGCTTCTCCCCTCCACTCATTCGTGCGCGGAGTAGGGTCCATCCGCAGGCGCGTCTTGCGAGCAGCTCGCTCCACGTGGTCCACCGGAAGAAAACATCTCGCCATAGATCTGGCCCAGATGCGGCCCGGGGTTTTGAATGTGGAGCACACCTCCGGATTCGCTGAGCCAAACTCACAACGGTCGACCAGTTCCATTGGGAGGTGGTTTGGGGACACCGGGACGACTCGCCAGGCCACGGTGCTGTCTCTTTCTGGGCGCAGGCAGATGGCGGGGGGGAGACACGGCGAGTGAGACCGCATCCCCATAACGGCCGGCCACGGCCTGACCGCCCAGTCCATGCCGACTTGACCGCTCCCTACGGGGCGCATTATTCACGTCTCCCTCTCCCCTCATGAGCGCTGTAATGGATCCGCAGTTTATGCACCGCAAGCCGTCATACATCCACGCGGATACATCGATCGCAGTGCCGTAAAAATAGTCCAACACCTTCAGTCCTCCGCAGCGTTCGCAAATCATGATTTCCTCCTGGCTGGCTACCGCCAACTCCATGACCTTGCTGTTCCTCCACAGGCTTACTCTGAACAAGATAGAAACGTCCCGCACGCACGGGAGTTCTCGCCTCTCCACAATGCCGTTCTGCACCGAAGTGTGAAACCCGCGATACGACAATCATCGACGATACGACCGGCTGAATGTCTGTGGCGATCCTTCCTGACCGCCACACAGTGTCCTTGTCCTTTGAGCACACGAGAAAACGGTTTGGAATGATGACGCGTATTTTTTTCAATGTTATGCCTCTGGATGGAAAGAGTCTGGTCAGAATTGCTCAGCTTGGAAGGATCAAGATGGGAACCACAGGGCTCTGCCTGGCTCCGCACCCACCGGATCTAAGCAGGGGAATCGCCTGGGGAATTAGTCGTGCGGGGCAACAGTGAAGAGGGGGCTGTGCCCTTCCGATCCACAGTGGTGTCGATAACGAACCAGCAGCAACGCAGCACCGCAGATATGGAACGCGATCAACCGCCTCACGTCCGCAATCCCCGTGGACCTGGTTGGAAAAGTGAACCGCAATTCTGAGCAGTACATGGATTGGAGGAGTCTTGAGGACTGGCCCAATCCCTATGCCGGATCTTTACTGTGGGGTATCCCAGAACCTGCTTCGAGAGGTTGTGTAATCGACAGCACGTGCCCCTTGTCAGCGGTCTGAGCGCGCCTCTGTGCTCATGCGGTTAGTGGTCCTCCCTTTTGCTGGTCAGCGCGGTCAACAGGCTTTCCGCTGTCCGCCGGTCGGAAGCGAGGAGAGGGTATCTGCTCTGAGAGCGCGTCTTAAACTCGTCCCGTTCCCCAGCGGGGATGTTCAACAAAACAGCCAAAGAGGTGAGATATTCTCCATTCCCACGTGCGATGTCCTGCTCCAGATTCTCGAAGACGACAGCGGTAAACAAACGCGCTTTTTGGCTTTCCTCGATGACGCCGTCGGCATCGATCCACTCCCCCGGACTCGTGCTCGATGTGAACTTGGCGAATGTGTCGACCGTGGCTTTGGTCGTGTTACAGGCAGACAACACGAGCCCGACGGTCGCCAGCACCAACGCGCCCACGAGGCCCTTCCACGTGATGATGCTCATGAGACCATCCTCCCTTGTGTTTGAACTCCGCCGATGACGAGGAGGCCACCGCTTTTAGATACGGATGGGGCCGGCCTTCAAGACCGGCCCCATCGCTGTACATGCGCTTCGACCCTTGTCTCCCACCGTCTACATCTTCGGTGGTGAGACGTGCGTGATGGACGAGGCATGGTTCTTCGCCGTGGCCTGGGCCTCGACCTTGTCGCCGGCCTTGAAGGTGCCTTCCAGCTTGGTGGTCTTGTCGACATGCAGGCGGACTTCCTTGCCGGTCATGTCCTTCACCACGTAAAACTCCCCGTCGATCTTCAGCAGATCCCCTTTGACCGTGTGGGGACCTGGTATCTGCACATCTGCCACGAGGGGTTTGGTGATGGACAGCGCGTGGCCCTTCTCCGTCACTTGGGCCTCGACCTTGTCGCCGGCCTTGAAGGTGCCTTCCAGCTTGGTGGTCTTGTCGACATGCAGGCGGACTTCCTTGCCGGTCATGTCCTTCACCACGTAAAACTCCCCGTCGATCTTGAGCACGTCCCCCTTCACTGTCTGGGTGCCTGGCGCGGCCATGTCATCAGCCGCGTATGAGAGGGATGCTACTCCTCCACTGAGGGCCATTGCGCACACGAACAGACCGCTGAGCGTCTTCATGACGGAACCTCCTTGGTAAGTACCGATGTTGCATGCGATTATGCTGAGACAGTCGTTTCCACCCGTAACGAGCGATGCGGCTCCCCTCACCCACATTATTCACGAGGACTTCTCCTGCCACCGCCGAGACGCCGCTGCGACAAGCCTGGATGCGGCCTGGTGGCATCCAGGCGGGCAGGCTCGCCGCTCGGTCCCTCGACAGACTGGTTCAAGTCTGCCTCGGGCTCTCGCGACTCCGCATGCCCGTCTCGCCTGGCGTCTCCGCGATTTCGTTACGAATTCTCGTGAATAATGTGGGCTATGGCCTTAGGACTTCTCTTTCACCGTGAGATCGTTCTTCACCGACTTCACGCCCGGTACGAGCCAAGTCGTCCAGGATGCATTGGCACTGGTCATGAGATCCGGCACCTCGCCGGTCAGCGAGACGACCCCGGCATTGGTCTGAACAGCAATATCGGCTTTCTTCAGAGTGGCGTCCTTCGCGATGTGCGCCTCCACCCGTGCCGTGATGGCCTCATCCTTCTCCTCCACCGCTTCGCGTTGGGACGGAGCGACCACCTCGAGGTCGTTCTTTACACTCTTGACGCCATCGAGCTTTTTAGTGATGTCCTCCGCCGCATCCTTGGCCGCGTCGGAATCGACCTTGCCCCGGAGCATCACGACGCCCTGCGTGGTCTCGACATCGATCTGCCGCCCTTTGACCCGACCATCGGCGGCGAGGGCGATCTTGGTTTTCGCCGTGAGCCACGTGTCGTTGATCGGTGTCTTCTCGTCGGCCTTCCCCGCGATGGTCACCGGCGCCGCGATGAGCGTGGCTCCGACAACAAGAGCGGTGCAGAGTGTCACTACATAGTGTGTCTTCATGATGGTCTCCTTCAGTGTAATGTGAAATGCCTCAGTCATCCAGCTCTCGCTTCTTGATGACTTCCCGTCAGCGCGGCTTTTCCTTCATAGATTCCGACGCCGACTTCTGATGCCACTGGTCCGCCCACTTCATGAGCTCATCCTTCTTATCACCATACCGCTCCTGCACCTTGCCCACGAACTTGTCGTAGTTCCCTTCGATCTTCTGCAAGTCATCATCGGTAAACTTGCCCCACTGCTGTTTCAGTTCGCCTTTGAACTGCATCCATTTCCCTTTGAGTTGATCACTGTTCATGGGTGCTCCCTCCTTGGTGAGGTGTCGATGCTTCTCGCTTTTCCACAGGCAGACGAGATTGCCTGCACGTTCCTCTTCATCCGCCAGAATTACTTCCAACACTCTTCTGGTCGTCGGATCGTCGTTGCCGACACCCAGAATCATCTCTCCGTCGCCTTCAAGCGCAACCGTTCGGCCATCAAGTCTTCCGTGATCATCTCCGGTAGGGATTGGCCTTCCACCTACGGAATGGCTGTGGCTGGGCAAACCACTCCGGAGACACTTTCGGCTCTTCTCCGAGCCGAACGATGCGTTGCGTGATGTGGCCCACGTATGTGTGCTCCTCTTTGGACATGCCGGAAACACTCGGCGTTGACGCTCTCACCACCGAGCCTGCCGCCGTGCATGCAGTACTGGCGCGTGTCGCGAAGGACGCAGGCGATTGCCGTCGCGAACTCGCCATCCCTGAAGCGGGACAACCGTGAGAGATGCCGCGCGGCAGAAATGGTCCAGTGAACGTCGCACACCACGCGACCCGTTACTGCTTCCAAGAACCTGGAATGCCGCACGCGAACGCGAATGGCAACGAAGCGGCGCTCCCGGTAGCCAGGCCGTTAGCGCAGGTTCCCTTGGGTGTTCGAGGGAACCGGGATGTCTTGTCGTTCGAGCACTTTGGGGAGCTTAGAGATGGATTGCACCTCTCCATTCGAGCTCAATTGGGCGGCGATGGAATCCCCCACGTTCGGCAGCGCTGTCATGTGTGAATCCCGTGTTACTTTCATGGAAATTTCGCGCCCATTGGTTTCTCGGATCAAGTACGTTTCCTCGATCCTCAGCACTTCGCCAGTAATATTCTGGCAGGGCGACTGTCCCGTGCATGTGGCGCTCGATGCGAACTCCGTCCCTGATGCCGGGTTCGCAACGGGATTCTCACTCTGGGGGCGAGGGTCTTCTGAACGAGCAACGAAAGGGAAGCACAATATCATTGCTGTGACCACGCTGAGTGTAAATTTCGTCTTCATGATCTGTCTCCTTCCAGTGAATTCTCTTGTCTCATCATCGAATGGAGCTTCATGCTAGACCTCTGGGCACATGTCGTCTGATCAAAATTGCTCAGGGGTGAAGAAAAAACGGGAGCAGTCCGACTCGGGCTCACCCGAAATCAACCTTCACTATTAGGCTGAAACTTAAGGGGAAATCGGTCGTACTGCACGACACTATCGAGGAAGGGGCAGTGTACGCCGACGCCACCGTTGCAGTTCAAGAAGCCCAGCGGTTGCCGGAGAGGCTCGACGGGCGATGCGCGCCGCAGAGAGGCTCCTTGAGCGCCGCGATGCTCCTGTATGCTGACGATCGCCGAACGCTGGGTCTGTATTCTGACACAGGCTAGGGTTGAACGGTGATGTCATTCACAACCCTTTGAACCCCATCCACCTGACGCGCAATCTCCTCCGCCCGATTCTTGGCTTGCAGAGTCGGTGCCACGCCGGTGAGATAGACGGTGTTCTCGAGGGTCTTGACGCTGATCTGCGTCATCGTCTTGAGCGTACTGTCCGTTGCAAGATGTGTCTTGACCGAGGTCGTGATGGCCGTGTCGTCGATATAGTGCCCCGTCGTCTGCGAGTTCGCTTGGCAGCCGATGGTAAGAAGTGCGGAAACACTTAGAGCCATCAGAATGTGTGGAATGCGAGTCAGAAGAGTCCTCCCGCTGCTCACGGGAGCTCCCTTCAGGTTGCGACGATGGCGTCGTAGATCTTAAAGCCGACCAGTCAACCACAGTATGATCAAGATCAAGAGAACCAACCCTAGCCCGCCACTGGGGGCGTACCCCCAGTTCGCGCTGTGAGGCCAGGTAGGCAGTACACCAACGAGCAACAACACCAGCACGACGATCAGAATGGTACTCATCTCATATCTCCTCTCTTCGCGAGTTCGCCCCGACGACACTCATCTGTGAGGATGCGCTGCTCCGTCACGCCTTCTTCTCTCCAGACAGCCGCTCATGCTCTCCCTACATAGCCCGCCCGCCCGCGACCGCCTTGGCCAGGACCGCCTGCTTGTCTTTGATGGACGTTGCGTCCCGAGTGCACTGCTTGATCCAAGACCGGCGCGCTCAATTCATTATCCGCTTCCCCTGGGCTGCCACGGCTTCTGCCGTCTCTTTGGCATCAGCCGCCAAGCCGGATGCACGCTCCTTGACGTCTTCCGCCAGATTCTGGAGTCGCCGGCGCGTATGGGCGCCGGAATGCGGGGCGACCAAAATTCCTGCGGCGATCCCGATAAGGACGCCCGTGGCAAATGCCAACGCACCCACCAGGAAGATTCCCGCTCCCTCACCTGCGTCGGACTTTTGATTGTGCTGTCGATCGATCGATTCCGTCATGGTCGGTGCTCCCGTTTGCGCACTTGCTTGCGCTCGCGCCTCATGTCATCCACTGGCTTCTCTTCCTCCACGTCGATCACGGTCCCGGTCCCGGCGTCCATGTGGACTTCCATCACCTTGTTCTCCGTCGTGACAATCTCGACTTCCCACACGAACGCATCGTGTTTCTTCTCCAATCCGGCCTCGAGCACCATTCCAGACTCCTCCTCCGCTATCAGGCTCCCGCTGGCTCAGCGGGCCCTCCACGCGCCGACTTATCGAAAGAAACCGAAGAGCCAGAGAATGAGGAGCAGCGTGAACGGCACTCCCAGCAGCCAGAGAATGAACGCTTTCCCCATGATGGGCTCTCCTTTCCTGCCCGACTAACAACCTGGATCATGCGCCGTCGCGTGCGGGCCCAGCTCCTTCAGGAGACTAGCCAGGTCCTCGGCATGCTCTTCTTCTTGCGCAAGAATCCGCTCTAAGACCTGGCGGGTCGTCGAATCCTCGGTGCCAATATAGGCTACCATTTCGCGATAGCTCTCAATCGCAATCCGTTCGGCAATCAAGTCTTCCGTGATCATCCCCACCAATGACTCCCCTTCGACATATTCCGAGTGACTTCTGGCCAGAAGCCCGTCAGGGGACAGATTCGGCTCCCCACCCAGTTGAACAATGCGTTCGGCCAATTGATCGGCATGGGTTTGCTCCTCAGTGGCATGCTGGAGAAACTCGGCCTTCACACTCAGGGAACTGATCCCCGTGGCCATGAAGTAATGGCGCTTATAGCGAAGGACACAGACGATTTCTGTGGCGAGGGCGTCATCCAGCAGCTTGATCACCGTCTCCGCTTTGGCCTTGTACCCCGATGTCATGGCGCCGTCCTCAATCCCTTGTCGTGCCCGAGCCCGGAGCGTCTTCACATCCGTCAGACCGACGGCTTCCTTCACAATTCCCTCCATCCGGGGAGTGCGGGCCGCTGTTGTTCCAGGTCGCACCCTGAGTGATTTGGGTTCTTTCACGATGTCCTCCTTCCGGGGAGTACCCCCGTTTCTATTCTGCCGCTCACGAGTCACCCCCAGGCGTTCCTGTCATCCTCGGCCGGCTTCCACGAAAGCCGGCGCGCACACCTGCAACCGCTTCTCCACTGACTGCCAATCGATGTTGGAGAAGAACGCCTCGATGTAGGACGGCCTCTCTGAAGGCTTGTAGTCGAGGAGATACGCGTGCTCCCACACATCCATGACGAGAACTGGAATAAAGCCGGCTATATGTCCGTTTTCATGCAGACTGATCCAGTGATTGGAGAGTCGGCCACTCTGTGGGTTCACAGAACACACGGCCCAGCCCACTCCTCGCATCTTCCCCACGCTGGCAAAGTCCAATTTCCACCTGTCATAGGTGCCGAAACTGTCTTCTGCTGCTTTCACAAAAGCGGAGCCTTGATCGGGCTTCTTGGCCCCGTCTTTGCACAAATTCTCAAAGTAATATTCGTGCAAGACCATCCCGTTGTATTCAAACCCTAAGCGTCGTGTGAGCTCCGAATAGGCCGGCATTTCCTCCTGATCAATCCGTCCATCTTTGAGCATCTCTCCAATCTGGGTCGTGAGCTGGTTCGCGGCCTTTACATATCCCTCATACAGCTTTACATGCATCTCGAGCGTTCGGTCAGAAATCCCGATCAGCCCGTGTAGGTTGAACGGTTTGACGTCGTAGGTGTCTCCCATTTTCATGGATTATCTCCTGTGTGCCGTTGAGTGTCCGGAAGATCTGCCGCCATGTCTTGAATGTCTTCATTCCCTGGTTAGGATGTGTAGATGGCTCCTCCCTGAGGACATTAGAGCACGCGTAGAAACGCCACCAGGTCCTGTTTTTCTTCAGTCGTCAACTGGTTCCCTAACACCATGGTGAAGAACTCCACGGTATCCTCCAACGTCAGCAACCTCCCATCGTGCAAGTAAGGGGGCGAATCCTTGATGCCCCGCAAGGGAAACGTCTTGATGGGGCCATCAGCGCTCGCCATGCGGCCATTGATCATCCGCGGCTTGTAAAAGCGCTCCACCTTCAGGTTGTGCATGGAATTGTCCGTGTAATAGGGTGCCTGATGGCAACCGGCGCACGCCGCTTTGCCGAAGAACAGGTCCTGCCCTCGCTTCTCAGACGCGGTGGCGCTCTTGGGATTCAACTTGCCGTCAAGCCCAAGCTGAGGTGCCGGGGGGAAGTCCAGGAGCGCCTGGATCTCTGCCATGAAATGCACCTGGCTGCCCCGTTCGAGAATGTTGACTCCTTTCTTTGTCGCGATCACCGGATCGCCATCGAAGTAGGCCGCGCGCTGCTCGAACTCCGTAAAATCCTCCACGCTCTTTAGCGCCCTCTGGGATCCGAACAGCCGTTGGATGTGCACGCCGCGCAACGTCGGGGTATCAATTCGATGGCGGAAACCCTGAGGGCGGACGTCTCCGGCCAGATGGGTACTGGCGTTCGTGTGGCCGTTCGCATGACAGTCGAAGCAGGCGACACCACGGCTTGGACGCACGGTACGACGGTCTTCCGTCTGGTTGAACTGCTGCTGCGGGAATGGCGTGACTAACAGCCGCAAGCCCTCAAGCTGTTTCGGATTCAAAATCCCGTTGAAGAATTCATAATAGTTGTCAAGAGTCACCAATTTGCCCTGGGACACGTCTCCGAGATCGGGCCGTGTCGTCAGATAGATGGGCGCCGGGAACTCAGGTAGAAAATGGGCCGGCAGATCAAACTCCAGGTCGAAGCGCGTAAGATCACGGCCCTCCTGTTTCTGAATCTCCTCGATGTGGAACTGGGGGAACACCATCCCGCCTTCTGGGTGGTTGGGATGCGGAAGCGGAAAGAATCCGGCCGGGAACAAATCCTTTTCGCGGATTTCCTCGGGACTCATTGCCTGAAGTTGTTCCCAGGTCATCCCCCGCGGAAGTTTGACTCGTATCCCCTCCTGGACAGGCTTGCCGCGGGACATCGTGACATTTTTGGCCGGGCGGTTCGCGATGTCGTACCGCTCCTTGAGCAAATCCATCTGTCGCATCATGACCTCAGGCTTGGCGGCTTTCATGCGAGCCATGACAATGGCCGCGTCCTCCTTGAGATCAACGGGAGCATAGCTCGTCCCCTTCTGTTGTGACTCTTGTGCGTCTGGTGCGCCCATGGCAATGAAGGCCGTCGCAAGCATAGCCAACAGCGCCCATAGCCCGTTTCGTAGATCTGTCATGTCTGTCCTCGCATGAGTTGGGCCACGGTGCGGTCACTCCTGGCTCGGGTGTCTCTCGTAGCACGGCTTGGCGTCGACCCATACTCCTCAGTCAGTCGCTATGGCAGCATCGAGTTGTTTGACGATGACCTCCACCCCAGTCTTGGCCGGCTCGGAATCGACCTTGCCAGGGAGCATCACGACGCCCTGCGTGGTCTCGACATCGATCGGCCGCCCTTTGACCCGAGCATCGGCAACGAGAGGGATTGGCATTCCGTAGGAGGCTAACCGGTCGCGGTTCCGAAGTCGCGCGGGTCAGCGCTTTGCAATTGAATCCACATGGACGATAGACGATGGCCCCGTGTCCGCGATGATTCGATCCCCCACGCGAATGTTGTCGTTACGAACGGTCGCAGAATTTGTTTGGAGGCGTACGTCCCTTCCCGTTAAGTCCCTGACGACGTACTCCTTTTCGTCGGTCCATACGACCTCCCCTTGGACGACGTGAGGACTGTCGAGTCTGTACATGGTCGTCACATATGGGGCATCGGAAGGCATCGGATTCGTCATGGCCACGACCTTGTCTCCTACCGTGATGTTCCGATCGAATCTGGTCGTGTTATCCACCCGGAGACGCATGTCCCGACCGCCTGACTCCCTGATCACGTACCCGTCCCCGTCGATCCGCATCACTTCCCCTTGAAGGACGTTAGGATTGCCGAGTTTGTACATCCCGTACATCGAGGCATCGGAAGGCATCGTACTCGTCACCACCACCACCTTGTCTCCTGTTCGGATGTTCCGTTCGAGTCTGGTCGTGTTGTCCACCCGGAGACGCATGTCCCTCCCAGAATTCTCTTTGATCACGTAATCGTTCCCGTCCTGCTGCTGGACAACACCTTCTACCGTTTGGAAACGAGGCGAGGTGTTGGCCGACAGCGGAGCCGGCTTACCTGTGCCCCGTGTGATTGAGGTCGCATAGGCACTGGCGAACGGGCCGTCGAATCGTGCCACGACGGTATCCCCGACCGCGATAGTGTCTCTCACGGTACTTCGGTCGAACAGGACGCGCGTTTGTCGTCCGGATTGTTCCCTGATGACATAGGCATTGCCTTCGCTCCGTACGACCTGGCCCTCGACGACGGGTGACTGGGACTGAAAGACCGGTCTCATAGGCTCGGTCGTGGAGGAATGGGGGCTCTGTGCCGCGCAACCCATTAACCCACCGATCAACAGGGCGGCCAGTGCAACGTGTGTGAGTGGTTGGTTCATGGCATGGCTCCTTTTCCGAGAGTCGTTTTTTCTATTGTGCAGTATCGATGCCGACACCAACCCGTATCCAAAGCTCTTGAAGCGAGAGGTGTTCATACGTCGATCCTTCTTGTCTTCTGTTCAGAGACTATTGCTTGTTCTTCCTCTCAACCTCTCCTGCTGGGCTGAAGTTCCTTTTCCAGAGAGGCGCCGCCATAGCCGGTACGCGCCCCCTCCTTGGCGATCACGTCATGCGTGCCACCATGCCGCGCTCGCGGTCCCTGCACCAGGCGCAAATCGGGCACAGGTGGGGCCCAAGGGTTTGCAATGCGAAGAACGTTTCCAGATGAGTCGAGCCGCACTCACAGCAGTCCACCGCCTCAGTCTGGGCCTGGCGCGGGAACGATCCAGCGGCCCGGCAGGTCATGGTGTCGCCTCCTTCCAGCTCAGGATGACGGCGTGGAAGAGCGTCATCGAGAAAGCGCCTGCGAGTACGAGTTCAGTATGCCTGGAAGAGCGCTTGTGGTCTGTTCACTATTGCTCAGGTGGCAAGACACTGCTCCGGGCGCACTGGGCACGGCCTCCGCGACAAGATCGCCAAGAAGACGTAACATCCGTCGCGCAGGATGAGCAGGCACCATTCAGGAGGAAGGCGGACAGGCGGCCGGAAGCACGCAGAATGCCGTGGAGCCGGTCACTCCTGACGCGAGGAACTTCTCACACACGGTCCCGTCTCCCGTCTCGCACCGGGCGACGGTTGTCGGGACGCCAGCGCTCGACGGTCCGTGAAGATGACACGAGAGTCTGGATGAGACGCCGCATAAGCAGCGCATAGGGATGAAGTGCCGTTGAATTTGTCACGTGTCCCGTGCCTCGTCCCGCCCGTGCAATTCGCTCATCCCGCTCATCGCACGCCCGATGTGTTCGCGTCTCCGCGTCGGCAGGTTCCCAGAGATCCACTCGCGAGCCGGAGACCTCAATACGCTGGTGTGCGTTGAACACCCGCTCAACGTCCTCGGATGAGGCCATGTGCACGACCCCGAGGCCGAGAGAATGGCCCCACTCATCCCTCAGCACATG
The DNA here is from genome assembly GCA_039794185.1 of Candidatus Inralta sp. Classification (GTDB taxonomy): domain Bacteria; phylum Nitrospirota; class Nitrospiria; order Nitrospirales; family Nitrospiraceae; genus BQWY01. The sequence continues at coordinate 60,537 of JBDIVW010000028.1, read as the reverse complement.
CGCGAGCACCACCCTTCCATACGGGGTGAAGGCCTGCCGGAGTTCCTCATCGGAGCAAAAATAGCTCAGCCCGCTGACATGGATATGAGTACTCATGTCGAACCCTCCCGGTGAGAAACAGCTCGTCGAGCCTCCCTCCGGCAGGAGGCCTTTCGGCGACCTGGCCGTCGAGTCATGGTTGCTCCGCTACCGTACGTCCCCGAGTATTCCAAGGACGATCATGTCCCCCTCGCTTAATCGAACGCCCGTGGGCCGGACCAGGCAGCCTCTCGGCCCCTGCCGCGAAGGCCGGCGGCCGGCACCTGCTGCCCTCGTGAGTGCCTGCGAGGGCCGCTCCTCGGAAACCTGGAGCTCACCGGAGAGGACCATACGTCTCATAGCGAGGTTTGATGAAGAGCGCTTTCCCTTTCCCGCCCACCCTATGACGCGGCGCCCGTCGCGCCACAGGAGGGTTGAGACGATTGGCGCGGATCACGGCATCCTCGATACACCCACAATTCAGGCATCGTGTGGCCGGACGCTGGCGGCTCGATCCCTCTAAGAGCTCGCCATAGGTTTCGCAGACGAGCAGCCCCTTGCAGCGTTGACAGAACATACGTCCTCCTTCTCCCGTTTTTCGGTCGCTCATCTGTGCCGCTCACGGGCCCAGTGAACCCGGATGAAGCCCTCCTTCGGGCACACGAACGAAGACCTCCTCACCCCTCCCTTTCGAACGGCCGTACGGCAGACGAAACCTCATGCGGTCGGTCGCTCCGTGTTGCCAACGTACGAGGTATTGATTGCATACAAGGCAGACATGACCTCGCAGCTTCCCACTGCATTCATTCCGGTCTTGCGCCAACACGGATTGATGATCGACGTGTGCGCCGCAGCGGTCACAGGCAGACATGCTCCTCAGATCCAACGATCACATCGGTGTTGTGGCAAAGAACCACACGAGAAACAACGCGACAGCCAACACCGCGATCGAAAAGGCAATCGTGCGAGTCTTCTCCGCGTCCTTCTGGCATCGCAGCACTCCTTCTGTGCCAGAGCGTGAGGCGTTAACACGCACCCTCCTCAGAGCGACCGGGTAATCCGATTGCTCCGCTCGGGCGAGAAGCTGCTCCCTTGATCGCCTTCGGCGATTCCCCCCATGTAGTCGACCCTGAATCGGACTCCCCATCGGACATCGGTGCCGTCTCAAGGTTCTTCAGTCAACGAAGATTTCCAGACCTGTCGGCCCATATTCACAACCGTACACCGGTTCCATGCAAGTCCCACGTCGGAACCATCGCGCGACTCGGCAGGGCCTGAGGTCTTTCCCCGACAGCGCCGGACGACGAGGAAACCTGCGCGGCAGTATATCCGGCAGACAGACGGCCGTCTGTTCACAATTGCTCAGTGGTGAACAATTGCATCCATGGCGTCACGGACAGGGCCTCGCCCGGTTCAATGGCGCTTAAACGGCCTACACAACAGGGAAATCTTTTCGTGGAGGAGGGCCTGAAAGAGAGAATTGCACAGGTGAAAGCCGCCGCGCTTTGCCCAGCATCTCGATTGCGTGAATGCCCGCGCGGAAGATCCGCACCCACGACCGGGATACGGAATGACCGCGTCTCGTTGGCCTCTTCCCGGCATGGAGCCGGGTCAAGTCTTTGTGAGCCGCCGAAAGGGCCCCTGTGGACATCCAAGACTCAGCCGCGATCGACCGGGTCGATCGCCGCCCTGATTTTGGCAAGCGCCGCCAACTGTTCGGTTGTATTCACCCCCTGAGAGTCGGCGAGGTCCCGCCCACAGAACTCCAGCAGGGGCACCAACTCGCGGCACTCATTGCGTAGATGTTGGTCGAAGGTCAAGCGACGCAAGGCCGGACTCACCATGCTGCGTGCGTCCCGCTGATATACGGGATCGGAGGGGTCGAGACGGTTCAGTTTCGCCACCTCCCGCTCCAGCGAGGCCGCAAGGATCTCAATCAACGCCAGCAGCGCGTCCAATCGTCTGCGGCCGTCGGTCCATTCGGTGGCAATATGCGTCTCAAGCGGTAAGCCCGCGAGTTGGGTCCGACTGGGCGAGAAACCCGCGGCAACTCGGCCGCGATCTCTCCACGCAAAGGAGAGCCTGGCCGCATAGAACACCCCCACCGTGGTGCCGGCTCCCACGACGAACCACATCATCGCTGACGCGAACTCCAGGTTCTGCATAACGCCTCTTCCCTGATCCTGACGGCAATCGAGGGACGCCGGCCGGAAGCCAAATCGAGATCGGGCCATCGTTCGGAGTCTCCCACGGGGGCCTACAGGGCTTCACGAATCTTTGTGCCTCGAAGCCTCCGGTGAGCTCGGATGCCGACCTCTTTAGCGCAATCGATCACGACGGCTAATGACGCATGCTCCGGGCACCGGGGACAGCCTGAAAAGGTTTCCGATCGCTTTCATCCCGCCCACAGCTCTGTTCGGCGATCATGCGCTGGCCGATGCTCGCGTCCTTCGGTATCCTGGCCATACAGGCCCGTAGCGTGTCCTCGACCGCTCCGGCCGCAACTCCCGCCGCGACGGTCGCATCGGTCTCAGGCGTACCCGATGGCGGCGGCTGGTTTACCGCCTGGGCCGAGACCGCTGCCGGCACGGCCGCGCACAGGAGAAGCAGCGCACAGATCATCAGAGTGCCGATACGTCGAGTCGTCGTCATGATGTCGTCCTCCTTCTGACCGAAACCAGGGTAAAACACTTTCACGACAACCGAGCAGATGGTGTACAGGTGTTCCGCTCCCCGCCAGTATCGCCGAACACCTGTGCGCAGTCTGGTCAAAACAGGACATGTTGGAGTTATTCACGACGGGTGTGGCCGCCTTCGGCGCATGCCATGCCGGACGAACCATGGAGACGGCGACGATCCGGCCCTGTCGAGGCCAGGACCACGTGCCATTGGGGCCGGCGATAGGGTCGGAACTTCCGGAGCAACTAATCGTGGAGCACGATGTTGAGGAGGGAACTGTGCACGTGCATGCCGCCGTTATACTTTAGGAACCCGAGTCTCTTGAACCGGTTCATGAAAAAACTCACCCGGGACCGCGTCGTGCCGATCATCTCGGCCAACGTTTCCTGGCTGATCTTCGGAATAATCGGCTCTGGCTTGCCCTCTTTTCCATAATGCGCCAGCAACAAGAGCAGTCGCGCCAGCCGCTTCTCGCTGGAATTGAACAATTGATCCACCAAATCTTCCTGGATTCGAATGTTGCGAGCCAGAAGATAGGCGAGGAACAACTCGGCGAAGGTCGGTTGGTTATGAAGGACGTCCACCATCGTCTGCTTGTCAATGCGTACGATGGTGGAGGGCTCCATACACGTCGCCGTGGCCAGACGCACCGACTCCCCGGCGAGGCAGTTCTCCCCGAAGAAGCTGCCGCGCTCCAGAATGGCCACGACGGCCTCTTTGCCTTGTTGAGACACCACAGTCAGCTTGACACGCCCCAACTGGAGATAGAACACGGCCTCCGCCGCATCCCCTTGCGCATACACCCGTTCCTTCTTGCGGGTGCGCAACACGGTCTTGCCGCCATTAACGGTGGAAAGAAAGGTCTCCGGATCAAACGACCGCGCGCGTTTCCGTGGCATCAGGGTTGCTTCCGTTCAATCCAGTATAGGGCTTCATGATGAAACTGTCAATGGATGGCTAGCAGTCTGTGCGTACGAAGTCACTCCTCTCCACGGTCCGCCCCAGAGATCGCGGCCTGCGTGTCGCCCGGCAGGAGCCCGAAGGGTTTAACGAACCGTGCGCAGATCCGTCGCGCGCAAGCCTGCTAGGCGGCTACTTGAGCCTTCTCGACTCCCTCCATTCCCTCACACACGGACGGTTTGGCCAATCGGCGTTTCTCCGCATCGCTCTCCGTCGCCAGTGAAGAGGCCAGCACCCACACCAGTAGACAGAGGGTGATCCCTCCAATGATCTCGACCATAGGACACCTCGCTTTCAGCGGAACAGATCTGGGCTGCTTTCACCTCACGACGGTCATGGGCGACCCGTGCGAGACCGTGCCGGTCTTCACGCATCGACGACTCTGCGCAGGGGCGGAGGGCCGAGGAGAAGCAGGCCCGCCATGAAGGCCCCCATGAGCCCCATTGCCGCAACAACGACATACCGGTTCGATATCTCCGGCCACGCTCTCCGCTCGCCAGCCTGATTCAGCGGCTGTTGAGCCGCCGACCGCGCCGATGTGGCCTGATCGAACTGATTCGCCTGGCGCTCGGTGAGCGCCGCCGACACAATCGCCCCGCCCAGTCGCTCCTGAATCACCCCGCGCACTCTTCCGTACAGGACGTCTGCCGTGCCCAACGTCACGATCGCCCGACCGGCGCGCTCTTGCATCCGCGCGAAGGCGTCGGCCCGCTCCTGGCCGGCGGTGACAATCGCGCGCCCCAGGCTCGGCTGCCAGGTCTCGGCAAAGTCTGCGCCCATCTTCTCGCCCATCGCTTCCGTCGCACCGATCATGCGGGCGTTGTAAAGATCGGCGCCTTCCCCTGAAGACCCCATCCCGCTGCGTACCCCGCGCCGGGTGAAGTCGACGATTGAACGTCCCATGACGGCCTGGACTCTGGCGACCTGCGCGGGTTCCGCCCGGGCGGCACCGGCGACGATCGGATCGAGATAGCCGAAGGGAGAGTTTTGCCATCGCTTCCGCTCGATTCCCAGCCGTTCTAACTCGGCGAGAGCGGCCGAGGCGACAGTTGAATGACGGCGCTCGGACAGGTACTGATCCACGATGGTCCGGCCGAGAATCGGTTGGATCCAGTACCTCCCCGCAAAACTCTCGAGGGCCGGCCTCAGAGACGCCGATGCCATAGACCTTCCCTGCCACGTCCCGTTCGCGACCATGAACATCAGGCCGGCGCCCACGATCGTCGCGCAGAGACCGATCATCACGATCAGATCCATGAACTCATATTTCCGTTGCATCACGTCCTCCTCACCCTTCACAAGCACGGCCAAAATCACCGTTTACCAGGGCGGACACCGCGCGCCCCTCTCCCTCCCGGACGCCTGTCGTGCCCTCCTAGCGCGTTTCCGCGCCCGGCCGGGCCCCCTTACCGTCCTGCTCGTACTTCATCCCCGCCGCCTTCTCCTCGGTATCGATGACCGACCCGGACTCCGCATCGATCTGGACCACCATGATGCGCCGCTCCGCTGTCACAATCTCTACTTCCCACACGGTCCGGTCGTGCTTCTTTTCCATCTCCGCTTCAACGACGCGCCCGGGGTAGTTGTCTAGGGCGATCTTGATGGCCTGATCGATGGGGACGGTCGCAGCCATGGCCATCGCCACTATCTGAGTGTCCATCTCGCCGTGCTGTTTCTCACGCTCCTGGCTCCACACGAATCCGCCGACCACCACGAGCCCACACACCACGAGCGCGGTCACCACACCTTTGGTATCCATGTTGTGCCTCTCCCCCTCAAGGGCCTCTCAGGTTGGCGCGTGCGCGAAGACCCCCTGCGCACGCGCATCATGCTGTTTCACGTGTTCGTCTTCGGTCGAAGGTGGCGTGGTGTCACGCCACCTTCCTCAAGGCTCCGCTCCACACCACGCAGGCGTATGGCGAAGCGCGGCCCGGTTGCCCGAAGAGCCGCCACCATGCCCTGCGCCCCACTCCCGGGTTTGAGATATGGGCGTTCGGTTGGTACCAGGAAGCGGCACCCCCCACCCGCTCACGGCTCATCATAGGGCCCGCCATCTCGTGCGAGCCCCTATTGCTTGCTCTTTGGCATGTGAGTCGCCTCAGTGACCGGCGGCTCAATCTTGATGTTCGGCCCTTGCACAGTCGGCAGTCGACCTGCCCCCGGCGACTTCAGAAGCCGAGCATTATTGGGATCCACCAGTGTCTGACCGATATGCGCATCCTCCGAAGCCGCGGCTTGCTGGAGGGATTGCTCCACGGTCAGGTTCCGTTGTCCGGTATCGTTGGCAAACTCCCCTCCCGAGGGATAGCCCGGATGCTTGGGAAGCATCGAGGGATTCGCGAACGCGAGAGACGCACTGCCTGCGAACACCAGCCCGAGGACCATCATTGTAGCGAGTCTCATGACCTGTACTCCTTTCATAGAAAACACCTCCACCGTCTCGGCCGGAGACGATCCCGATGCGCCACCGGGAGATCTTCCCCGCGTCATCACCCCTGCACGGCGCAGGCCGCGGCGTCTCGCCCCGGCCTGCACACGACGACCTGTTTCGGAGACACTCTGGCGTTGAAGCGTCGGAGACTGAGGAATCACCCGCGCCGGGAAGGGAGGGAGAAGCGCAAGGGATAGGACAGTCGGCGTACCTGGAACGTCAGGATGTGCAGCGACACACGTCAGCCGATTCGATCCGACTCAGACAATCTGAAGAGTGCGCGTACATACCCCTCTCAATCGGTAGCTTAGTCCACTTTAATTGATTTAGTCAAGTGTCCTTGTGATATATCTACATTTAGCTTGTTCCTTAACTATTCTTGGTTAATGCTTCATGGAGGCTCCCGTGGATGTGTCGCTCGCGATCAAGCATCGACTGAAAGAATTGGGGCTCGAACAGCGGGCTCTCGCGCGAGCCGCCCATGTCACGGAATCCTACATTTCACAGCTCCTGAGGCAGAAAAAGCTGCCCCCCGCGCCGAATCGCACGGACGTGTACGACAAGATCGGCCACGCGTTGAAGCTCCCGAAAGGCAAGCTCGCCGAGCTCGCCGAGCTTCAGCGCCGGGAACAACTGAGAACACGATTGGGGGACCCGCCGAGCCCGCTGTTTCACGAGCTTCGCGCGTTGCTGCTCTCGAAATGCAGCCCGTACAAGCGCCGACAGATCCGCGTCATTTTTGAGAAGCAGGCCTTTGGGGAACTTGAACGGTTCGTCAGCCACAAGCTCTTAGGCGTGGCCAAGGACCTGGTCAAACACCAACTGGGCAACGAAGCCTGGGTGCGACAAATGGCCCGGCTCAATCGTATGACCGACAGGCAGATGCGTGTCGCGGCGCTTGAGTTCCTGGATACGACGAGCTTTCACCTTCCTCGTGAGAGCTGCATCGCCTTCCTGAATCCGCTGATCGGGTCCTGGGATATCGATCTTCTGACCTTTCGTATGGAGATGGTGCTCAACCGCGGAATGGCGCCCGGGCACCATAAGACATTCGAGTTCATGGAGAAGGGAGCCGAGCCTCCCTCGGGCGAGGAGCCCGGCTTCATGGAATTTCTCGAGGACACCACCCTCAGCGGCGACGCGACGGAGGAGGAGCGCGCGTTTCTCAGAACTTTGCGCTTCGAGAACAGACGACCCACGGCGCTGTACTATTATCGGGAGCTCCAGAATCTCAGGGACCCGCTCCACTTTCGCCCGTCCGTCCGGAGGCCGCAGCGAAATATCCGTGAGGCTCAACCGGTCACGCGCATACGTGGGTCGTGAAGACGCCCGATACGATCACAGCACCGCCCGATCTTTCATGCGCCCCCGTGGCCGGGCCTCGCCCGATCGCTCGACCGACCCCTGTATCCCTTCACACCGGACACCGCTCTTATCGCGTAAAAAGGACGGTCGCGCACATCGCGCCGGCCATGGCGATGAGAAAGAACAGTACGAGCAGTTCGGGCCACATGTCGTGCCAGAATTGCATCTCGCCTCCCCTGCACCCTCCCCTGGGATCAGGCGCTGACCGAACTCCCGCACCCGCACGTGGTCTTCGCCTGCGGATGCTTCATCACAAAACCGGACCCCGGCGTGCTGTCGACAGAGTTCACTTCTGAGCCGACAAGGCGCGGGGCGCTCTGCGAATCCATGACGACCTTCACACCACCCATCTCAATCGGGGGGTCCTCATCTTCCATCTTTGACTCCAACGACATTCCATACTGGCAGCCATGGCACCCACGGCCTTTGACGTACACCCGCAGGCCAATCGTGCCCGGCTCCTCCCGAGATAAGCTGCCGAATCTTCTCTCCTACCGTCAGACTGATGGTCATCATCGTCGAGCCCTCCTTATGCATAGGCCACAGTGATATGGAGCGAGCATGCGTTGAGATGGCATTGACCATAGCGTTCACGATGAGCGGCATGGCCGTCACCGCCAGCATGCACGCGGCCAGGTTGATGCCCCACTGCATCGCATGGCGTCCATCCATTTCCATCGCGAGATCCGGCACTAGGCGATGGCCGGCTGAGGTGCCTTGCGCGCCAGATACACCGCCACAACCAGGGCCACGATCACCAGCACATTGGCCCCCAGATCGAGCAGATACCGATTGAACACCAGGTCCGTGAGCTCCTCCATGTACGCAATCTGAGCTCCAGTCGTGAGAATGCGTCTGGTGGATGCGATGATACAAATGTAGAGGAACGGCTCGAGCGTGATGACCTTGGTCTTCAGAAAGTTAATAATGGTGCGAAAGAGCTCCAGGAGTATGATCACCAACAAGAGATCATGGACCAGGGCGAGCACCGCCGGAACGGCATTCGACGCGACGGTCGTCGCGAAGATGTACCAAGCATGGACGAAGACCACCATCCCGATCAGCAGAAAACTGAAGCCGGTCGTGAGATAGCCCCAGCCATCGAGTCGCTCCAGGAGGCCGATCGTGCTCTCATGCTCGACACGGGCGAGCAGGGATTGGCGGCTCCCCCGACGCTGTTCCGACTTGACGTGTGCCGTCCCGCCTTGAATTCCCGCCGCGCTCCCAGCCTGAGATTCCGCACTGCTCAGCTCCATATGCTAGACCTCCCTCACAGGTTCAACACCGGCGACGCTTCAACCTCTCATTCAACATCCTGCGATTTCCGCTGACCGGCAGAGGCCCGGTCGGGTTCTGTCGGCGCCTTCCGTTGCCCCAGGGCGGACACTCCGGCTTAGCTGGGCGGCTCGGGCGCCACCCTTTTCCCGCCTCACTCCCATCACGCGCATGGGAGACACGTTCCCGCATCGACGAATCCCTGCATCGATGGCTAACTTCGCTGTGCCAACAACCTATGGTCGACCACATACGTGTAGACCGTCACCATGACCGTGGCTGCGCCGAAGAATACGGCGGAGGCCACAAACGGATGGTGCGCGAACCACTGGTAGATGTGCAGCAGGTCGTTCATGATCGCCCTCTCTTTCACGACGTCGTCGCCGTTTGATCGTACCACCGCCCCTTGGCACCGATCGACTGCGGGCGGCAGCCGATCGGACCTTTCACCCGAACTCCGGGTCGCCTAGACCTTCTCCTCCACATTAGAGGCCCATATCGCGGCCACCCATGTCATCAACATCACTCCGAGCATGGCATAGATCTGATACATCTCGCTCACCTCGCTTTCCTTGAAGGTTGGGCGCGGACAACACCGCGCCGATATCCCACCCACTCGCATGACACGGCTGCCGAATGCTCGGTCCGCTGGAGCGTCCCGGCATCATGAGCGGACCGCCGACGCCAGCCGCGGTCACCGTCGCGCACGCTCCTAGGCAACGACCTTCGCAGGCGACAGAATCGGCCCAAGCGGACCTCCCGGCACGGGGCTGGGCGGCCGCTCGGGCGCATCCTCCCCCATGAGCCCCCACATGATCCCTCCGAGCATCGCCATGAGCCCTCCGAGGGCCAGCGACGCATCGAGCATCGAGCTGACATAATCCATGACGTCACCTCTTTTCTTTTGGGGCTTGCCTGTGATGTGCTCGCGAGCCCCACGCGATCACCCGTGTGGGGCACGCGCCGCCCGACTTAGGACGACGAGCGAGGCCCCCTGGCAGTGGAGCGACCCGATCGACCCGGCACCGTGCCGGGAGGGCGAGCGCGGCTGGCCGTCGGCTCCAGATGGCCGTTGCGATTCGCCTCGATGACGGGATCCTGGACATCCCCGCAAAGCAGACACTGCCAGCCGGAGATGAGAAGACCGCTCGACTCCTCCTGCATGGTAATGACCCTCCGCAATCCCCCGCAGCGTGAGCAGCTCACCGGGCACCCTCCATGGCTCGGCACCGTCCAGTGGCCGAGACCGTACCGAACTGTTTCACCTATCTATAAGGCTGAGGGCATTCAGACCTTCGTGTCGGGCCACCGTGGTAGGTCCCTGCCCGACAAGAGCGGCACACGTGCCCCTGTATCTAGCGCACACGCACACGACCGGTTCGATGTCAGGACGACCCTAGGGACGAGCGGCGGAGACTGGGGATCAGACGCGCAGGAAGGATTTAATGCGCGCGAGAGATAGGACAGTCAGCGTGGCTCACGAAGATACCATGCAAGTTCACCCTATAGGGAGAACCGTATGGTGTCAATGCGTGCAACGAGGGCATGGGCCGTAAGGCCATGATTCGGTGCACGTATATATATTTCATGTCCGCGCCAAAGTGGTCAACCGTGGACCCGCACGTCGTTCGAGAAAGCAGAATCCCGCGCAAGGGCTGGCCCCTGCGTGGTTCCTCACGGCAGACCGGTTGTGCCTCGAGCCGACCTGTGGTAGGTATCGTCCCACCATGATATCCACGGCCGCTCGATTTCGCCATGGATGCGACCCTCCTCACGACAACCGCACGGGCCTGCTTTCTATTCCGTAGGGTTCTTGCGCGGCCAGGAAGGGAACGTCTTGGGGGAACGCCGCGTCGGGCCAGGACGATCAACCGGAGTAAACGGTCAGCGAAGGAGCGCGACTCATGAACTGTGGGAACCTGACGAGAGCCGTCTTGATCTGCGTGACGGCAGGGTCATTCGGGGGAGGGCTCGCCTGGGCCGACGCCGCCTCGCATTCGGCCCCGGCCTCGACGACCGAACGCACGCCGTTGTTCGACAACCTCGGCGCGCTGCATCACCCCATCACGACGACTTCGCCCGAGGCCCAACGCTATTTCGACCAGGGCCTGCGATTGGTCTTTGCCTTCAATCACGAGGAGGCCGTGAATTCGTTCCGAGAGGCGGCGAATCTCGATCCGAAGGCGGCCATGCCCTACTGGGGCATCGCGTTGGCGCTGGGCCCCAATATCAACCTGCCGATGGACCGCCAAGCTGAGGCGCGCGCCTATGAGGCGATTCGACAAGCTCGAGCCTGGGCTCCTGCGGCGAGCCCCCGAGAGAGGACCTACATCGAGGCGCTGGCCGCACGCTATTCCATTCAGCCGGATGCCAAACGGGAGGCCCTCGACGCCGCCTATGCCGCGGCGATGGGGAAGCTGTGGACCCAATACCCGAACGATGCCGATGCCGGCACCCTCTATGCCGAGGCGCTGATGGACTTGCAACCATGGGATTATTGGACGGCGGACGGCGCCCCCAAAGGCCGCGCGGAGGAGATCGTCTCGACGCTGGAGCGGACCCTGACGCTCAACCCCGATCACCCGGGCGCCTGCCACTACTACATTCACGCCGTCGAGGCCTCTCTGAAGCCCGAGCGGGCGCTTCCCTGCGCCAGGCGGCTCCCCGACTTAATGCCGGGCGCCGGTCATCTGGTGCACATGCCCGGCCACATCTACCTGCGATTGGGGATGTACAAGGAGGCCGTCGAGCAAAACCAGCGGGCGTCCTCGATCGACCACGACTACCTGGCCCACCGCAAACTCACGGGCATCTATCCGGTCGGCTACTATCCCCACAACGTGCACTTTCTCTGGGCGGCCCTGACGATGGAAGGCCGCAGCCAAGAGGCGCTGGCGGCCGCCCGCAGGCTGGCGGAGCTGGTGCCCTGGGAGGCGGCGACCCAAGAACCGGCGTTGGAAGAGTTCACGCCCTCCCTCCCGTTCGCCCTCGTGCGGTTCGGACGGTGGGAAGAGGCGCTGGCGCTGCCTCGCCCGCCGAAGGAACTGGCCTATACCACGGCCATCTGGCATTACGCGCGAGGCATGGCCCTGGCGGCGACGGGCCGGTTCGCCGATGCGGACCAGGAGCACCGGGCCGTCTCCGAGCTGGCGGCCCGCATCCCGGACGATCGTGTCGTAGGGACCACCCGCGTCTCGGATTTGGCACGCATAGCCGAACGGATGCTGGCCGGGGAAATCGCCGCACGGCAAGGGCGACACGACCAGGCCATCGCCGCCTTGACCGCAGCGGCCAAGTTGGAAGATGCCCTGCGGTATTACGAGCCGCCCCTTTGGCACATCCCGGTCCGGCACTCCTTGGGCGCCGTCTTGTTGGAGGCCAAGCGCGCGGACGAGGCGGAACGCGCGTATCGGATCGATCTGTTGCAGCATCCGCACAATGGCTGGGCCTTGTTCGGATTGAAACAGAGCCTGGCTGCGCAGAAAAAGACGAAAGAGGCTGAAACAGTCGAAAAAGAATTCCGGAAGGCCTGGGAGCGGGCGGACCTGAAACTCACCGCCTCGCGCTTTTAACAAGCATAACGAACGGCGGGGGCTTCATCTCGGTGGAACGACCGTCCTCTCCCCTCGAAACGGTGAGGACGCTCGCTCGGCGCAGCGAGCCTTAGCCGGACGGCCAGAGGACGCACGTTCTCCGCATGCCGCTCGAACCATTCGAGGCTCTGAGACGTGTGGAAGCTCCAGGCCCGGCGCCGTTCCCCGCTGCCCGATCACACGACAGCGGGAAGAGGCGCGGAGGAGTGCGTCCGAGGTCTCTCCTGACAATCGACCCGACGGAACGATGGACCGTCGTATGAGGGGTGCGCGCAAGGGCCGACGTTCACCCGCCTGCCCTCATGGCCGGGTGGATGGGAGCCGGAGGCCGAGTGTGCCGCGGGCGGACGTGCGAATCGAAGCGGCTTCCCTAGACAGCAGCTTCCTCGGCTTCTCGCTCCCAGAACCGCAGGTTGCGGCAAGCGGACACGAATCCTGAGCAATCCTCAGGCCCTTCGATCGCCACGAACCCGCCATCGAGGTCGGTTCCGACGCCGGCCTGCTGAATGAGGGGGAGCGCCGCCTCCACGTACCCGATGAATTTCATATGGGCGAACGCATCCGCGACAAAATCTCGCGCCGCCGGATGCTGCGCCAACTCCTCGAGTCCGTCCCCCGAAGGCAGGATGACCACGGCATCATAGAGCACGGATGGGCCGCCTTCGAGGCTTTGGTTCGCTTCCACCCACGAACCGTCGCTCGCTTCCACGCCGCCGATCCTCGGCGCCACGACTTCCAGCAGTGCGCCCTCCTCGTCCAGCGCGTTTCTCAAGGAGCGAAGGATCGCCGCATCCACCCCGTCCGTCACGAGTGCGCCCACCTTGCGCCCCTCGAACCGGTCCGGTCCGTTCAGGATGACGCTCAGCGCCTTCGACCGGCTCAGATCCTGCCGTGTCGGTCGCGCCGCTTTCGCCGGCTCGGGCAGGTCGGTCAGGCCCAGGCCGTCGGCCACGGCCTCGGCCAAGGCCGCATGAATATTTCGCAGATGAGACACGATGCGGGTCCGAATCTCCGGCCGCTGGACCTTGCCGAGTTCGAAGACCAGTGCCTTGGCGATATGGCGCTGCTCGGTTTCGGTCTGGCTGATATAGAACTGCCGCGCCTGGCTATAGTGATCGGCAAACGTGTCGCTTCGCACGCGGAGTTTCCGCCCTTCCTCGAGAGCCGGATACGTCGAAAAGCCCTGTCCGGGGGATTCCCGCGGCCCCCCGTCCCGGTCCCACGAATTGGGCTCGTAATTCACCCGGCCTTTTGGATTCATCATAGCCATATGGCCGTCCTGCTGAAAATGGTGCATCGGACACTTGGGCGCATTGACCGGCAGATGCGTGAAGTTCGGCCCTCCCAGTCGCTTGAGCTGCGTATCCAAATAGGAGAAATTGCGTCCCTGCAGCAGCGGGTCGTTCGAAAAATCGATGCCCGGCACGATATTCTGGGTACAGAAGGCCACCTGCTCGGTTTCGGCGAAGAAATTGTCAACGCAGCGGTCGAGGACGAGGCGGCCGACGCGCCGAACTGGGACCAACTCCTCGGGGATGAGCTTGGTGGCGTCGAGCACGTCGAAGTCGAAGCGCTCGGCGAACTCCTCATCGAACAACTGCAGGCCGAGTTCCCATTCCGGGTCATCGCCGTTTTGGATGGCCTCCCACAGATCCCGCCGATGAAAATCAGGGTCGGCGCCGTTGATCTTGACCGCCTCGTTCCAGACCACCGATTGCAGGCCGAGTTTGGGTTTCCAGTGGAACTTCACGAAGGTCGCTGCCCCCTCCGCGTTGACCAGGCGAAACGTGTGCACCCCGAATCCTTCCATAAACCGGAACGATCTGGGGATGCCCCGGTCCGACATGGTCCACATGATCATGTGCATGCTTTCCGGCGTGAGAGCGATGAAGTCCCAGAAATTGTCATGAGCCGTCTGGGCCTGCGGAAAGCCCCGGTCAGGTTCGTCCTTGGCGGCATGCACGAGATCGGGAAATTTCATCGCGTCTTGGATGAAGAACACCGGCATATTATTGCCGACCAGGTCCCAATTGCCTTCCTTGGTATAGAGCTTGACCGCGAACCCCCGGACATCCCGGGCTAGATCCATGGAACCCTTATTCCCGGCGACGGTGGAAAATCGCACGAATGCGGGAGTGCGCTCGCCCGGTCTCTGGAACAGATCGGCTTTGGTCACCTCGGCCAGATTCTCATAGTTCTCGAAAAACCCGTGCGCGCCGAACCCGCGCGCGTGGACGACCCGTTCGGGAATCCGTTCGTGGTCGAAGTGAAAGAGTTTTTCGCGGAAATGAAAGTCTTCGAGCAACATCGCGCCCCGTGCCCCGATCTTGAGGGAGTTTTGGTCGTCGGAGACGGGGATGCCTTGCTGGGTCGTCAGCACGGGTGTGTCCCCACCCGCCGTCTGGTGGAGTTCACCTCCGTTCCCGATGCCGTCCCGATTCGCGCCCTGAGGGCGCTCGCGCGCGGCCCGCGGTTGTGTCTTGCCGTTCTTGGACTTGGACGCGTTGGAGATCGAGCTTTTCTTGCCACCTTGGTGTTTCATCGTGTTCCTTTTCTTAGGTCTCGTCGTCGAACGAGCCGACCCGGCCCGCTGGTCCCCGTCAAGCCGTCGAACGAGGCACCGGTCCACTGCGTCACACGCAGGGGGGGTCTTCTCGATCCTCTCCCGTGAGCGCCCTCGCCTCTTTGGCCTCCAGCTCTTGCATCTCCGTCAGGATGGCTAGAAGCGCCTGCCGGCGTTGCTGGATGGCTATCTTGGGCCGATCTTTCGCCGTGGCCTCTTGGGCCGACTCAGGGAGGTTGACCAGTGCCTCGGCTTCGCCCAGCGTGGCGTACTTGTAGGCTTCCACGTACCGATGACTGGGGCCGTAATGCCGGGCCAGCAAGGCTTCGGTTTCGACGTCGAACGCATCGAACGCCGGAAAGACGGGCGTCCGGTGTTCCAGCGATTCCAATTTCTCGATTTGAGCCTTCAGTTCGTCGCTTCGCATCCGCGGAGAAAATGAAGCATTCGTATTGGGCATGCGAGAATTCCCTCCTTTATGGGTCAGCTCAGACTAGACGACCATCGGAACTCCGGAACCTCGGGTTTACCCTGGCATTCCCTAATCAGGCACCCCGTTGCAGGATCGGCCGCCAGATTGGAGGCGATGCAGCCGAGGCCAATGCTCCGAAAATCAGGCGCTTGGCGGCAATGCGAAGTTGGCGGCAATGCGAAGCTCGGGGTTGCCCATGCTCGGATGGTCCGATAGAGTGACAGTTGAGGGATGTGATTTTCTCATCAAGTCGGGCACCGCTGGTCGTACCGAGCCCGCAACCCTCGTTCACAAGACAAGCGCAGCGTGTGATGAGCCGTGGGGCGCCTCATGCACCGGGGGCTCGCTCGCCGATGCGATCCCCCGTAACCCTGATTGGTAGGAGAAAAGGAGGTATCGTAATGAAGAAGTATCTCGTTTACTCCAACTTCTTCTTCGCCGTATCATTCGCGATCGCGACCACCTCGACGCCTCTCACCGGATCCCACGCCGCTCCATGGCTGGCGCCGGCGGCGGCCGACCATGTGACCGCCGATTGGGTCAAGCAAATCGAAGCGGACCTCACCGGCAAGCAATACCAAGACGTGCTCCTGAGCATTCCGGCAGAAACGCCGGTCCCGGCTATCCTGCACCTGCTGAATCAGGCCGACCTTGCGCTGACCGACAATAAGCCCGACTATGCGGGCGCATTTGTCGACGATGCCATTCGCGTCCTAGATCGCGGTGTCGCCAAGGGATGGTACGCCCCTGCCGATATCGAGCCGGTGAAGACGATGATCAAGCAGCGGGCGGGGGCGGCCATCGAGGGCAAGCCTCTCGCGGGAGTGGTGAATCCGCGTTGGAGCGGATACACGGGCAACCAGCCGCTCGGACTGACAAATGCCGTGGGAGACAAACAGCAGTCGGCCGCCTTCCCTGAGGCGGCTCCGGATCGGACACAGAACCCCAAGCAGAACTAGTGGAGGACCGTACGAGACGTCGTACTCGGGGCGCCGGGCCAATATCCCCAACGTGGGTGCTCACATCGCCAGCCCGGCGCCCCATGCATTCCCCTTCTCCTTCCCCCTCTTCCTTTCCTCCACCGTTTCGTCACGCCTCCGGCGTCGGGCCTCGGGTTCCTCTCGCCACCGTCGCAACCTGGCGCAGTGCTGTCGCACAATGGGAACAGCACCTGAAGGAACAAAGCTACACTTCGCCCTGTCCTCTCCCCCGGGATACGACGAAGGCGACCCCGGCAAGCCGCGGAAGATCCTTCAAGTTGGCCTCGGGAACGTCTGCGGCATCTTGCTTGCTCCTCTTCGCAACACGGCCGGGGCGCGAGCGGGCTCGCTCTACGGCCTCACGGGCCCTTGAGAACGGACGAGGAGGGAGCACTATGACACGCATGAGAGCAGTGGGGATTGCGCTGTGCGCGATGATCGCGGCGGGATGCGTGAGCACCGAAACACACACGCGGACCATGGGCCAATTGGAATCCGAACGGAAGGCGAAGGCCGCCATGCAAGCCGAATTGGAGGAACTCAAGCGCCGGCTGACCGACGCGGATCAGGCGCGGGCCAAAGTGGCGGAGGACCTCGCCGTGGCACAGGCTCGCCTCGATAGCTCCAGCCAAAACCTCGCGGCGCTCCAAAAATCGTTGTACGAAGAACGGGACGGCAGGCGGGGGCTGGAAGGAAAGCTCGACCGGCTCTCCGCTGACCTCCGGAAGGCCGAACAGGTCAACGCGGATTTGCGACGCGACCGTGACCACCTGCAGACGAAGGTCGACGACCTGCAACGCGAGGTCGGCGAACAGGGTCGTGCCCTGGCCGGAGCGAACGCGCGCATCGAAGCCCTTGAAAAGGAAAAGAACGAGTTGGCGGCATCCGTGACCGAAGCCCGCGACCAGGCGCGCGATTTGAGGGCCAAACTCGATGCGGAGCTGGCACAGGTCGCTTCACTGCAAGACGACAAACAGCGGTTGCTCAGCGGCACCTCGACGGCGCAGGAGGAGATCGCGAAGCTGCAGCGACGGGCCGGCGAGCTGGAGTCCGCCTCGGCCAGGACCACGGATCTCGAACAACGCCTGGCCGAGCGGGATCAAGAAATCGGTCAACTACGCCAGGCCGCCTCCGATCGCGACACGCTGGCGGCGAAAGTGGCGGCGCTGAGCGAGAAGCTGGAGCACAGCCAGGCCCGGGTCGCCGCCTTGACCGATGAATCAGGCCAGCTCGGGGCCGAGCGCGACGAACTCGGCCGCGAACGAGGTCGTCTGGCAGCACAGGTGGAGCAACTCAAGGAGGAAAAACAACGTCTCACCCAGACGGAGCAGGAGCTGCTCGCCAAGCTCCAGCAGGAACAAGACCGCCTCAAATCAGAGGAAGCCGAGAAGGCCCGGCTCGAGAAGGAACGGGCGGCAAAGGAAGAGGAAATCCGGCGACTGACCCGGGCGCAGGAGGAACTGTCCAAATCACTTCAGGACGAGATCGCCAAAGGAAACATCACGATCCAGCGCGTGCGAGACCGGCTGACGATCAATATGGTGGATAAGGTGCTGTTCGATTCCGGCCGAGCCGATATCAAGCCGGCCGGCCTCAAGGTCTTGAAGCAAGTCGGCGATATCGTGGGGAACGTCCCGAACAAGCAGATTCGCATCGAAGGCCATACGGACAACGTACCCATCGGCGCCAGAATCAAGGATCGCTTTGCCAGCAACTGGGAGCTCTCGACCGCTCGCGCCACGAGCGTGGTGCGATATTTGATCGACGCGGGCGGAATCGACCGGCAAGTGATCTCGGCCGCCGGGTATGCCGATACCAGACCGGTCGCGGACAACGAGACCGATGAGGGCAAAGCCTCCAATCGGCGGATCGAGATCGTCCTCTATCCCAAAGACCTGAAGGAGATTGCCAAGGAATTCCGCGCCGATACCCGATAGGGTGAGCCCAACGCGCCGGCCGCGGGTGGATCAACGCCGGTGCGCGCGGACGCGCCGGGGGACGTCCTCAGCCCCCCGCCATGGCGCCGACGATCAGGTAGGGCTCTTCGCCCATGGCGACCGGGTCGGGCAACGGGGCGTCCGGATCCTCGTGAGAGAGATCCTGTTCGCACGCGAAGAACCGCAGGAAGGGCCGGCGCGTGCGGGTGACGTGGTCGCGGATCGTTCCCCGCAGCATGGGATAGCGCGCCTCGAGGGCGTCGAGCACCGAGCGCTGCGTCGCCGGCCCGAGGACCTCCAGAGTCACTTCGCCGTCGACCCGCGCGAGGGACCGCAGATGGTGAGGCAGCACAACTCGAATCATGGCGCGCATCTCAGCGGTCTCGTGTCTCAGGTCGGCCATTCCCTCGTCATTCGTCATCCCATCACGCCTCATTCGCACCTGAGCGGTCCTTACCCCTCTGATCGAGGACGAGTGACGGTTGACAACCGACGCGTCCCCCCGCCCTTCACGGCAACGTCTGTGCCTCGACCGACAACACCGCAGGGAGATCCCGGACGATGGGTGTCCAATGATCGCCGGCGTCGGCCGAGGCGTAGACCTGTCCCCCGGTGGTCCCGAAGTAGAGGCCGCAAGGGTCGAGCGAGTCGACCGCCATCGCATCGCGCAACACGTTCACGTAACACTCTCGTTGCGGCAGGCCGTTCGTCAGGGCCTCCCACTCGTTCCCGCCGGACCGACTCCGGTACACGCGAAGCTTCCCATCCGGGGGATAATGCTCGGAATCGCTCTTGATCGGAATCACGTAGACCGTGTTCGGCTCATGCGCGTGCACGTCGATCGGAAACCCGAAGTCGGTCGGCAGGTTCCCGCTGATTTCGTGCCACGACTCGCCGGCGTCGTCGCTGCGCATGACGTCCCAGTGTTTCTGCATGAAGAGGACGTTCGGCCGCGACGGATGCATGGCGATCCGGTGCACGCAGTGGCCGACCTCCGCATCCGGGTCGGGCAGTTCATACTGGGACTTCAGCCCCTGGTTCGCCGGCCGCCAGGTCTTGCCCCCATCGTCGCTCCGGAAGACGCCGGCCGCCGAAATGGCGACGAAGATCCGTCCCGGATGGTTCCGGTCCAACAGGATCGTGTGCAGGCACATCCCGCCCGCACCCGGCTGCCAGAGGCTGCCTTTGGCCTCACGCAGGCCCGCCAGTTCCTTCCACGTTCGTCCCCCGTCCATCGATTTGAAGATCGCCGCGTCCTCGACACCGGCGTAGACCGTGTCCGGATCCGTCGGCGACGGCTCGAGGTGCCAGACTCGCTTGAATTCCCAAGGACGCTGCGTGCCATCGTACCATTGGTGGGTGGTAAGCGGTTTACCGGTTTCAGCAGACGAGTCGTAGACAAACATGTTGCTCTCGCCCTTCGGTGTGCCATCCGGTCCCATGAGATCTTCTGGTTTGGTTCCAGGCGGAGTCCATGTCTTGCCGCCGTCATCGGATCGCTGGATGACCTGTCCGAACCAACTGCTGGTCTGCGACGCGTAGAGCCTGTTCGGATCGGCTGGGGAGGCCTTGAGATGATACATCTCCCATCCCCCGAAGTGAGGTCCGCTGACCTCCCACTGCTTCCGCGTTCCATCCGACGTCAACACGAACGCGCCTTTGCGTGTCCCGACCAGCAACCGTATGCGGCTCATGTCCGACTCCTTCCTGTGAAGTTCGTTGGTTCCAACGCGTTAGCCTCGATTGGCACGTACAGATCGTCGCTGTAGCCGATCAGCGCGCCATGTTCCATCGAATGTCGAACCGTGAGCACGACGGACCCCCGATGCATCCACCTCGCTCGACCAGCCACGCGCTGCTCGTCATAATCGATGGAGCGCCCAGAGCGGCGGAGGCTACCTTCCCGGCAGCCCCGGGATCTCGATCACGGGCCGCACCTCGACGGTCCCCACTTGCGCCATGGGAATTTTCTCGGCGATGCCGATCGCCTCGTCGAGATCCTTCGCGTCGATGAGAAAATAGCCCCCGAGCTGTTCGCGCGTTTCTGCGAACGGTCCGTCGGTCACGAGCCGCTTGCCGTTTCGCACGCGGACGGTCGTGGCCATCGACGTCGGATGAAGCGGGTCGGCGGCCAGATATGTCCCGGTGGCCTGTAGCTCGTGAGCCAGCGCGATGGATTCCGCATAGCACTTCTCCCGGTCGGCCTCGCTCAATCCCCGGCTTTCCTCGAAGTAGATCAACAGCATGTACCTCATGCGCATGTCTCCTTCACGCCGCTCATGGCCGGAATCTCATTACGCCTGCCGATGGGCTCGCCGGAGAGCGTGGATGTCGAGCTTGCCCATCTTCAGCAAGACCTCCATGACTCGTGCCGATTTCTTCTCGTCCTTCTCTGCCAGCAACTCGCCGAGCCCGTCGGGGACGACCTGCCACGACAACCCGACCTTGTCCTTGAGCCAGCCGCATCGTCCCTTTGTTCCACCTTCTGAGAGTCTCTCCCACAGTTCATCGACTTCCTCCTGCGTCTCACAGTTCGCCGCGAAGGAAACAGCCTCGGTGAACGTGAATTGCGGCCCGCCGTTCAATGCAATGAAATCCTGTCCATTGAGCTGGAAGGCCACCGTCATGACGCTCCCCTTCGGCCTTCCGGAGACCTCCGCGCCCTCGTCTCCGTAACGGGTCCTGCGCGTCACCTTGGAGTTCTTGAACACCGATGTATAAAAATGCGCCGCCTCTTCGGCATTGTCATCGAACCATAAGAATGGGGTGATCGTATGCATGGAAAGGCCTCCGACTGATTGCCGACGTGCTCGTTTCCATCATGCCGGCGGCTGCGCCCTGTCGTTCCGATTACCGCTTCCGGGCATAGGTGATCTCCATCATTTTCGTTTCTTTTCCACCGTGGTGAGCCCCGTACATATCGAAGGTCTGCGTGTTGTCATCGACGATCTTCCAGACCGCACGATGTGTCATCGTTCCTCCGCCCGGTTCAGGATGCGAGCCTTTCAACGTGATGGTCCTGCCGTCGGGGCTCGCCGTGCCTTCCATGATGAAGATCCCCGTGCCCATCGTATCCATCCACGCCGTCACATATTTTTGGGTCATATTGTCGTACCCGTCGATCCCGATTCCGGAGAAGGGTTGTCCCATCATCTGGCCGTCGTACTCCTGGTAGAGAAAACGCCCGTCCAGCAACATCTTCATTTCCGCGGTGCCGGTCGACTCCGTCGGAGGCTTGCCGGGCTCCATCCATTCCTTCGTGGTGGTGGTCCAACTGCCGGCCAGGCTCCCAAACAACTTGTGCGGCTCTCCGGGGGTAGCCAGTTTTTTCCACAGCTCCATCATCGCCTGCTGGTCCATTTGTTTTTCGGCCTTCTTTTCCTTGGCCGGTGCTGGAGAGGCCAGGAAGAGCGCGCACAAGCACATGATCATAGTGAAAGGGAAACGCATGGGAACCTCCTTGTGATTACGCGGCCGCGATGGATTGCGCCGGCATTTTCATCTGTACCCGGTCGCATCGGCCGGTTTACCCGCATCATGAACCTCACGAAAGTAACGCCAACAATCGGGCTGTGAGCCATCGAGATCCGTAAAGCCATACGCCTTTGCGAGCTGTCCACTGGACAGCGACTGACCATTCCAGCGCGCCACCTCGGGATCTGCGGCCAGATGCGCAACCGCGCGGCCGACGTACCGGGGCGATTCGCTGATGACGAAGTGTGGTTGCTTCTTACTGGCGTCCCGCCAGTTGCCTTCGCTGACCCCGTACGCATCCAGCATCTGCTCGGAACGCAGCCAGCCCGGAGTCAGAGCCACAGCGGTGCATCCATAGGACGGCAACTCTTGCGCCAGCCCCCACGCCATGCGCATGACCGACGTCTTGGCGAGATCATAGAACAGCGACACCCGGTAGTTGGAACTGTTGTACTCGGCCGTACCGTCCGTCATTTCGACGACCAATCCGCCCGGCTGCTTGATCAGGAGGGGCAGCGCGAAGTGACTGGTGACGATATGCGTGTCGATTGCGAGCCGCAGCATGCGCAGGCCCTTGTCCAGGGAGTGTTCCCACAGGGGGACGTTCCACTCGATCAGGAAGTCCGCCCCCCACACATCGTTCACCAGCACATCCAGACGGCCCTGTTCGCGCGTAATGCGCGCCACCAATGCTTGCACTTGCGCGGGTTCCAAATGATCGACCTGCACGGCAATCCCCTCCCCGCCGGCCTGTCGCACAAGCTCGGCCGTCTCCTCGATCGTTTCGGGGCGTTTCATCTCCGACGCCTGCCTACGTGTGGTTCGACCGGTGCAATAGACGGTGGCTCCGGCCGCTCCCAGTTCGACCGCGATGCCGCGGCCGGCGGCTCGCGTGGCCCCAGCCACCAACGCCACTTTGCCGTTCAGTACATGGTTCATCGTTCTCATCTTGCCGGCTTCTTTCAACCCCGGCACTTGCCAGGCCGCGGCCGGATCACGCCTATCCCCGTTGCACCTGCGCCGGGTCCATCCAGAACACTTCCCAAATGTGGCCGTCAGGGTCTTCGAAGCTTCTTGTGAACATGAAGCCGTAGTCCTTCTGCGGATAGGTCTCTTTCGCGCCTGCTTTCAACGCCCTGTCCACCAGCTCGTTCACCTTCGACTTGCTCTCGACGGCCAGGGCGGTCAGCACCTCGGTCGTCTTGTGGGCATCAGCAATCGGCTTGCTAGTAAACTCCTTCACCTTGTCGTGAGTCAGCAGCATGGCATAGATGTCGTCGCTCATCACCATGCAGGCCGCGGTCTTATCCGTGAACTGCGGGTTGAACGAGAAGCCGACTGCTGTAAAGAATGCCATCGATTTCTCGAGATCCTTGACGGGAAGATTCAAAAAAACCTTGCTGATCATATTGTCGCCTTCTCCGTATGTAGCTCTCTAACCCAGTTGTCGATTTTGATGTCATTGGACGAGGGTTTGCCTTGGCCGGTCTCAACATGCTCTTTGAAACTCAACATGAACGCCCTTTCGAGTACCGTTATCTGGCATCCACCATCACTTTGAACCCACCGTAGGCCATGCGCTTGACATCGAACGGCATGGCCTTCCCATTACACATGTCCTTGATTCGCGGATCCTGCATCACCTTGGCGTTGACGCGGTCGCGATGCCGCCGGGACTTGTACAGGATCCATGAAAACACCACGGTCTCGCCGGTCCTGACCTTGGCCGTTCGAAGAAACGGCGTGCCCACCTTCACCCTCAGGTCGTCACCCACGCACTCGCGATACTCGAGGGCCCCGTGCTCTCGCCAGATCTTTCCCGCTTTCTTGGCCAGCCTAAAATATGCCCGCAGGTTCTTCTTTGGAACCGGCAGGACGAATCCGTCGGCGTATCCCATCCGTATCCTCCTTTTCCCTCATTTCCTGTGATGGCGTCGCACACTCGAACGAGCGACCGACCCGTGACGGCACGTATCCGGCGTCGGTTACTTCCGGGACCCGGCCTCCATGGCGCGAAAGCGGTCGACCGCCTCGCTGGGCCCGAAGTCCTCCAGCTCGAACAACTGGCGCACCTCGATCGCGTCGTCCTTGCCGGGGCCGGCCGGGTTGGGGAAGCGTTCGGTCCACGCCCTGGCCTCCCCCCTCGATCGGACTTGAATGATCGTGTATCCGGCGATGAGTTCTTTGGTCTCGGCGAACGGCCCGTCGACCACCGTCCGTTTGTTGCCGGAATAGGCGATGCGCCACCCCTTCGAGCTGGCTTGAAGGCCGGAGGCATCCACCAACGCCCCGGCCTTATGCAACTCCTCGTGATAGGCGGCCATTTCGGCCATGAGCTGCTCGCTGGGCATGACGCCGGCTTCAGAATCGTGGTTCGCTTTGACGATGATCATGAATCGCATCGTGTCCGCCCTTTCTTCATCCGGAGCGGGCTGCCCCGGCGGCCTGGTTCATGTGCTCTCTAGCAACTAGTCGAAGGAGGGTGCCTCAAATCGACATGGCCCGGCAATCCCGTCTCGCACGTCGCAATACCTTGTTTTTCAACTACTTACGCTAGTCATTGAGTCCGAACCCCCGGGACATGGCTGCGGCAAGGAAGGTAATGAAGACGAGCCCCATGGCCTCCGCCCACAGCCACCATTGGACGCGGTGAATCCCTTCGGTCGAGGGCAGACGCTGCGGATGCCGCTCGGCTTGCATGGTCCATCGAACCAGTTGGACGGTTGGTGGGATCGACAGCAGCGCCACCGCCGCGAAGAGCGCGATCTTGGCCCAAAAGGTGGAATTCGAGAGATAGAACGCCGGCCCCTTTGCGCCCCACAACACGCGGCCAAAGCCCACGCCGAGCAGCAACGCCGCGTTCGCGCCGTACACGCGATCCAGCCTCGCGACAAGTCGTAGCCCCGAAGGAGTCATGCCCGGACGGATCAGGACATGTTGAGCGGCGAGCAGAGCGATCAGTGAAAAGACCAGCAGGAAATGCGTCGCGGAAAGGATGAGGTCGAGGATCATCTCTTCCATTCTCTGCAGAGACACGCCAAGGTGGAACACGGGTACAGCTCGGGCCGCCACCCCACGGAGCCCGGGATTCGAAACGATCGCTTATCCCTTCGCTCCGTCGGAGTAGAGAAGGAGCTCGGCTCCTCCCGTCTCCCTCATCGTCGCCGCCGGCCGTGCTTCGCCGGTCTCCTGAGGGAACCAGCCGCCGCCCAACGCTTTATACAACTGCACGACCGACACCAATTGGAGGCGATGCGTGCTCGTCAGCGACAGTTCGGCTTCGAACAGATTTCGTTGAGCGATCAAAACGTCCAGGTAATTCGCGAGCCCGCCTTTGTACCGGAGCATCGCCAGCCGCAGGGCCGACCGCAGGGATTCGACCTGGGCCGCTTGCGCATCGCGTTGCTCCCGCGCCGTGCGCACCGCCGCCAGCGCGTCTTCGACTTCCTTGAAGGCGACGAGAATCGACTGTTCGTACTGCGCCAACGCCTGCCTCGCCTGTGCTTCGACGGCCGCCTGTTGGAATCCCAGGATCTGCGCGTTGAGCAGCGGCCCCGCGAGGCTGGGCCCGGCGACCCCGAACGCCGTTTCGTCCGCCACCAGACGCGACAGTTGCGGGCTGGCGACCCCGAGGATTCCCGTGATGCTGAGCTTCGGGAATCGGTCCGCCTTGGCCACCCCGATCCTCGCGGTCGCCGCCGCCAGTTCTTGCTCCGCCTGGACGAGGTCCGGTCGGCGCTGCAGCAATGCCGAGGGGAGACCGCCGGCACCTGCGGAGGCAGTACCTGCTCCGTCAGCCCTCGCCCCCTGGCGACGGACCCCGGATTCCGGCCCAGCAGGACGCTGAGCTGATTTTCTTTTTGCACCCGCTGTCGGTTCAGCTCGGCCAGGCGGGCGGCGGCATTGGCTTTCTCCGCCTCGAACTGGTCGGCGTCGATCTTCGACGTCGCCCCTTGGCGCACTCGCGCCTGCGCGATCCTCGCGGACTCCTCCCAGGATTGCAGCGTGCGGCCGGCGATGTCCACCTGCATGTCGTACTGCAGGAGGTCGAAATACGCTTCCGCGACGCCGCTCACGAGTTGCAGCACCACCGCGCGCCGGGCTTCCTCGCGCGCCAGCAGATCGCCGCGCGCCGCTTCGTTCGAGCGGCGAATGCGCCCCCAGATGTCGAGCTCCCACGAGAGATTGCCTTGCAGATAGTAGTTGAACGGGTTGGGGAAGCCGGGGAACAGGAATTCCGCCTTCCGGCCGAAGGACGGAGCATTCGCGGTCACGTCGGCCTTCGGAGCGAAGTCCATGTTCGCGACGAAGAGGCGAGCCTGGAACTCATCCACCGACGCCACGGCGCGCTTCAGGTCTTTATTGCCCTCCAACGCGGTCCGAATGAGCCGCTGAAGCTCCTGGTCCCGCAACAACTCCCACCAGGGCAGGTTGGCGAAGGACTCCGCTTCCCCCTCGCCGGCCTCCATCCTGAAGGCGGCCGGTGTGGGAAGGTCCGGACGGGAGTAATCCGGTCCGACCGCGCAGCCCACGGCCAGCAGAATGGAGAAAAGGATACTGAGTGCTCGCATGACCTCACACGCTCAACGGTGTTCACGAAGCTTCGACGAGACGACGGATCGCACCCTCATGGACGAGTTGCGCGCTGCTCACCCTTTCGCTCCCGCGAGCAGCCACTCCGGCTCACGAACGGCATCGGGAGCCGCGCTCGACCGCCGCTGCGCCGCGATCAGCGAGTAAAACACCGGGACGACGAACAGGGTAAACAGCGTGCCGACGGTCATGCCGGTGACCAGGACCATGCCGATGCTGTTGCGGGCCGCGGCGCCCGGCCCGGACACGAGCACCAATGGCAGGTGCCCGAAGACCGTGGCCGCCGAGGTCATCAGCACCGGGCGCAACCGCGTGAGCGAGGCTTCCCGGAGCGCGGCCATTTTGGGCAGTCCGCGGGCCTGCAACGTGTTGGCGAACTCCACGATGAGGATGCCGTTCTTCGCGATCAGGCCCACCAGGGTGATCAGCCCCACCTGCGAATAAATGTTGATGGTGGTGAGGTCGAGGAAACTGAACACCAGCGCCCCGGAAATCGCCAGCGGGACGGACCCGAGCAGGACGATCAACGGATCGCGAAAGCTCTGGAACTGCGCGGCCAGCACCAGGTAGATCAGCACGAGGGCGAACCCGAGGGTCACGGTCAGGGCCGAGCCCTCGTGGCGGATCTGGCGCGACTCTCCGGCATAGTCGAGTCCCACGGGAGGGCCGCCCGCCGTGGCGGCGGCCGTTTCGAGTACGCGTAACGCTTCTTCCTTAGTCACACCCGGCTTGACCCCGCCGAACACCCGAACGGCGTTACGCTGCTGGAAACGGTTGAGCGTACGGGGGGCGGTGCTCGTTTCGATGTGGGTGAACGTGGACACCGGCACGAGTTGCCCCCCGGGCGTCTTGATCTTGAGATCGAGGAGCGGATCGATCGTCGCTCGGTCCTGGTCGCCGATCTGAGGAATGACCTTGTAGCTGCGGTCGAAGAAATTGAAGCGATTCACGTACGCGCCGCCGAGCAGCGTCCCGAGTTCCCGGCCGACCCCGGCCAAATCGAGCCCCAGGTCGGCGAGCCGCTCGCGATCGAGCACGACCCGCGCTTCCGGCAGGTCGACCTTCAGATCGGTATCGACGTACAGGAACTTGCCGCTTCGCCACCCGGCGCCGAGGACCGCGGCCGTCGTCTCGAGCATCTGATCGCCCGGCAGGTCGCTTTCCAGGATCAGCTCGACGTCGTATTGGCCCGGAGTCGGCAAGGGCGGATCCAGGCGAGGAAAGACCCGAAGGCCGGGGATCTGGGACACCGCCCCGAACACCTCGCCGTACATGAGCTCGGTCGAACGCGTGCGCTCGCGCCAGTCTTTGGCGACCAGTCCCCCGAACCCTCCCCATGAGGCGGTGAGCGACCACATGAAGCGGGCCTCGGGGAACGCCGTGATGGCCTCGACCACCTTCATCGAATCCCGGTTCGTCGCCGCCACCGTCGAGTCCGGCGACGCCTCGAGGAAGAGACTGATATGACTCTGATCCTCCACGGGCGCCAGCTCTTGTCGCGAGAACGTATACAACGGCCAGGCCGCGACCATGACGAGCATCGAGGCCGACACGATCGCCCATCGAATCTCCAACGCCCCGTCGAGCAGCCGTTCGTACACGCGGCGGACCACGTCGAACCCCCGATTGACCCACTGCGTCAACCGTCCCTCCCGGCCCTCCGGGTGCACGAAGCGGGAACTCATGACCGGGGAGAGCGTCACCGCCACGACGCCGGACAGGACGACGGCGGCGGCCAGGGTCATGGCGAATTCCAGGAAGAGCGAGCCGGTCAGCCCGCCCTGGAAGCCGATGGGCGCATACACGGTCGCAAGGGTAATGGTCATGGCGATGATGGGCCCGACCAGCTCCCGCGATCCGACCAGCGCCGCCTGGATCCTGGACTTCCCCTGACGGACGTGCCGCTCGACGTTCTCGACGACCACGATGGCGTCATCCACGACGAGCCCCACCGACAGCACGATCGCGAGGATCGTCAACAGATTGAGGCTGAACCCGAACGCGTACATGAAGATCGCCGCCCCGATCAGCGACACGGGCATGGCGACGAGCGGGACCAAGGCGGTCCGCACCGATCCCATGAACAGAAACACGACGAGGGCGACGATCAGAATGGTCTCGCCGAGCGTCTTGGTGATTTCCTTGAGCGCGCTCTCCATGAACATCGTCCCGTCCCAGACGAGTTGCATGTCGATGTCCCCGGGCAACATCGGCCTGATGCGGTCCATCTCCGCTCGAAGCCGATGCGCGACTTCGATCTCGTTGGAGCCGACCAACGGCCAGACCCCGAGGTACACCCCCTCCGTTCTGTTGTACTTGGCCACCATCTCGGCCTCTTCGGCTCCATGCTCGACGCGCGCGACGTCCTTCAGCCGGATGATCGCCCCTCCGCGATCGGCGACGATGAGCTCCTCGAACTCGTCGGCGGACCGCAAATCGGTATTGGCCAGGAGGTTGACCTGGACGAGGTTCCCCTTTGTCCGGCCGACCGCGGCCAGGAAGTTGTTGCGCTGGAGCGCCGCCTGGACGTCGCCCGGGGACAAATTGAACGCCGCGAGACGATCCGGATCGATCCAGACGCGCATGGCGATCTGCCGGCCGCCCTCGATGGTCACCCGTTGCACGCCGGAAAGGGTGGCCAGTTGCGGCTGCAGGGTGCGCACCAGCCAATCGGTCAGCGCCGGGACACTGCGCTCCGCGGAGGTGAAGCTGAGATAGAACGACGCATACGGACGATCCGCGCGCTGCACCTCGATCACCGGCGGTTCCGCCGCGGCGGGCAACTCGGATCGGACCTGTTGGAGCCGCGCGGTGACCTCGGCCAACGCCGCCGTGCTGTTGTGGTTCAGCTTCAGATGCACCGTCACGGTGCTCACGCCGGCGCGGCTGGTCGACTCCAGATAGTCAACTCCGCTGATCGCGGAGACCACGCGCTCGATCGGCGTGGTCAGAAATCCGCGGACGGTCTCGGCGCTGGCTCCGTAGTAGACCGTGGTGATGACGACCGACGAACTTTCGATCTTCGGGTATTGCTGCACCGGAAGGGTCGCGAGGGCCCGCCAACCCACGAGCACGATCACCAGGTTGACGACCACGGCCAGCACGGGGTGTTTGACGAAGATGTCGGTGAACGATCGCATCGGAATCTCCCTCGGTGTCCGTCGCTCAGCGCTGGCTGACCAGATGGTCTTGGCGCGGTCCCCCGTCCGGCCCTTCGTCCGTTTCGCCAGCCGAAGCCACCAGCACGCCGTCGCGCAATTTGAATGATCCGGAGGCCGCCACCCGTTCTCCGGCGGCCAGGCCTTCCCGGATGACGATCTCGTCGCCGATCATGGCGCCGCTTTCGACCTGGCGTGCGCGCGCGCGGAGCTTGCCATCCTGATCCGGCTCGATCACGAACACCTGGTCGCCGCTCGGGCCCTTGCGCAACGCATTCACCGGAACGGCGACGGCCTGGCGCGGCGCGCCCACCGGCACGCGGACGCGCACGGCGGCCCCCGGCGTGGGCGCCCCGGCCGCGTGATCGATCCTGGCGCGCACCATCGCGTTCCGAGTGGCGGGATCAACGCGCGCGTCGAGGGCGACGATCTTCGCCGGGATGGGCGCCGATCCTCCGGCCGCGAACACCTCGACCGTGGCTCCCTCGCGGAGACCGGCGACCACCTGTTGCGACAGAGCGAAATCCACCTGCACCGCCTCGTCGATGCCTTGGAGCGTCGTCAGTTGGGTGCCTTCGTTGAGATACTGTCCGGGATGGACGTCCGCCAGCCCCACCCGTGCGCGGAACGGCGCCCGGATCGTCTTTCGGGCGATGATGGCCTTGGTCCGCGCGATTTGGGCTTGCGCGACGTCGTAATCGGCGCGCGCACGATCCACTTCCTCCTGCGCGGCGGCGAGATCCTGAGTCAGGGCGCGCCGGCGATCCAGCACCGTTCGCGCAAGGACGGCTTGGGCGATCTGCGCCTTCAAATCCGCCTCTTCCACCGACACGTCGAGCGCAACCAGAACCGCCCCCGCCTCCACGATTTGTCCCGGGGTGAACCGGACCTGACTCACGGTCCCGGGGAGTTCATTCCGCAGCGTGATCGATCGCAACGCCAGCACCGTCCCGATGGCCGTGGCCGTCTGATGGTGCTGGACCGCCTTGGCGACGGCGACGGTCACCGCTTCCACGGCCTCCGGCTGGCCAGCGGAAGCGGCGGCACTTTCTTGTATTGCTCCGTACTTCCAGACACCCAAACCGGCACCCGTCAGCAGAACCGTAGCGAGAAGCAGCGTAGAGCCGAGCCAATATCGACGTTTCATGAGCCGTGCCCTCCTGAAACCTTGCGACGAAGCCCTCCATGAGCCCTCGCCGACGTGATGCCTGCGGAGAGTAGCAACGACCATTCCAACGGCATGAGCGGCCCGGGACCATCTCTAACCGATGAATTTAACGATGAAGACTTGGAGAATCCGAGGCGGCGCCGGGAACCCAGTCACCGCTGTGCCGACATCGGCCTGCCGTCCATTCGGCAGGTGCCGAAATGTCGGCGCCATCCGATCTCGCAATCGAGTAAGACGCGCGCGACCATGCCGTCGGCGACTTTGACGAGACCAAGGACATTCGAAGAGGACGGGCGAACTCGGTCGAAACGCAGCCGCGAAAGCCGGCACTGCGATGGGAGTCGAAGAAACGCCGATCGGAAAGCCGTCGAGGAGTCGGCGCGGTCAGGAGCGGAAGAGCCCCAATTTTCGCATTTTGGATTGCAGGGTGGTTCGCTTCATCCCGAGCTTGGCGGCGGCGCCGCCGGCGCCGCCGATGACCCAGTTGGTCTGCCGGAGCACGCTCAGAATGTGCTCCCGCTCGGCTTGCTCCAGGGTCGCCGTGGACGCGCCGGCAGGCTTGTGGGCCCGCTTCAATTCCGTGAGCGGGACGAACAAATCGGCCCCTTGGGTCAAGATGACCGCCCGCTCGATGACGTTTTCCAGTTCCCGCACGTTGCCCGGCCACGGGTAGTTCATCAGCGCCTCCATGGCGGCGGCGGGAATCGTCTCGACCCGCTTCTTCATCCGCTGAGCGAACTTTTGCGCAAAATGTCTCACGAGCAAGGGCACGTCTTCCGCCCGTTCGCGCAACGGCGGCACCGTGATCGGAAACACATTGAGCCGGTAGAACAAATCGTCGCGAAACTGCTTCTCTTCCACCAGCGTGGCCAGGTCCCGATTGGTCGCCGCGATCAGGCGGACGTTGACCCGGACCGTCGTGGTGCTCCCCAACGGTTCGAACTCCCGCTCCTGCAGCACTCGCAGCAGCTTGACCTGCAACTCCAACGGGATCTCGCCTACCTCGTCGAGAAACAGGGTCCCGCCGTCGGCCAGTTCGAATCGGCCGACCTTGGACGCAATGGCGCCAGTGAAGGCGCCCCTCCTGTGACCGAACAATTCGCTTTCGAGCAAACCCGCCGGAATCGCGGCGCAATTCAGCTTCACAAACGTCCGCTCCCGCCGGTCGCTCAGGTTATGGAGCGCCCGCGCGACAAGCTCCTTCCCGCTGCCTGTTTCGCCGAGAATCAGGACGGTGGAGTCGGTCGCGGCGACCGTTTGGACGTGTTTGAGCACATGTTTGAGCGCACGGCTCTCGCCGACGATCTCCTCGAAGTTGTATTCCGTCTGAATCTCCTCCTCGAGGTAGAGCTTCTCCTTCGTCAGCTTTTCCTTCAGCCCGGCGATTTCCTGGTAGGCCAACCCGTTCTCGACCGCAATGGCGATCTGCTGCGCGACCTGGCTGAGAAGCTCGCACTCGGCCGTGGTGAAATCTTCTTCACGGATACGCCCCACGTTCAGCGCGCCCAAGACTCTCTCGTGGGATAGGAGGGGTACGGAACAGAAGGCGCGGACTCCCTGGCTCAACAATTGTCGGGTGATTTCCGATTCAACCGCCAGCAATTCCAGGTCGCGCTTCCGATACACCACGGGCTTCCTGGTCAGAATCGCCTGGTCCGAGGGGGACTTGCACCCGGTGGTGAGGGGCACGTCCTCCACGAATTTTTCCTCCTTGGCGAAATCCAGGACATGCACGCGGCATCGCTGCTGCGCCGCGTCGTAAAGCACCAGCGCCGACCCGTCGTGCTGGATGACTTTTCTCAAACACGCGCTGACCGCCGCAAACACGTCCGGCAAATCCAAATGCGACACCACCGCGTTGTTGACCTCGAGCAGCAGCCGCACATGATCCCGTTCGTATTCGAGCTGTTGCTGGGCCGTATGGGCGCTGGCCGCGTGCAAGGCGTTGTCTACGGCGACGGCGACCTGCCTCGCCACCTGTTGCATGAACGCCACCTCGGCCTCGTGATACGTCCTCCGTTGCACGCTGCCAAATCCCATGGCGCCGAGACGACGCTGCGCCGTCGTGAGCGGAACGACACAGAAGGACTGCACGCCGTTCTCCCTCAGCATCGCCATCAGCCCGGGGAAGCGCAGTTCTTGGGAGATGTCGCTCACGGTCAACGGCTGCTGGGTCTTCCAGACCAACCCGCCGGGCGACTCGTGAACCGGGGTTTCCAATCCGGAACTGATCGTGCTCGGCTTCGACGTCACGAGCAGCCAGAGACGCATGACCCCCTTGGTCGGGTCATGCAACACCACGTTGATGTAATCGAAGGGAACGATGCGCGGCAATCGCTGCGCGAGGTCGTGAAGCAATTGATTCGAGTCGCGGTGCAAGGCGATGGATTCGGATACTTCCAGCAACAGGCGGAGTTGGTCCTGCCGGGCGACCAGGTCTTGATGATGGAGGACATTGTCCACGGCGACCGCAACTTGATTGCCCACGTGCTGGAGGAAGGCCACGTCCGAGTCGCCATAGGCTCCCTGTTGCAAACTCGTAAATCCCATGGCTCCCAACCTCCGGACCGCGGTGGTCAGGGGAACCATGCAGAATGATTTCGTCCCGTCCTCCTTCATCCGTTGGATGACCTTCGGCCAACGGGACTCCTCGTCGAGGTCCGGAACCAGGAGCGCTTGCTGGGTTTCCCAGACCAGCCCCGCGGGCGTGTCTTGAGCCGGATCCTCATGGCCTCCGATAAGGTCGGCCGGCACGTTGGCCTGTATGGTCTGCAATCGCATGGTGTGCCGCTCCGGATCGTAGAGGGAGAGGGCGACGAAATTCACGTGCACCACGCGAGGAAGGCGTTGGGCGAGATCACGAAACAGGTCGTGCAGATCGCGATGGGCGGAGACGGCCTCTCCCACCTCCAGTAGGGTTCGATACTGCTCCTCGAGCGTGCCGCAGGGAGATGCGGGACGTGGATTCATCGGCAGGGAGTATGACTCGTCGCTGATCATGACTCAACCTGGTGCGGTTCGCTGTCCCACCGGACGTCCGGTCTTCCGATCGTGCGGCGCCGGGCCGCGCGCATCGGTCGTTTCACGCGCGAGCGCTTCTCACTCGGCCCTCGGCCCTTCTCGGGTTGGGGCGGGCAAGCCTGAGATTTCAACCAACGGCCGCACCTCGACGGTGCCGATTCTGGCCCCGGGAACCCACGTGGCGATGCGCACCGCTTCGTTGAGATCGCGGGCCTCGACCAGAAAATACCCGGCCAGTTGCTCCTTCGTCTCGATGAACGGGCCGTCCGTCACGAGTTCCTTGCCCTCTCGCACCCGGACGAGGACGCCCGAGGCCGCCGGTTGAAGCGGCGACGCATGGAGGTATTGTCCGTTTGCATCGAGGCGGTGCGTGAGCTGCACCGATTCCGCGAGCATCTCCTTTCGTTTCCCTTCGGGGATCCGGCGAAAGGCCTCCTCGTCATGGTGCACCAACAACAGATACTTCATCGGCATTCCTCCTCATCGGTTCGTCGGCCGCCGGTCCTTGGTCGCCGAGCCGCTGGCCGGCCCACCGGATCCCCCGTTCGGTCGGAAAGGTCCGGGCTCTCGATCACCGACCGCGTTCAAGGCCCGCTCCGCGCGGGAGATCGGCCACAGGGACGTCGTTTCGATCCCTCCATTCCCCGAGCGGCCATACTCCGATCCCTGGTGACGTAACCTGGTCGTCGAGCGGGCCAAAAATCGACATCGCGCGTATCGGTCCTGCCCGGCGCGGGACGAACGAGCCTTGACATGTTCCGTAAGCGAGCGATACTGCACGACAAATTGAATTGCGATCGAGCCGAGCGTCCGACGATACCGGCGGCTCGGGCCGGCACGCTCGATCCCTCTCCTACCTGGTGCAGTCCCCTCAGTCCAGACTCCGAGCGGGGACAAGCTTTCGAGCGGTTTGCCCCCGCCCACTTTCTCAGTGACCCGGCTGGCGGGGCTGAGCACGCAAGCCTTCGCCATGACGGGCGCCGCTCATGGCTGGGCAGGCTGACTGCCGGTCGCCGATCCGACGGTCTGCCGGAGGCGAGCGGCCAATCAGAGGGCTTCAGCAGGCTGTCGGGCATCAACGCATCATGGCGAGGCTGGAGCGGCGCGCCCCTCGCAGCCGGCTTTTCTACACTGAAAGCCAACCCGTCCCGGTTGACCGAACAATTTTGAGATAGGGTCTAGTGCGTATGGACCAACGTGACATCGGCGTCCGCGCCCCTTTCATGGTTCGTGGCGATGAATCGATGGATAAGCTCGGTCTTCATACCGGGCGCCGCTTGCGCGCAGTACAAGGCCGAGCCGGCCGCGTCGGCTTTCTCGAGTTCAAGGCGCATGTCAGCTGGACCGACGAGCAGAGCCGCCGGCCGCCACAACGGGATGAACAAGGTGCGATCCTCTCCGACCCAGACCCGCACCGGCGCGCACCCAAACTCATGCGGTTCGATCGCATACGCGGCTGCGAGGAGGTCAAACGGATAGAAACCTAGGCGACCGATGTCCTCATGCCAGTAGTCTAGCCAGGGGCGAGCACGCTCCGCTATCCACGATATCGGACCATCAGATGTGCTCAGACGATCGAGATCGTCTGCAGTAATCTCGATCCCGCGGGCCGCGTCGTACGGAATCAACGTCGTCGACAGGTTCAAGGCGACGATCTGCAAGGACGCACGTATGTCCATTACGAAGTTGAAATCTCGGAACACCGGTCCGTGGCCGAAGAGGATTCCCGCATCGGCGCCCTCAGCGGGGTGGAAAATATGCCCCGGGCGTCTGCCCATTACCGCGACAAGCCGACCAACCCGTGATCGCAAGTCCGGCCGTTCGCCGAGGACAGCCGCAAGGTTCGTGAGTGGCCCCAGGGCAAGGACGGTGAGCGGGCCCGCCTCAAGCGCCGCCGTCAGCGCCTCGTGCGCAGGCGGTCGGGCCCACAGCGTGTTCGGTGCAAGAGGTGTTGCGGATCCGCTATAGACCGGAAGCGTTAGACCCAACTCAGCCGACAACCTGCCGGCGAGTTCGATTGTCGTCCGGTCGACCACACCGAGTGGCGCGTTTCCGAACACGGTCGAAATTCCGATGATCTGAAGGTCCGACGCATGTGCGAGAAGCGCAATGGCGAAGCAATCGTCCGGATCTGTTCGCCGGCCATTTCCGCATGCGGCGTCCGTATCGATCCATAGCCTTCGGGGAGCGTCCGGCCCTGCCTGGCTCGGCGCATACGTCAGTGGTGTCAGGCGTTGGTCGCCTGTACGCCACTCCTCGACCGGAATCGCAAGAGTGGTCAGGAGGCCGCCGGCGAGAACGGCCGTGACGACACCGACTACGCGCGTGAGCTTCGCAATCCACCCAGGCATCGTTACAAGATCCCCGGGCCCCTGGAAGGGCCCCGTGAAAGACTCCCCCCGAACCATTCGACCTGCGTCCGCGTGCTGCACATGGCCTCTCCGAAATGCGACACGGAGAGCTGATCCCCGGATCAGAAAGCGTCGTGCCCGCGTTCGGAGCGCCTTGCGCCCGCCTTTTCTCGATGACGGGAGACAGAATAGACCCGGACCTTGGGCCGGATCTTGAAAAAACGCGACATCAAGATATCCGGGGATCGGACTCCGAAGAGGTCTGCCGGGCCAGTGTCAGTCGGTACTGAGCGGGGGTGCTGTCCGTAAGAAGGCGGAAGTCTCGATTCATATGGGCTTGA
Source organism: Candidatus Inralta sp. (assembly GCA_039794185.1). Lineage (GTDB taxonomy): Bacteria > Nitrospirota > Nitrospiria > Nitrospirales > Nitrospiraceae > BQWY01. Next base: position 24,158 of record JBDIVW010000028.1, on the reverse strand, counting down.
TCGCTATACCCGAGGAATGCTGCTAGATCCACGAGACTGTCCTGCGGCGCACGCTGAAGGGCCCTGATCGCCGCCTGGACACGCAGGATCCGCATGAAGAGCTTCGGAGGTAAGCCGACGGCATTTTTCACACTGCGTTCCACCTGCCGAAGGCTGAGTCCGCACATGTCTACGAGGGTCTCAACCCGCCAGCTTTCCAAGTTCTGTTGCACGTGATCGATCGCCCGATCGAGAGGCGTGGGCATCACGTCATATCGGTGAAACGTCTTGACCAGGGTTTGTCCCAACAGCCGACTCTGTGCGGAGAAGCTCGCCGCTTCGGCTACCTCTTCCGGCCGAAGGCCTAGAAAGATCGGCAGATCCAAATGGCGATCGGTCAGTTCATCTGACGGGACGTCGAGAACATGTCTGGCCATGCCGGGACGGAACCGTAGGCCGAAGTAGGTCGCCTCCGGCGTGATCCGAAAGAGTCGAGTGTGGCTGCTCGTGCCGAACAGGAGACACCGGACCCGATGGCCGAGTGTTTCATAGACCACATCGACACAGCCGTCCGGAATAATCGTGTAGTGCCGGAAATTGAGATTCCTTGCCGCCGCTGCGTGCCAGAAACGGTCGACGAACGGGGCCAACGTCGTCGGAGGGGCGATCTCCCGGTATCCCTCGACCGTACGTCGTTCCAGCCTGGATTTGCTCGCTCGGTTCATGGCGGAACCCCTCAAGCCGTAGTATTATCGCGGGTCCACCAACAAAATCAAACCAGAGATGTGTTGGTGAGGAGGTTACCGGGATTCGCCGGAAGTGCGATGCCTGACAAGCTTAGGTCAGCCACCGATATACGCTAACGATGGACATGTAGAAACGATCATGGCTCATGAAGGAGCTTCCCTGCCCCGGCTGTGGCGTGAACTTTCGCGAGGTCAATGGGCTTCCCCAGCCGCGCATGGAGTGCCCGACCGCTACTTGGACGGCGTATGGTGACGTCTTGGCACGTCAGTACACTGGTACTGCTGAATCGCACGGATCCATCCAATGGAAGTTCTGACAAAGAGATTCATCCTGCGTGACTTCGTACCTGAAGATACGTCTCGATTTGAGGCCTATCATGCAGATCCGCGTTTTCTTCAGTTTCACGGAGCCGAGGGGGCCGAGCCTGGTCATGCTCGCAAGCTCCTCGAGCTATTCCGAGCATGGGCGACAGAGCGACCAAGAATCAATTACCAACTCGCCATCGTTTCACGGAAAGGGCCGGAAGTCCTTCTTGGTTGCTGCGGTCTGCGACGCGCTGGTTCCGATCGAAGGAAGGCAGAACTTGGAATCGAGCTGGCGCCGGCATATTGGAGCCGTTACGGATATGCCGTCGAGGTGATACATGCCTTAATTGAGTTTGGTTATGGCGAGTTGGGCTTGCAGAAGATCTATGGCCGCACCGTCAACGCGAACTCCCGCATTGCCCGCCTGGCGGAAGCGTTCGGAGCAACGACCGTCGCTTCGTCGACTCCAGCTTGGATGTCTGTCAAGGGTTGGAGACAAGTTGAATGGGAGCTTACCGGCAACCAGTGGCAGGGCGGTCATCCAACATGGCTTTCACAGAGACTGCTTCGCCGTCGTTGAGCTCGCACGCGAGGGATGGCGAGATGAAGGCGGCGGGCGTTACCGCCCTCGGTCCTCCAGCTTACTGAACAGCCTCGGCTCCGCCACCTATACCCCTCTTGTTTCACTCAACAGGAGCAACCGCTCGTGCTGATGCCGGTGAGTTGATTGCGGGCGTTCCGCGTGTAGGTGGCCGTGTTTTCCGATTCGGTGACCGTGGCCAACTTCCCCTCGAGATCGTAGGCGAAGGCGTTGACCCCGAAGGCCGTGTGCTGGCTGTTGGCATTGTAGTTGATGGAGGGGGAACAAGAGGACAGGCTATTCTCCCATTGCCACATTGCGCCGACGCGGCCGTCCTCAATTAAGTAGCCTGTCCCCCTTTTTCGCCTCGTAGTTCCATCAGCCGGCGTTGGAGAAACCTTCGTTCGGGTTCCTGCACGGTGAGGGCCAGCGCCCGTTCGTAGGCGTCGCGGGCCTCGTCCCTTTTCCCGAGGCGGCGACACAGATCCGCCCGCGCGGCGTGAGCCAGGTGATAGGTTTCCAGGTGGCCCCTGGCGAGGATGGCCTCGACGAGCTCGAGTCCGGCGGCCGCGCCGTCCCGCATCGCGACGGCGACCGCCCGGTTCAATTCGACCACGGGCGACGGTTCGGCCTGCATCAACAGATCGTAGAAACCGACGATCCGGCCCCAATCCGTGGCGGAAGGATGCGGCGCGGCTGCATGCACGGAGGCGATCGCGGCCTGAATGGCATAAGGCCCGACCGGACCGGCTCCCAACGCCCGCCTGACCAGCGCGGTCCCCTCGGCGATTTGATCCCGATTCCAAAGCGAGCGGTCCTGCTCCTCCAACAGAACGAGATCGCCCGTCGGCGAGGTCCGGGCGGCGCGCCGAGAATCCTGCAGCAACATCAGGCCGAGGAGCCCGAGTGCCTCCGGCTCCGGGAGCAGATCGACCAGCAGCCGTCCGAGGCGGATCGCCTCGCCGGAAAGGTCCTGCCGCGTGACCGCCCCGCCGGCGGACGCGGAATAGCCTTCGTTGAACACCAGGTAGACGACCCGCAGCACCGCGTCCAATCGATCCGGCAGGTCGGCCGCCGACGGAATCCGGTAAGGGATGCGCGCCTCCCGGATTTTGGCCTTCGCTCGCACGATGCGTTGGGCGACGGTCGCCGTCTTCGTCAGAAACGCGCGCGCGATTTCTTCGGTCGAGAGGCCGCACACTTCACGGAGCGTCATCGCCACCTGCACTTCGGGCGACAACGCCGGATGGGAGCAAGTGAAGATGAGTCGCAGTCGATCATCGTCCACGGTCTCATCGGGCGCCTCATCCCGCTCGCCGGTTGTCAGCTCCAGATGCTTCGCGAATTCCGCGACGGAGGAATCGAACCGCGCGCGCCGGCGCATGGCGTCGATGGCCTTGAATCGGCCGGTCGAGACCAGCCAGGCCCGTGGGTTGGCCGGGACGCCGTCCCGAGCCCACTGCTCGACCGCCGCCGCGAACGCCTCGTGCAGCGCCTCTTCGGCCGCATCGAAGTCGCCGAGCAGGCGGATCAGGGTGGCGAGCACCTGACGCGAGTCGGAGCGGTAGATCGCCTCGACCACTTCCCGCGCCGGTTTGGCCGCGTCCTCGCTCATTGCAGGATGGTGAGCGGGCGCACCCGACCTCGCCGGGATTGGAGATGGGAGGCCATCGCGCCGGCTTCGACAACGATGAGTTGCATCGAGCCATCCGTCATGAGTTCACGGTTCCGGACGAGAGAAGCAAGTCCGGATACTGAGCGATTCCCGCGTGGGCCCCGTACACCCCCACAGCCAGGAATCAGCCGGCATGCTAAGGCCTCCTCCCACCGAACCCACCGCCGAGCCCGGCCGGAACCGAGGGTTCGGAAGCATTCTCCCAGACCCTGTCATGAGACCCGCTGCTGTCCCACCCCCGCACGTACAGGAGCGCCAGCACCGGCTCGGTCTCCAACCGCTGCGTGCCCGTGACCCGTCCGACCACCGTCATGCGCGCCCACTGCCGATAGTCGCGGGGGAACTGTCGCTTGGTCACCATTACCCAATACTGCCCCCCTTCTTGACTGTGCAAGTCGACGGGACGACGGGGCACATAATCGTCATCCAGCGGCCGGTTCTTGAGACGCAGCCAGAGGTACTCCGCGGTCTCTTCTTCCTCAAGAATCGTCCCGCCCAGGATCACCACCTTCCCGCGGTACGTCTCGGGATCGGACATTAGAGTGGTGAGCGTGACCCCGGGCTCCGCCATCCGCACATAGTGGCGCGGCACTCTGGCGCATCCCCACACCAGTGTCGTCAGACCGATGACGATGGCCAACCACGCAGACGGCCTGCGGAGCCGAGCGTTCGAATTCATCGGGTATCGTCCTTGGTTGCGTCGGGCGAAGGCATGATGGACGGCACGGATGGTTCGGCCCCTCGCAGGTGCAGCACTCACGGCGCCTCTCGACACCGCAGCATCCGCCGTGGCTGTGGTGGCCCGGCGCCGAACCACACGCGCCACAGGGCCTCGCGAGGCTACCGCCGCAGCTCGCGCGAGTCAACGCCTCCAGCCGACCGATCGCAGCCGGCTTGCCGTGGAGGTCTTCGACCGGCCATGCATCATCAGCACCTGCCTAGGGATACCCCCAGATTCTTGCTGCGGACCGATTCAGTATACTGATTTCTTTATCCGTTGCGCTCATACTGTGGGGACCCGGGAGCGATTCGATCCTGCCACCGACGGCGCACGATCGGAGGAGCCATCCGATGAAGCTGCTACTCGTACATCCCGGTCCGCTCATGTACACCAAGATCTACCTCCGGCTGGAACCCCTGGGGCTGGAGCTGGTAGCCGATGCCGCCCGCCGCGCCGGGCACGAGGTCGCGTTGATCGACCTTCAGGTGGAATCCGTCGCGCGCTACCAGTCGTTGACCGCGAGCTGGCAACCGGACGCCATCGGCGTGTCATGCAACTACTTGGCCAACGTGCCGGAGATCATCGACCTCGCCAAGTCGACCAAGGAGGTATGGCCGAGGACGTTTTTCTTTGTCGGCGGCCACAGCGCGTCCTTCGTCGCGGAAGACCTGCTGCGCCACGCCGGCGGCGCCATCGACTGCGTCGTCAAAGGCGAAGGCGAGGCGGCCATCGTCTCGCTCCTCCACACCTTGCGGGAAGATCGTACCGCGATCGACTCGGTCCCCGGCGTGGTCTCCCTGAACGGACAGGGCCCGCCCCCCCGGTTCGTCGAGAGTCTGGATGACTGCCGCCCGGCGCGGGATCTGCTCCGGTATCGCCGCAAGTATTTCATCGGCGTCCTCGATCCCTGCGCCTCCGTGGAATTTTCACGGGGCTGTCCGTGGGACTGCTCCTTCTGCAGCGCCTGGACCTTTTACGGCCGAAGCTATCGGCTCGTCTCTCCGGAGGTCGTGGCCGACGACCTGGCCCGCATCCGAGAACCCGGTGTGTTCATCGTGGACGACGTGGCCTTCATCCAGGCCAAACACGGCATGGCCATCGCCGAGGCCGTCGCAAGACGCGGCATCAAGAAACGCTACTACCTCGAAACGCGCGGCGACGTGCTGCTCCGCAACAAGGAGGTGTTTCAACTGTGGAAGCGGTTGGGCCTCGAATACATGTTTATTGGCATCGAGGCGATCGACGAAGACGGGCTGCGGCTTTATCGCAAGCGCATCTCGCAGAGCAGAAACTTCGAAGCGCTCGAGTACGCCCGCTCGCTGGGCATCACCGTGGCCGTCAATCTGATCGCGGACCCGGCCTGGGATCGGCGCCAATTCGAGGTGATCAGGCAGTGGTGCCTGGAAATTCCCGAGATCGTCAACGTCAGCGTGAACACCCCCTACCCCGGGACGGAAACCTGGCTCACGGAGTCCCGCCCTCTCGTCTCGCGGGACTACCGGCTGTACGATATTCAGCACGCCGTCCTGCCGACCACGCTGCCGCTGCCGGAGTTCTACGACGAACTGGTCAAGACCCAACAGATTCTGAATCGCAAGCACCTGGGCTGGAAGGCCTTGAAATCCACCGCGGGCATCGCCGCCGGGCACCTTTTGCGCGGGCAGACCAACTTCGTCAAGATGCTGTGGAAGTTCAACCGCGTGTACGACCCGAAGCTCCAGCTTGCCGACCATGCGAGACACGTCCGTTATCACATGTCCCCGCCGCCGGATCCGTCGGCGCTTCCGACCCCCTCGCTGCTCTACATCCACCGCGCCAAGGGGCGGCAGAGCCGAGCGCTTGACGACGCGACCGAAGCGTTCGTGGAGACCGGCCGCACCGGCACCGGCCCGTAACCACGACATGAACGAGGTCCTCGCACGGCGTCAGGGGATGTCTCGCCACCGGAGGCAGGCAGGCTTCTTCCCTCCTCCCGATCGGCACACGATGAGGGCCATGCCATCATGCCGCCGGTGAACGCCGATATCGCCCAGCGCCTCCGGGAAACGGCGTTGCTCTTGGAAAAGCAGGGGGCCAACCCGTTTCGGGTGAACGCGTACCGTCACGCCGCCGATATCGTGAGCCGTCTCGACCGGCCGGTCTCGGACCTCATCGAACGCGAGGGCCTCGAAGGCCTGCGTCGGCTGCCCGGCATCGGCGAAAGCCTGGCGCGCTCCATTCGCGATCTGGCCACGCCGGGACGGCTGCCGATGTTGGATCGCCTGCGGGGGGCGGCCGACCCCCTCGCATTGCTGGCGTCGGTGCCCGGGGTCGGCCCCGCCCTCGCGCGACGTCTGCATGACGACCTCGGGATCGAAACGCTCGAGGAGCTGGAAATGGCGGCCCACGACGGTCGCCTGCGCGACGTGGAGGGCATCGGGCCCAAAAAGCTGGCCGGCATCATCGATTCATTGGCAAGCCGCCTGGGGCGTGTCCGCCAGCGCGCGGTCGGACGCGTCGAGCCGCCGTACGACGAACCGGCCGTCGAGGAGCTACTCGACGTGGATCGGGAATACCGCGACAAAGCTTCCGCCGGGCTCCTTCAACGGATTGCGCCGCACCGGTTCAACCCCGCGGGCGAGGCCTGGCTGCCGATCCTCCATACGCAGCGCGGGCCGCGGCATTACTCGGCGATGTTCTCGAACACCGCCCGCGCGCATCAGTTGGGCAAGACACACGACTGGGTGCTCCTATACTGGGACGACGGGGCGCGGGAGCATCAGTGCACGGCCATCACCGCGCAACGCGGGCCGCTCGCGGGCAGACGCGTGATCGCGGGCCGCGAGGCCGAGTGTGAGGCCCACTATGAGAGTGCGGCTCCGTCCGATCGCGCCTCGCGCCGGACGTGACGGCGTACGACCCGAGCTCGAAACCCGCATGATGACCGCCGACGCTCCAGAACGCATCCCGCGCGACCGGACCTCGCTCCCGCATGTGGTGATCGTCGGCGGGGGGTTCGGAGGATTGATGGCGGCCATCTCGCTCCGCCGAGCGCCCGTGCGGGTGACGTTGATCGACCGCAGCAATCACCATCTGTTTCAGCCGCTTCTCTATCAAGTGGCGACCGCCGCCCTGTCCCCGGCCCAGATCGCCGCCCCCATCCGGCACATCCTCGCCTCGCAGTCCAACTGCACCGTCTGGATGGCCGAGGTCGCGCGGGTCGAACCGGACCGACGCAGGGTCGTGCTGACGGACGGCGAACTTTCATACGACTATCTCGTCCTCGCCGCGGGCGCCACCCACTCCTACTTCGGAAACGACGAATGGAACCGGCACGCGCCCGGTCTCAAGACCGTCGAGGACGCCGTCGAGATTCGCCAGCGCCTGCTGATGGCCTTCGAGCACGCCGAGCGGCTGCCCACCGCCGAAGCGAAGCGCACCCATCTCACCTTCGTCGTCATCGGAGGCGGCCCGACCGGCGTGGAGCTCGCCGGCGCCATCAGCGAAATCGCCTTTCGCACCGTGCAGCGGGATTTTCGCCACCTCACTCCGTCCGACACGCGCGTGGTCCTCGTCGAGGCCGCGGATCGTCTGCTGAACGGGTATCCGGAGGCGCTCGCCCGACGGGCCGAACGGGACCTGACCGAATTAGGCGTGACGGTCCGGCTCGGAAGCCGCGTCACGCACATCGACGCCCACGGGGTGCGGATCGCCGCGCAGGACGGCGAAGAGGTCATTGCCACCCGCAATGTGCTCTGGGCGGCCGGCGTGAAAGCGTCCTCGCTGGGCGCCACGCTCGGCGTCCCACTCGACCGGACCGGCCGGGTCCACGTCAACGCCGACCTGTCGGTGCCCGGGCATCCGGAGATCTTCGTCGTCGGCGATCTGGCCCATGCAAAGGACCCACGCACCGGGGAACCGGCGCCGGCCGTCGCCCCCGCCGCCCTGCAGATGGGGCGTCATGTGGCCGACATCATCGCCGAGGAAACGCGCCGCGATCGCCGCGAGCCGGTCCCGCGCCCGAGCTTTCGCTATCGCGACCGCGGACTCCTCGCCACCATCGGGCGCAAGAAGGCGGTGGCGGCGATCGGCCCGTTTCAATTCGCCGGGCTGTTGGCCTGGCTGGTTTGGTCCGTGGTGCATATCCTCTTCCTGATCACCTTCCGCCAAAAAGTGCTGGTCATGATCGAATGGATTTGGTCGTACGTGACCTTCACCGGCGGCGCAAGGCTGATCAGCGGCTCCGTCAGGGACCCTCGACGCAACGCGAGCGACGCGCCATCTTCCGACAAGCCACGCGAGTGAATCGGGTCCGGCACGGGGTCCGGGTCAGCGCGGCAACGCACGCAGCCGTTCGGTGAGCCGGAGATTCTCGGCGTAGTCGACTGGACACTCGATGACGGCCGGCCCTTCGTGCGCGAAGGCATCGCGAAGGATCGGGCCAAGCCCCCCAGGTTCCGTCACGCGATACCCGGCGGCCCCGAAACTGCGCGCGTACTCCACGAGGTCCGGGTTGCCGAAATCCACCGACGAGGTGCGGCCGTATCGAAGCTGCTGCTTCCATCGGATGACCCCGTAGCCGTCATCCCGCCAGACCAACACCGCGAACGACAACCCCAGACGTACCGCCGTTTCGAGTTCCTGCGAGTTCATGAGAAATCCCCCGTCCCCGGTCACCGCCAGCACGCGCCGGTGTGGATACAGGAGCTTCGCGGCGATCGCGCCGGGCAGCGCCACCCCCATGGCCGCGAAGCCGTTGGAAATAACGCAGGAGTTCGGGGTCTCGCAGGGGAACATCCTCGCCATCCACAGTTTATGGGCGCCGACGTCGCACACCACCAGATCGTCGGGGTCGAGCGCCGCTCGCAACTCCCGCATCAGATGCTGCGGGCGCGGCGGCCACGTTGGCTCGCCGGCCAGTTCGGCATCGAACCCGTCGACGACGCTCCGTCGGGCGCCGCAGGCCCAGGCCGGGTCGAAGGGCGCGAGTCCCGCACCGATGCGCTCCAGAGACACACGAAGATCCCCCAGCACCCCCACATCGACGATGTAATGCTCGTCCACTTCGGCCGGCGAGACATCGACGTGCACGATGCGCTTGTCTCGGCGGGCATTCCAGAAACAGGGCGCATATTCGACGAAGTCGTACCCGAAGGCGACGACGACATCCGCCTGCTCCATGACGACCGAGGCGTAATCGCGCGCCTGGAGGCCGATCGTAAACAGCGACAGAGGATCGCTGTCCGGGAAGGTCCCTTTCGCCATGAACGTATGCACCACCGGAATGTGGACGCGCCGCGCAAAGTTGCGGAGCGCCTCGTGCGCGCGGCCCCGAATCACCCCGTTTCCGGCCAGGATGATCGGGCGCGCAGCGCCGGCGATGGTGGCGACCGCGCGCTCGACTTGTGCCGGCGACGGCTCGGGGGTCACCGGCGCCTGCACGAAGAGCGGTTCGAACGAGCCCGACCCGGCCATCGATTCGTCCGCGACGTCCTCCGACAACTCCAAATGCGTCGAGCCGGGTTTCTCGGTCTGCGCAATCTTGAACGCTTTCCGAACCGCCTCGGGGATGACCTCGGCCTTGGGAATCGACGTGGTCCACTTCGTAACGGGTTTGAACATCGAGATGACGTCGATATACTGATGCGATTCCTTGTGCCGGCGGCTCAGCGACGCCTGCCCGGTAATGGCGACCAAGGGGGCGCGATCCAAGTACGCATCGGCCACGCCCGTCAGCAAATTCGTGGCGCCGGGGCCCAGGGTCGACAGGCAGACGCCCGCCGTCCCGCTGAGTCGTCCGTACACATCGGCCATAAACGCCGCGCCTTGCTCATGGCGCGTCTCGATGAATCGGATCCGGGACTCCAGCAGCGCGTCCATGAACTCCAAGGTCTCCTCGCCCGGCAGGCCGAAGATGAATTGGACTCCCTCGTTTTCCAAACACCGCACCAATAACTCGGCTGCGTTCATGGTGACCTCTGGTTCGTTCCCTCAGGCGGGCGGCCCTTCGCGTCGCTCCGCCATGAAGGGGCCGGCCTGATTGATCGTCTCACCCCGAGTGCCTCGCGAAGCCCGCGGTCCTCACAGGAACCACACAACGCCCTTCCACATCGGGAAGCGCCTCGCACGGAGCCCGTCGAAGTCCGCGGAGACCCTGCGAGACGGGGGCCGTCACCGCCGCCGTACCCGTCGTCGGCCAGGAGTCTTGTTCGGAAATCCCAACTCCATTACAGTATCCCCATGGGCGAGATGGAGTGGCAGATCGCCATCGCGGTCGTCGTCGGTTTCGGCCTGACGCTCGGTCACCTGTGGTATCGGCGGAGAGCCGAAGCCAAACGCGCGGACAAGTTGCTGGAAGAAGTGGTGAAGGGGATGGATTCCTTCCGCCGATGATCGCGCGGAACCGGTCCACCCTCCGCCGGACGGGACGGGCCCGCGCCGAACGGCCGGGCCATGGCTCCCCGACCCCAGCCGCTACCGGCGGCCGAAAATCTCCCGGAGCACCCCCGCGAGGTCGTGACAGACCTTCTCGCCGTCCCCGACGAACACCGACCCGTGCATCGTCGCAACGGTCCTCGCGTTCAAGGCGGCCAGCCGCACGAGCGTCGGCTCCGTCAGCGTGCTGTACGGCATATAGTTCGCCAACGGCCCTTCCTGGTATTCCAGGAGCGCCTGCCGGCACCGATCCATCACGTCCGACTTCGCAACCGGCTCCACGTCGCCCACCTGGTGGAACAGGTCCGAGCACAACAGCGTCCGGTGCGTTTCCTCGAACAACAATCCCGCCTCCCAGCAGTGCGGCACGTGCGGCGTGGCCAGAAACCGGAATCGATACTTCCCCGTCTGGAGAATCTCGCCGTCCACCATCCCCTTCGCCGGTCGGATCGCCATGAAGTCGTCGATACTCACCAACTTCCCGACCAGGCTGCAGACGGCCGTCGACTCAGGAGCCAGTCGCTGCCAGTCGGGCAGCGTCCCACACTCGTCGGCTTCGAGGTGGCTGAACGCGATCCATCGCAACGTCGCCGGGTCGATCAGCGACGCGACTCCGTCCTTCACCTCCGACCACAAGGCACGGGGACCCGTGTGAAACAGCAGCGGCTCGTCGTCGCGCACGAGAAACTGGCTGAATTGGAGGTTGAAGGGCTTCACGAACGTGGTGATGCGGAAGAGATCCGGCGCAACCTCGGTGATTTGTGGCATGAGACCTCCATCATGAGGAAAGAGACGATCCTACACACGTCGGCCTCGAGGCGCAATCCGGGCTTTGACCACCCGCGCGCGAACCATCGCGGGGCCACGCAGCCCGGCCCCAAGGAACGAAGGACGGACCCGTGATCAGACCCTGGCATGAAGACGACACGTTTTGGGAACGCCTCCAGCCGTTCTTCTTCGGCCGGATTCGCCCGATCGAGGCGGCCCCCTCGGAAACCGACCAGCTCCTCGGCCTGCTTCGACCGCGGCCGGCCTGCCGCATTCTCGACGCCGGATGTGGCCCCGGCCGGATCGCGCTCGAATTGGCTCATCGCGGATACCGCGTGACCGGCATCGATCGCACCCGCGCCTATCTCGACCAGGCCCGCGCGCTGGCCCGACGCGACGGCCTGACGGTCGAATTCGTCGAGGCCGACATGCGCGAGTTTGTTCGCCCGGATACCTTCGATCTCGCCCTGAGCCTGTTCACCTCCTTCGGTTATTTCCAAGATCTCGCGGACGATCGCCGTGTGCTGAGCCATGTTTGGCATTCGTTGAGACCAGGAGGCGCCCTCCTGATCGACATTCCGGGACGTGAACCTCTTCGGCGCTCGTGCCAGGCACGCGTGGTTCATCCGAGCCCCGACGGGAGCGGCACCTTTCTGGAGGAGCGCGCGCTCAACGAGGCCGGGGATTGGCTCGAGACGAAATGGACCCTGTAGGGCGATCGGTCGACGACGCAGTTCCGCTTCGCGATCCGGATCTATTCAGGAGCAGAGCTGCAGTCCCTGCTCCTGGATGTCGGGTTTGCGGACGTGACGCTGTACGGGAGCTTCGCCGGCACTCCCTATGACGAGACCGCGCGGCGACTGATCGCCGTCGCCCGCACGGAGTCCGCACCGACGGCAGAATGCCGGGAAACCGGGCCGGTCCCTGGGTACGAGCCGGCCGAAGCGGGACACCGATCGGCGCGCGTTCGGCCCCTCCCTGCGACCACGCGAGGGCCGACGACCCTCGCGTGGTCCGGATGGGCGTTCCTCATCGCCGGTTCGGCGCCGCGAGTCACTTGACCGTGAACTCCGAGGTCATCCCGTGCTCGAAGTGCGGCTTGCCGGTCACCGGATCGTGGAAGAAGCAGATCAGCCCGTAGCGACCCGGCTCGAACCGCGCCGTGAAGTAGGCGAGCCCCCCGCTTTCGATGCCGACCACCCCGCCCACCGGTCGACCGGGCGGAGGCCCGGCTGTGCCCGATTCGGCGGCCACGCCAAAATCCTTGGCGGACGCCCCGCGATCGAGCTTGACTACGACGACCTCATGGGGCTGGCTCCCATGATTCATGACTCGGATCGTATGCGTCCCCGCCGTGATCGGATGCGATCGGGTGAACCGATAATCGGCAAGCGTGATCGTCATGTCGGCCTTGGGTGCGGAGACCAACGTCGGCTTCCCTCCTCCCACGGACAGCGTCTTTTGCATGCCGAGCGCCATATGCGCCTTGCCCTCTCGATTCGGGATGAGACAGATCAGCAGATAGTCTCCCTCCCCGAGATTCATGGTCGCCGCGGATTCGCCGCCGGGCAGCACGGCGTTCGGTCCGCCGACGAACCTGATCCAGCGAGGCAGCCGCTCCGGATCGGCGGCGAGCGCCGTGCGAAAGTCGTCGGCGCTCTTCCCCTCCAACAGTTGGAGGAGCTGGATGTGGTGCGGCTCGTGGCCCTGGTTGACGACCTGCATCGTGGTCACGCCGGCCGGGATGCGGTCGGGACCGGCGAACCCGTAGTCATGAGCGGTAAAGACGACGGCCCGGCCATCCGAGAGCGGCGCCGCAACCGCTCGGCCGCCGTCGGGCCGATCCGGAACAAGTCCGAGAGTCAGAAGCACGAACGCGCCCGTGGCGGCAAACAACCTGTGTGACATGGGGAACCTCCTTCGTACGTGATCGGGCCGTCATGACCGTGTCATAGGGGACCTCGATCGGGAGCGGCCTTCCCCCTCAAGGTCGGCCGAACCCTAACACAAGCGGGCGAGCGGCGGTTCCTAAGAATATGCTATCGTTCCGCTAATTCTTTCCTAACGTTCGCCCAACGGCCCGAGCATGATCCCACCCTCCATCGTCGAGCTGCTCCAGACCGGGGTGTCCGTCATGGTCGGCACGCGCGACGCGGCCCTCAGGCCGGAATGCACGCGCGCCTGGGGCATTCGCGTGGGCAAGGAGCGCCGGACCGTCACGATCTACCTGACCGAAAGCATCTCCGCGAGAACGCTCCGGAACCTTCGCGAAAACGGACAGGTGGCGATCACCTGCACCAGACCGACCGATCATCTGGCGTGCCAGATCAAGGGTCGTCTGCGCGCCGTCCGCCCGGCCACCCAGGGAGATCGGGAACACAGCGCGAATTGGCATCGGGAATTCACGGCAGAGATCGTCGCCATCGGCGTCCCGGCCGAACTGTGCGAGGCCTGGATCACCCAGCCCGCCCTGGCCGTGGAGGTCGACGTCACCGACGTGTTTCACCAAACGCCGGGGCCTGGCACGGGCGAGAAGATCAGGCCATGATTCCCGGCGATCTCCATCTCGAAGACCTTTGGGCCTGTTTGCAGGGGATGATCCCCGCCGCGCTGAGCACCTGTTCCAAGGACGGCACACCGAACATCACGTTCATCAGTCAGATCTACTACGTGGACGCCACCCACGTCGCGATCTCGCATCAATTCTTCAACAAGACTCACCGCAACGTGCGCGAGCATCCCCTGGCCTGTGCCATGATGCTCGATCCGCGGACCCTCCACGCCTACCGGCTGTCGCTGCGGTTCGACCATGCCGAAACCTCCGGGCCGCTGTTTGAGTCCATGTCCCTCCAGCTCCAGGCCATCGCGTCCTACTCCGGCATGACGGACGTCTTTCGCCTGCGCGCGGCCGACGTCTACGAGGTGCTGGGAATCGAATCCGTGGAAGGGTTCACCCGCCGGCCGGCCCCGCCGCCCTGCGACCGGCCCTCTCGCCTCTTCATCGACCAGGATCTCGTGTTGCTGCGGCTGTTGGCCGAACGCCTCAATCGGACCGATCTCTTGGCCGACCTGTTGGAAACCTCCCTGCAGCTCCTCGATGAACAGTTCGGGTTTCGCCACGCCATGATCCTGCTCGCCGACGAACCAAATGGGAAATTGTTGACGCTCGCGACTCGCGGCTACCCGGAGAACGGAGCGGGATCCGAGGTGGGGTTCGGGGAGGGGCTGATCGGGATGGTCGCGCGGGCGCGGCGAGCGCTCCGTCTCTCCGCAATGGACCACAGCCTGCGCTATGCACGCGCCGTCAGGGACCGAGCGGAAATCGTCGGAGGCAGGGAAGCCGTATGCCGGGAAATACCGCTCCCCGGGCTCCCCGAGGCCGCGGCTCAAATCGCCGTGCCGCTGCTCGCACGCAAGCGCGTGATCGGCGTGCTGGCGGTCGAAAGCACCGATCCCTTGGCCTTCATGAATCGGGAGGACACCCTCCTCACGATCGTCGCCGCACATCTGGCGGCCGGGATCGAGCAACTGAGCCGGGAGCCCGACGACACGCCTCCGCCCGCTCCAGCGCGATCCACGCCCATGGGCGACGCCGCGACCTCGCGCGCCAGACGCTTCTGCTTCTACCACGCCGACGACTGCGTGTTCGTGGACGGCGACTATCTCATTCGAAACGTCCCGGGCCGCATCCTCTGGCGACTCTTGACTCAATACCGGCACGAGCGCCGCTCCGAATTTACCAACCGCGAGCTGCGGATGGACCCCTGGCTCGGCCTGCCCGAAATCAAAGACAATCTGGAGACTCGGTTGATTCTGCTGCGCAAGCGCCTGGAGCAGAAGTGTCCCGACGTCCGCCTGATTCAGCGTGGACGAGGGCGCTTCGCCTTGGAGACCGACGCGGCGATCGAGCTGTCCGAGAAGAAAGCGTGAATTGGCCGAGTGAAGGAAAGGCCGGAGTATTGATCCGGCGGCGACCGTGTTGAGACTCACGGCCCGCTACCCTCGGTCGTACGCGGGGAGGCGTTCAGTGAGACCGCGATCGGCCGGGGGCGTCCCGGCCTGTCCGCTTCCGTCTCCCCTTCCGATAATCCCGCGCGGCCCGGCGGCGCGTGCGCTCGGAAGCCTGCCCCTTGCGTGGTGGCTTCAGATCCACACCGGCCCTCCTGGCCTTCGACAGCCCGATCGCGATCGCCTGTTTCGTGGATCGAGCGCCACGTTTCCGTTTCCGGATACGACGCACCTCCTCGCGAACAAACTCGCCCGCCTGTGTCGATGGCGCCTTGCCCTGGCGCTTCAAGACTCGGGCCCGTTGAACGGTCTTGCGTGTAGGCATCGCATGTCCCTCCCGATCGGTTTCAAATGAGGTCTCGCCGAGGTCCGGGCCGACACAGGCGACCAGCGGACCGCGTAGACTCGAATCTACCAACGGGCCGGCCCGGGAGAAGCTGGGCTTGCCCCTAGGCGACCGCGGTTCGCCCATCGGTGTATACCCAGGCTGGGCGAACTGCCGCGCGCGTGGCCTTCTCCGGATCGAGGTGATCGTGCAGAGGACCGACATGGACGGACAGGAAGCCGGTCCTTCGGGACGAGTGATCGTGGTCATGGGAGCGGCCGGGGCCGGGAAGACCACGATTGGACGGCATCTCGCGGACGCCTTGGGTTGGCAATTCTACGACGGCGACGACCTCCATCCGAGCGGGAACATCGACAAGATGGCCGGGGGGAGTCCGCTGACGGACGACGACCGAGCGCGGTGGCTGGAGTTGATGCGCAACGCGGTCGCCACGTGGGTCGACAGCGGCGCACGCGTCGTCCTCGCCGCCTCGTTGCTCCGGGCCGCCTATCGCTCGAACGTGCTCGGACCGGAGCGTCGGCATGTCCGGTTGGTGTACCTCCGGGCGACTCCGGCCCTGCTCGCTCAACGCCTCGCTCACCGGACCGGACATTTCATGCGGGGATCGTTACTCGCCAGTCAGTTGGCGATCCTCGAGGAGCCCGAGGAGGCGGTGGTGGTGGATGCCGCCGAAAGCCCTGACACGATCGTTCGGCGGATTCGTCACGAGATCGTGGAATGGATTGAAGGCGGAAGAGCGCCGTGACCCTCCCGCCGTCAGAGCTGCATCCGGACTCTGCGCCGCCCTCATCGGGTGCGGGCGCGGTCACTTTGCGGCCCGCACCACGAGCTTGTTATTGACGTCGCGGACCCCCGGCACCTGCTTGGCCAGATCTTCGGCCAAGGTTTTCTGCGCGTCCGTACGCACCTTTCCCTCGAGCGTCACGACGCCATCGCGCGTCTTCACCTCGATCCCCTCGTAAGCCTGATCGCGTCCCGCCAGCTTCTCGAGCACCAGGGACGTAATGGTGGAATCGGGGACGGTGGCGGCGACCGCCTGGGGAACCGGACCGGTGAACGAGCCGCCGAACGCGAATCCGAGCAGGAGCGACAAGACGAGATCCCGCATAAGACACCTCTCTCGTGGGGTGGACAATGCCCGGCAACGGCAATGCGGAGCCGGCTGTTCGCGAGACATCTCATATATAGGCCGGGAGAGGATGGTCACGCCCAGGTGATTTCCCTAGTTTGCGTCTTGGCGCCGGAAAGGCTCGAGGAGTCAACCGGTGAACAGGAATGAGGCGGAGGATTAGGCGGAGATTTCGCCGCGAATTCCGCCGGCCTCGGACGCCGGCGGCACGTCCGGCCCGAGCGTGAGAATCACGTCGCTCCCCTGCTGCTGGTACTCCTCCTGATAGATAGCGAAGGTCTCCATCACCACCGCCAAGAGAATGGGCCCGATAAACAACCCCAGGACGCCGAAATAGGCCAAGCCTCCCAGAGAGGCGAAGAACAGCGGCAGAACCGGCAAGTGGGCCTCTACCCCGACCAGGATGGGTTTCAAGAGGTTATCCATGAGCCCGACCAATCCCGCCCCCACGACGAGCAGGATCACGCCCTCCAGGAAGGAGCCGCTCAGCACCAGATAGGCCGCCAGCGGCCCCCACACGAGGGCCGTGCCCCCGACGGGGAGGAACGCCAGAATGCCGGAGAGGACACCGAGAAACACCGCAAAAGGGATCCCAAGCAGGTAATAGGTCACCCCCGCCGTCACGCCTTGGGCGAGAGCGGTCAGCAGCGTCCCCCGCACAACGGCTTTCAGCGTGCTCTTGAGCCGGTCGAACATCTTGGCCTTGTGCGTGCTTTCCAGAGGGATCGCGCGATAGAAACTCCTATATGCGTGCTCGCCGTCCCGAAAGACGAAGAACAACGTGAACAACATCACGAGGAAGTCGGTCAGGAGCATGAGCGCGTTGGTGGCAAAGTCCACGCTCTGGGAAAGCACGAAGGTGCTGACGGCCTTTCCACCCTCCAACAACGACTGCTCGACTCGACCGCTGCCGGTCACGATGGCCTGCCCAATCACCTCCTGACTGATCCGGCCGATTCCCGGAAGCGCCGCCAGGGCGGCGCCGACGTCATGCTGATGCCCGGCTTTGAGCCACGCGGCGGCCCGGTCGTAGGCCTCCATGCCTTGCTGTCCGGCGAGGATCATTCCGTACACCGCCGGCAGGACGGCCGCGATCAGCACACCGACCGTCATGATCGCCGCGGCCGCGTTCGCCCGGTTCCCAATTGCCCGCCGAAGCCGGCGATAGACCGGATAGGTGGCGGCGGCCAGCAGGACGGCCCACACGATCGGGGAGAAGAAGGGGCGAAGAATGACGATGATCTGCCACAGGAGCAGCACGAAAATCACCAGGAAGGTCACGGCAAAGAGTTGCCGTCGCGTCGAGGGCCGTAGGCCGCCGGCATGGAGACCCCGCTTCTTAGAGGAGGCAGTCGTCACGCGCGAGAGATCCCGTTCGCCATGCTTTCACCATGCTCTTGTACGCCGACCATGGCCCATTCGGCACTGGGGGTTCGCCCAGCTCCTCCGGCGTCTCCCGACGTGATGGGCCGGATGTGAGGGATCACCGTTCCCCCCCACCAGGGTAATCCCCAGGGCATGAGCGGAGACCCTCTCGCATACCATCGGGCATGCCCGATGGTTTCCGTCTCATGCCAAGGAGTTTCCCCATGCGATATCACACTTTCGCTTTGGTATTGATTGCATTCGCGGTGGTTTCGGCGAGTCCAGCACGGGCCACGGATCCGATGGACGAGAAAGAGGCTAGCCCGTCCCTGGGCGAGCGCCTGACCAAGGACGCCGTGACAGGCACGCTGATGAAAATGGACGGCGAGCATTATGTCATCAAAGACGAGGACGGGGAGCAGCATCGCATCCATGTCGATAAGAGTACGAAGATGGACAAAGTGATCGAGGGCGACAAGGTGAAGGCCTACGTGACGGAGAAAGGCCACACCACCACGCTGCAGCGTCTCGACTCAGCGAGGTGACGGACGACCCATGTGGCTCCGGCAGGTGGAAAGCCGTGTTGGTCTGTCGTGCCTAGCACCTCGGACTACCGAAACCACGCCAGCCGCTTCTTCGCGCCTTCGAGCGAGTCGCGCATCTTCTGCCACCGCCGCTCCAGCCTCTCGTGCCACGCGTCCAGCTTTTTCCCCTGTTCGGGAGACAGTCGGGCTTTCATGTCGGCCATGCCGCTGGCGAGGATCTGCTCCACCTCCGATTGATGCGCCAGCCGCAATTCCAGCATCGCCACGTGCGCGCGGGCCACGATCGGTTCGATTTCGGCCTGCTGGGCCGCCGTGAGCGACAGCTCGCGCGTGAGGCGTTTCATGATGCGCTCGTGTTGGCTGTCCGTGCCGCGCTCTCCTCGGGCGGCCCACGGCGCCTCGTGGTACAGATGGGCGCCCGCCACGCCGCTGAGCACTCCGGCCGCGAACAGAATCGCCAGACCGCCCCATAATTTCACTCGTGACATGACCCACCCTCCGGTTTGAGACGCGCTAGCCCACATTATTCATGACGGTTCGGGACCCTTCGACATACTCAGGGTCCCGAGCCCAGACGAGGGACGAAACCGCCCAGACGTCACGCGAGACGGGCACGCGGAGCCTGCCCGCTGGCATGCCCCAAGG
Organism: Candidatus Inralta sp.; assembly: GCA_039794185.1. GTDB lineage: Bacteria > Nitrospirota > Nitrospiria > Nitrospirales > Nitrospiraceae > BQWY01. Next base: position 4,931 of record JBDIVW010000028.1, on the reverse strand, counting down.
CCGCAGGCCAGCTTGTCGTAGCGGCCTCTCGGCGGTTGCAGTAGAAGCAGTCATGGATAATGTGGGCTAGTCGTTGAACAGCGCCGCGATCTCGAACTCCTCCCCCAACAGGGTCTCAGTCTCCTGCGTCGTCCACACGAGGACGCCGACCGACAGCGCGGCCACCACCGCCAGCACCGCCGCCAGGGTCGCGGTCCGCCACACGAGCTGATCGAGGCCGAAACCGAGGCGCTCGGTGGCGGCCGGACCGGTCAGACTCCGGATATGCCGTATCACACCTTGCCTCCAGGCCGGCCCGAGCTCCGGGCCCGATCGCGCACGATAGACCGCGCACAGCAGCCGTTCGAGTTGCTCCGGTTGTCTCTCGTTATTCGCCATGGGGCCCCTCAGAACAATCCGGCCAGTGTCTTCCGCAGCGCCTTCCGGGCTCGATACGCGCGCACCTTCACGTTCCCGACGCTCCAGCCCAACAGCTCCGCCGCCTCACGGATGGAGCGGCCCTCGAGGTGGACCAGGGTCACCACCAGGCGGTCCTCGGCGGGCAACCGGCCGAGCGCCCAATCCAGCAGCTCCGCCGCCTCTCGCGCCCGGATCTGGCGGCGGAATTGCTCTTCCGATTCGGCCGCGAGCGCGCCGTCGATCCAGCGACGATGGTCCTCGGTCAGCGCGATGACGGGGATCGCCCCCCCGCCGGAACGTGCGCCAAAAGTCGTAACAGGTCCGCACCGCGATGCCGGAGATCCAATGCTCGAACGGCACCGAGCCCGAATATCCGGCCAACCCCAGGTAAGCCCGCACGAACACATCATGCGCGACCTCCTGGACCCGGTCGGCCGGCACGTGCCGGATCACGATCGCGGCGACGTGCCGCCGATGCCTGTCGACCAGGTCGGCGAACCGATCGAGTTCTCCACGCAACACCCGATCGATCAGCGTCCGATCGTCCGCATCCGGCTCCTGCGCGACGTCCTGCTCATCCATCAACCACTCCGCTGGCAACCGCTCCGCTGGGCGCCGCGCCTCGGACGTCAGGCGTCCGAGGCCCAAGCCGGATCCTTCCGTTCTCGAACGTCCACCGCTCCTCAGCCCGCGGACGACGATGCCTGAACCTCGGCAAATTCGCGGTCGGCCTCGGTGTCGGTGTCACGTGCCTGATCGGACCTCTCGGCCGGTTCCTGCGCATCCGCCTTTTGCCTGGACGCCCCATGCCCATGGCGCCGCTGCTGCCGCAGCTCCCTTAATTTGGCGCGTTGCTCCGGCGTCAGTACGCCGAGGAGGTCCCGCTTCGCCCGGATCTTATTGATCCGCACCGATGCCTCCAGGGCTCCCTGCTCCTTGACCTTGGCCTCGATCGAAGCCAGGTCGGCCTTCTGGTCCCACAGGAGTGCACGAAGCTCTCGTTCGGCGACACTCGCCTCCGCCGCCGCTCGAATGTGGGTCCGATCGTAGTCCAACGCCAACGTCCTGAGCTTGGTCACCTGCTCGTCCGACAGCCCGAGCGCCTGCTTGTGCCGAAACAGGTGATGGAGCAGATAGGAAGACGTGCCGTGACTGCGATCGCCGTGTCCCGCCTTTTTCATGCTCGGAACGCTGCCCTCTCGGCAGCTCGACCCGTCCGCCCAGGCGGCCGACGCGCCCAGCAAACAAAGGATGGATCCCATCGCCACGAGACCTGCCATACGGTGTCCGGAAATCATGCCAGCCTCCTTAGTCCGTACGTGTGCATCCAAACGGTCGCCGGCCGTTCGGCCGGCGATTGCCTCTACCCTCTCAGTCGCTCCGAAGGAAGGAAAGGTTACAAGGGGACCACGGACCTGCAATGCGTCATCTCATCCACGAGGGAACGCCCCCTCAGCTCGCTGTGACCGTGAAGGCCCGACGCTCCGGCAAGGCCGGCAACGGCACGAGGCCGATCACGGCGTCCTGGCGCTCGGCAGGCCGAGTGTGCGCGGGCTCGTGCTGAGCAGGCGTCGGAGTTTCCCGTCGTCGTCCTCATCGTAGATCTCGCCGACGATCTCTTCCAGAATGTCCTCTACCGTCACGATTCCCAATCTTGTCGCTTCGGCATACACAATGGCCATGTGCATGCGACGCGCTTGAAGCTGCCGAAGTCCCGTGACGAGCGAGGTCCCGGCCTCGAGTTTAATGGCGGGCCTGATCAACGAGGCCCAATTGTCACGGCCGGCCCCCCGCAGCGCGATGAATTCCTTGGTATTGAGAATTCCGACCACGTCCTGCCCCTGGACCACGGGAATGCGGGTGTGGCCTGACGCCAGAATAATGGCTTCGATCTCATCGACCGGCTGTGTGAGCTCGGCGTGCACCACGTGCTCCCAGGGGAGGTAGATCTCTTTCAGGCGCTTGCGTTCGAGGTTGACGAGGTTCATGACATACTGACGGTGGGGCGCCGAGAGGGATTCGAGCGAGATCGTGGTTTCCCTCGCCTCGTTCGATTCGCCTGACGCTTCCCCGTACGGCGTTGCGCCGGCTCTTCGCAACCGCATCAGGCTGAGCAGTGACAAGACCTGCCTGGTGGACCATTCGAACAGGGTGACGATCGGACCGAAGATGGCATCGATCCGAGAGAGCCACGGCGCCGCGCGCAGGGCGAATCCCATCGAGTTCCTCAGTGCGAGCGACTTCGGGACGAGCTCTCCGATCACGACCGTGGCATACGTCAGCGGAAGCACCACGATCCCGATCGCGATGCTGTCCGCGGTGCCCTCCGTAACGTCGAGCGCTTTCTCCAGGGTCGGACTGAGCATCTCTTCCGCTCCCGCGCCTCCCACCGCCCCGGCCAGCGCGCCGACGAGCGTGATCCCGATCTGAACGACGGACAGCGTCCGTTCGGGATTGTCCCGCAAGCGCAGGAGGAGCGGGGCTTTCATATGGCCCTGTCGAACAAGCTCGCGAAGGAACGGACGGTTGACCGCGACAAAGGCAATTTCGGCCGCGGCCAGCAGGCCATTGAAGAGCAGGCACATGACGATGATCAGGAAGTTGAGCATTGCGAGGACCTTTCATGACGCACAGTGGAAAGCAGGAGCCGGATGATGAGCCCTGAGGCCGAGGGCAGGGGCGCCATCGATCTCGTACACTCGGTGAACTCGGACGAGAACGACGAGGTTGGTTTCGTCACAAAGTCGCTCGACGCCAACGAAATGGTAGAGGAACCGCTACGCGGAATAGTGCCACTCCCAGACGTGCCCGTCCTGCGGGTGCACGACCACGCCCAGGAGTCGGAAGCCGAGCCGTCGGAGCACCGCCGCGGAGGCAGTCTCCTCCGGTACGGTCTGCGCGATCACGCGGACGCCGGCCGGCGTTGCAGCGGCCAATGCGGCAAGGAGCCCCGCCATGCCGGTGGCGTCACCGCGGCCTTCCCGTCCGGGAAAGGTGCCGTAGGCGATCTCCACTCGGCCGGCCTTCGGCGCGCCCGTGAGCGCGCAGGTCCCGACCACGGACCCTTGGGTCAGGCCGAGGTACCCGATCCACGGGGGGACGAATCCCATCTGATCGTACATCTCCGCCATCGACCCACAGACCTCGCGCCCCTGGTCCGACAGCTCGGACACGGGTTCGTCGTGGATCCCGAGGCGTCCGATCGGAACCAGCCGGAGCGGTAGGATGTCGGACCCGGTCGTCATCCGAAGCTCGCAGGAGGAACGGTCATCGCACCAGGCTAGAGCCGGAGGCGCAGGCTGTCAATGAGGGGAGATGTGATTGAGCGAGGCGCAGTGCGCACAGATTGTCGCACGATCATGGTCATGACGGCGGCTGATCGCTGGGTGTCGACTCAAGAAGGAGGGGAGAGCGGGGAGGTCCGGGGCACCGTCCCAGACCTCCCGAGGAGGAGCCGTACTCAAAACGGCCGCCCACGTCCCTTCAGTTTCGCCTTTCCACGTCCATGGCCGTTGTTCCCCTTGTATTTGACCTTATGCTCTTCATAGAAGAGGTATGGCCGGTCCGTGTTCAGCTCGAGCGTCACATAGTCGCCCGTATCGATGACGACGCTCGACGGCAGGTTCACCGCCACCTGCCAATTCCCGCCGTTCAGATAGAAATAACTCCGCGTGCTGACGTTGTAGTATACACCGGCCGCCGGATAGTAATAGTAGCGGTAACTCGCCTCCTTGGCGCGACGGCCGTGCGCGGGCGCCCACGGAGGAGGACCTCCGTGAGGAGGCGGTGCGGGAGTCGGCCCACTCCCGATCGAGACGCCTACTCCGACCCCGGGTCCCCGGCCCCGGTCGGCGCAACCGGCCAGGACCAGTCCGACGAGCACACCGACCACGAGTCTCTTCATCGCGTCGCTCCTTGGTTCAGAGGCCGGGACCTCGCCGATCTTGACGCCGGCAGCCGGTCTGACGGACCGGCCTGGGCATGGACAGCAAGCGATGTGCCGAACGGCCGCCGTCGACAGGACGCCGGGCAGGGAGTCGGATCAGCGCAGTTCCGCGGGCGTCGGGAGAGATCGGTCGCCAGACCGGCCGCGCGGGCGCTGGCCGAAGTGACGAGAATTGACGCTCGTCCGTGCAATTTGGTTGCATCGCGCAGCGCCCCGCCCGGCTCTGCAGAGAGGACTAGCGGGGAGCCGGCGGGGGATGTGGGTGGAGTGCGCTGGCCTGGCCATTGGAATCTCCCGGTCCGCCGTGCACCGGCATTCACCCTGGTACACGCCCTCGGTACAATCGCGAACCCATGCGCCCGCTCGTCTGTTTCATCGCGATCGGTCTGGACGGCTACATCGCCAGCCCGCACGGAGAGATCGACTGGCTGTTCACGAATCAGGACGAGGCCAAGGGGCGCCTAGCAGTGTGTTGACAAACCCTCTCCTCCTCTCGCCGCAGTTGTGATAAGAGAAGCCTTCATTAGGAGGGCCACCATTATGATGGGTACCGCCGATCCCCAGCCGTCGATGTTCTACCACATCA
>JBDIVW010000027.1:0-73149 GCA_039794185.1 Candidatus Inralta sp. | reverse complement strand
CATAGGGGCGAACGGTCCGGGTGGTCATCGTCGCGCCTCCTCTGGTGCAGCTAGATGCTTGTACCTATATCGGACTCGAAGGGTCATGACAAGGAGTTGCTGGAGCAATGTCGGACAGGCTCCTAGCACGATCCTGCCAAGAGAACCAGACTCCCGGATAAGACAGGGCTCCACCTTCGCGCTATCGTGCGCCTGTCGTGACCGCGGGCGAGGCGCCCGGCACGTCATTCTCACACCACACACCAAGGAGGACGGACATGTCTCCCACCACCTTTTCATCCGACGTGGAGCAACTGAAGACGCGGCTCAAGCAGATCTGGATGGCCGGCGACTACGATCGATTCTCGCGGTACTTGGAACCAGGCCGCGGGAATTCTATGAGCGCCTCGACATCGCGCTGGGAAGCCGATTCTTGGACGTCGGGTGCGGCTCCGGTCAGTTGGCGTTGATGGCCGCGCGGGACGGGCTGCACGTGACCGGTGTGGACATCGCGAGCAACTTAGTGGAACGCGCCTGGGCACGGGCGCGCGCGGAGGGGGTGCCCGCGTCTTTCGAGGAGGCCGACGCCGAGGCGCTGCCCTTCGAGGATGCGAGCTTCGAGATGGTGGCGAGCCTGATCGGTGCGATGTTCGCGCCGCGCCCGGACTTGGTCGCGAAGGAGTTGCTGCGGGTATGCACGCCTAGGGGCACCATCGCCATGGCCAATTGGACTCCGCAGGGTTTCGTCGGGCAGATGTTCAAGGCCGTCTCGAAATTTATTGCGCCGTCCGGGATGCCGTCACCCGTCCTGTGGGGGGACGAAGCGACGGTCCGGGAACGGCTCGGCACGGGATTGTCGGATCTCAGCCTCGTCCGGTATCACTATACGTTGAGTTACCCCTTTCCGCCGTCGGAGGTGGTGGAGTTCTTCCGCCTGTATTACGGGCCCATGAACAAGGCGTTTGCGTCTCTTAACGACGCCGGTTCCTTGTATCTTCGCCGGGAACTCGAGACCCTCTGGTCGACGCACAATCGGGCGGGGGCCGGCTGCACGACGGTTCTCGCGGAATACCTGGAAGTGATCGGCGTCCAGGCGTAACCGGTCCCGATGCGGAAAGGAGGACGAACACGACCGTCTCGCCGGACTGCATTCGTTCGAGCCGATTCGAGAAGACGTCCCACCGGCGCCGGGACTATCGCTGTTCCGGTGGGACGGTTTCGAGTGCGGCCGCGAACACCTTGTGAGCGGCGATTTCGACGGGCCGGTGCTTGACCGTCGTGCTCGCAGGGTCCTTGCCCAGGAAATTGTCTCCCTTCCAGTTCCTCGACGGTCGGACCGGTCTGGGAGCGAATCCGCCGCCGCAGTTCGGACAAACGTTCTTCAGTACCTGCTCGACGCAGGCAGCGCAGAACGTGCATTCGTAGGAGCAGATGCGGGCCTCTACCGCATGGGGCGGCAGCGCCCGGTTGCAGTGCTCGCAGGTGGGTCTGAGTTCCAGCATGGCTCTCCCCTTGCGTGACCAGGTTCGATGAGCGAACGGCTGCGGGCCAGTCTACTGCAAACTCGAAGACTTCTCTATCGCTCCGGAGCTTCCGCCAAGGCCTTCCTGCGTGCGGCGGCTCCGCCGTGTCCCTCGGGCGCACGACCGCTTTCCAAAAGACCAAGGTCGAGGTATCCTGCCTCACCCGTTTGAGCCCCGGAGGATTGCGCATGATGGTCATGGTGATGGCACTGGCGGTGGGGTTCCTCGTGGTTCCAGGTGGTCTTCGCGCCCACGACGAGACGAGCGCGGAACGGTCGACGTTGACCGTGACGGGGACGGGCCACCCCGCGCTCGCGCCTGATACGGTTTTCGTGACGCTCGGAATGGAGACCGCGGGCAAGGAGTTGCAGGAAGCCCAGCCGCTGAACCAGGCGGCGATGACGATGAGCAAAGTCCTGGAGCAGCTCCGGGCCTTGCAGATCGAGAAGGAGCGGATCCAGACGGCCTCCTTTACCGTGTCGCCGCAATACAAGCCTCCGCCCCACCGCCCCTCCGATGCGCCGCCCGTCCCCCCTGAAATCATCGGGTACACGGTGAGCAACAGCGTCAGGGTGGAAGTGCGGAATCTCGAGCAGGTGGGAGCGGTGATCGGGAAGGCGTTGGTGGCGGGGGCGAATCGTTTCCAGGGACTGCAGTGGGCACTCCGCGACGAACAGCGAGCGAAGCTCCAAGCGTTGAAGCAGGCGGCGGCCAAGGCGCACGAGAAAGCGGCCACTCTCGGGGAGGCGCTGAAGGTAAAGTTGGTCCGGTTGATCAGCGTCAACGAGGCGAGTCACGTGAGTCATCCGTCCCCGAAGGTCTCGCGGTCGATCATGGCCATGGAAGCCGGGGGCGGGGACCCGCCGGTCGTTGCCGGAGAGATGAACGTCGAGGCGACAGTGACGTTAGTCTATGAGATCGGGCAGGAATGACCCGCCAGCCGCTCCGGTCGAAGGGAGTGCGCTTGGCCGGATGCGCCGGACGGGGCAGCCGGCTGTGAGGCCCAATAGGCCGGTACCGAGGTGAGATACAGTGGAATATGTCTCATAAGTCATTGATTATAAATAATATATTTCAGATATATTCATGCCTGCTTTCCTCGGAAAGTTCATGGTAAGATCGGGCCGCTGCTTTCTTCTGGCCAACGGGACCTCCCCGAGGCGGAAGAAGACGGGGAGGTGATGTGGCCATCACCTCCCCGTTTCTTTTTTTCTGCCTACCTGCGCGTTGTGACGATCTCATCCAGCTTGGTGGTCGAGCCTGCTGAGAGTGATTCGGGGTGAAGGTGCGAGGGTCAGCCGGGTTCGAGACGCGGGTCGAGGTCTAATCAAATCCGTGACTCGGGGATGGGGGGGACCTGAAGGGAAGTGAGGAGGCGACGTGGCCGCCGCCTCCTCGAGGTGCGCCTACTTTTTCTTCTTGGCGCCCGTCTTCTTCGCAGGCTTCTTTGCGGCTGCTTTCTTCTTTGCCATGAGAACTCCACCCCCTTTCGATGTCAGAGTGTGATCACTATGTCTTGTATAGCAGAGATCGCGTAACGAGTAAAAGCTTTGTCTCATGCATGGACCGAGCCGAGGGGGCCCGGATGCTCGAAACTGCTCCGACGGGAGCGCCGAATGGGGGGCTGTTCCTCGAGCGAGCGGTCTTGAGTGTCGCATCCCTTCCTGGCCTCCCGATGCCGCGTTCAAGCTGAGCCTGCACACGATCCGCTCCATGGGCTGCGCTCGACTCGTTTCCTTTCGCGTTCCGCCTCCACTAGAACGCTCGTGATGAATCAATTCCTCGCGTCTTCATCGTCGGCGTCGGTCGGCGAGGCTCGCCTGCGCCCGCCGGCTGACCAAGGCCGCGTCGCATGCACGGTGCTGGAATGTGCCGATGACGTGGGCGGTCGAGTCCGAACGGATCGTGTGGAGGGAGTTCAGCCCGACCGCGGGTTTCAGGTGTTGCTTACGGGCTACCCCGTATCCATGGCGCCTCCCTCCGGTCGAACTGCTGGCCTTCGCCGGACCGAGGGCGACTCCCGCGTCTCACTTCCCGGCCTCTACCTCTGGGGCGACGATCGTGAGAGCGGCACGTTGGGCGGAGCCGTGCTCTCCGGTCGGAAGGCGGCCAAGGGCGTGCTGACGGACCTGTCCGTTGCCTGAGGGTCGGTCAAGCCGCTTGTTTTACGAAGATGCCATGAGGCCCGTGTCGGCACTGTCGATCCCATAGAGCAGCATCGCCGGTAATTGACATCTCCTGTCGCTCGCGGTACAGCCTGAATTCTGAATACGGTTCCACGACCCGATCCATCCCAGGGGGGAAAGGCGACGCGCATGAAGAACGTAGAGATGTCGGTCGAGGGCACGACGCTGACGATCAAGGTCGATCTGTCCAAAGAGTTTGGACCTTCGGCCTCCGGAAAGACCATCATCATCGCCTCCACGGAGGGCAACGTGACCATCCCCGATCGCACCGAAAAAGTCGGGCTGAACGTCTACCGGAAGAAGTAACCGGCGAGCCGGCGATGAGGAGGCGGACTCCCGGGCAGGAGTGTGCGCGGATATCCGGCAGGCGCGCGGGGAGAAGGCCCGCCGGCCGCGAATTTCCTGCCTGGTCTCTGGCCGGTGTCCACAGGCGGATCAAGTCGCTGTGTATAACTGGCGCGAGACCTCGGTAATTCCCTAGAGCCCCTTTACAAGTTGACCGGGAAACCCTAGATCTGTCTGTCCAGAACCCCATGTCTTGTGGCAAAAGAAAAATCAGATTCGTCAAGACACAAAATATTGGGCCTGCCGTGCATGAGCCACAATGCCTAAATTTTAGGCAAAGCGCTCATTAAGGCTTCGATATGGGTCATTTGTGCCCTCGAGGTCGCTTCACTCACAGAGTTATCCACAGAACCTGGGGAGTGTGAAGCGCGAGAAGGCAATATCTGCATTTTCTGCCCTAGTGGTTCGGATGGTATGATGCCTTTGGACGGTGGCAATTACACGGTGCCCGCTTATTCTGACTTTTTCGAAAGGACGCGATGACTATGCATTTGACGCGATACGTTGGTGGAATGACGGTAGGAATGTTGCTCTGGTCTGGGGCCGGTTGGGCGACGGAGCCGGCCGAGGTCGAAAAATTCGTGAAGGCTCGGATCGAGATCGGCGAGATGATGTCGAACTATTTCAAGGACGGGGAGCGGTTCGGGGAGGGACAACGGCCCTCGCCCGAGCGGATGCAGGAGATGCGCACGGATATCAACGCGAAACTCAGCGCACTCTTGTCCAAGCACGGCCTCACGGTCGAGGAGTACCGAGGGCGTAGCAAGGACGTCTTTGGGGATGAGACGGCTGTGAGTCGCTTCCTCAACGACCATCCCGATTTGAAGGAGCGGTATGAGGCGTTGCCGCTCGATCGCATGGGACGAGGCGGCAGCGGCCGAGGGTACTGAGCCGACGCGAAGATTCCCCCTCGGTCCTGATGGTGTTGAGACCGAGGGGGGCGAGGGACGAGCGTTTTCGCCGACGGCCGGCAAGGACCGGGAACGCTCTGCCCCTTTCCATGAGCTTGAAGCCGATGGAAATCCGTGTCGTCCAGCCGGGCCGTCCTGCACCGGAAGAGGACGACGAACCGACCTTTCCGCCATTCGAGGGCCCGGCCTTCCTCTCCTATGGCTTCCGGCCGTTCTTCCTGTGCGCCGCGCTGTTCGCCTCTCTGGCCGTGCCCTTGTGGGTGACGCTGTACGCGGACGCAAGCAGTCCCGGCTTCCTCTTTCCACCGCGCGACTGGCACGTTCACGAAATGCTCTTCGGGTTTCTTCCCGCCGTAATCACCGGCTTTTTACTGACGGCGGTACCGAACTGGACGGGCCGTCCTCCCCTCAGGGGCCTGCCGCTGCTGTCCTTCTTGCTCTTGTGGCTTGCCGGCCGCCTGCTCGTTGCCCTGGCTTGGCCCACGCCCCTCGTGGTCGCACTCGTGGACGGGACCTACCTGGTGGTCTTGGCCGCGTACCTCTGGCGCGAGCTGGTCGTCGGCGGAAGCTTGGGCCAGGCGCCGATCGCGATGCTGATTTCGCTCTATGCCGCAACGAATGTGCTCTATCACGCGCTCGCGCTCGGCGCCCGGGCGACGGACCTTGCTGAGCGGATGGTGCTCTCGCTGATCATGTTGTTGCTGACCGTCATCGGCGGACGACTCACACCCAATTTCACTCGCGAATATTTGCTGCAGGCCCGCGTGCGCGCCCTTCCACCGGGCTTTTCCCGGGTCGACGGTCTGGCGATCGGGCTGGTCGTGCTGGCGGCTGCGATCTGGATCGCTGAGCCGGAGGGCCGGACGGCCGGGTGGGCCTTGGCGACCGCCGGGGCGGCCAACCTGATCCGTCTGGGGCGGTGGCAGGGATGGCGGGTGTGGCGTGAACCCTTGGTCTTGGTGCTACATGCAGGCTATGGCTGGTTGGCGCTCTCGTGCTTGGCGCTCGGCGGGGCGCTGCTCGGGGTCGGGCTGGCCCCGGCGGAGGCCGTGCACGCGCTCACCACCGGGGCGGTGGGCACGATGACGCTGGCCGTGATGACCCGCGCGAGCCTGGGCCATACGGGACGTTCGAAGCAAGCCGGTCCGCTCACGGTCTCGATCTACGTCCTCGTGTCGATGGGAGCGCTGTTCCGAGTGTTCGTCCCGAGTGCGGCCGTGCCGACGACGCTGACGCATGTCGTGCTCGGGTTTGCCGCATTCGGCTGGAGCGGGGCCTACCTGTTGTTCGTCCTGGGGTACGGCCCGTTTCTGCTCCGCCCGAGCCTCGACGAGTGATCGCGCCGCGCGTCGAGGGAACGGTCGTCCGGAATCTGCTAGACGCCCTCGCTGAGCGCGTCGGTGTCGTCGTCCGTGTCCAGCCGGCCTTCCACGAGGGCCGCATAATGCCGTGCCCAGCGCACGTACAGACTTGCGCTGCGCCGCATGACCTCCGCGCCGTTCCGTATCCGCTCCACCACCGCCGTCTCCGCGCCGCCTATGGCGAGGTCGCCGGCGCCATGGTCCAGCGCCGTGGAAAATGCCTCCATGATTGCCGCCATTTCCTTCACCAACCGCTGGAGGTCCGATGCGGGTGACACCCATGACTGCTGTGTCTCCGGTATCGCGTCATCGCGATCCGGTCCGCCCGGGACGAAGGGTTGCGGGTAGAGCTGTCCGAATCGCTCGATGAGCGGCATTGCCGCGGGGGTGCTGGGCTGCGTCGCGGTGCTGGGGTGTTGCTCCCAGGTCACCGTGCGAATCCCTGCCTCTGTGAGGACCACCCGGATGGTTTCGACCAACGCATCGAGCGTCACCTGGGTCCAGGGGCGCAAATCCAACACCCGCTCTTGCGGCCTCCGGGGCGGCGGGCTGTCGTGCAGCAGGACCCAACAGCGGTCGAACACCATCGTGCGGACCGGATCCGGGATGTTGAGGGAGGCCAGACGGGATGTGCAGAGGGCGGTGACCAGCAGCGTGAATTGCAGGTCGGGCATGCCGGGTCGTTCGATGTCGAGTGTCTGCATGAGTGCACCTCTTCGTGAGGCGTCGGCACAGCCCGAAAGGGCGACGACGGCGCGGTTACCGATCTGGACCGCAAAGGAGATCCGGCTCCGAGTTGGCCGGGCGCGCGAGCTATCGTGGGTCTTTCCCACGGCCGGCTCGCGCCTGCTATCCCCATCCCCTGACCCACCAGCAGACCGCTGCCCAACGTGCGGTCGAACGCCGCGTGTGCGTGCGACGGTGGGCTATCCGCCATGGCGCGCCCCGTCTGTCGCGACCGGGCGGGGCGGGGCCTCGCGGTCGGACGAGACAGACGATTCGCCTGCGTCTTCTCCCGATTCGCCTCCGCATTCCGACGATCCCCTGCCGATTACGCCTGCGAGATTACCGGCGCGGGCTTGGGCAGGTATTCACGGTAGCCGTACCGCTCGGTGAGATACTCCCTGGCTTCTTCGCTGACGTATTCGGTGAATTTGTAGCGATCGTCCTCGACGGTCTTGGCGTCTTCCATGACCTTGTCGGTGGGGATCGCATACTCGATGTTGCAGGAGGTGTAGGCCTGGATATAGGTGGGCCCGACCTCCCGGGCGATGAGCACCGCTTTCCGGATGACGCTCTCCACCCGCCGGGGATTGTTGGGGACGACCGTGGCGATATAGGCGCAGCCGGCCAGCCTGGCCATGCCGACCATGTCCATCTTCTCGAACTTCTTCCCGAGCGGGGCCATCTTGAGGACGGCGCCCTTGGTCGTCATGCCGCTCTCCTGCCCTCCGGTGTTGCCGTAGACTTCATTGTCCAACATGATGGTGGTGAACCGCTCCTTGCGGAACCACGAATGGAGGACCTGCTGGAATCCGATATCGGCGGTGCCGCCGTCGCCGGCCATGACGACGACGTCCTTGGGCTTGTCGCCGAATCGAATCCGCAGCCCGCGCGACAAACCGCTAGCGACGCCGTTCTGATCGCCGTAGTTGCCGTAGACGAACGGGATGGCCGCCTGGGAGATGGCCAACCGGCCGCAGCCCGCCGTCCCGACCGTGATCGTATCCTCGGGGTTCGGGAAGGCGATGATCGCCAACCGGATGAACAGGGTCATGGCGCACCCGGCGCACATGGGATGCTCTTCGAGGATTTCCTTGAAGCTGCCCATCTGCGACACGGTCGTTTTCTTTCCGAAGGGGCCGTGTTCCACCATGTCCCGATATTCTTTGGGCATGAACGCGTCAAAACCCGGTGTGAACTTCACATAATCCAGACTCATCCGACACCTCGCTCTCGCTGTGGTCCGCCGTGGGGGCGGTGATGGGTACGCTCCAAGCTCAGCTTCCGCGACCGGCCAATACGGCGGATCTCACGCCGATCGCTTTCTTGATCTCCTCGACGATGATCTCCGGTGGCATGGTCATGCCTCCGCAGACGCGCGGCCCGGCGACGACGCGTTCGCTGCGCGGAATCGTCGCCTTGATTTCCCGCGCCATCCACCCGATGACATTGAACTCCGGCACGATGATGTGCGAGGCATGTTTGGTCGCTTCGAGCAGTTCCTGCTCCGGCCATGGCCGGAGAGTCTTGATCTTCACCAGCCCGACCTCGATCCCCTCATCGGCCAGCAGGCGCATCGCTTCCCGCCCTTGGGAGACGGCCGTCCCGGAGGTGACGATGAGCACGTCAGCCCCGCCGTTTTCCGTCTCGATCAGGCCGTCCAGCCAGGCGATCGTGTGCTTGCGCGAGCGTTCCGCGGCGGCCCAGACCTCCTGTTGCCAGCTCGCGTGAGTGGCGTAGCTGATGTAGTTGCTTTTCATGATGAACGGATCGCGCATCATCCGGACCGGCGGACATTCCATGTCCATGCAGGGAACCGGAGACCGGTAGGGGTCGTAGGGAGGCAGGCACATGTCCTCCGGCGTCAGGTCCACGACGTCCTTCGTATGGGTCACGAAAAAGCCGTCGCAGCAGAGGGCCAACGGAAGATGCACGTCCGGCTCCTCCGAGACCATGTAGCCCTTGAGAATCCAGTCATAGAAATCCTGGGCGGTCTCCGCATGCCAGACCAGCATGCCGGTCTGCATGAGGTAGGAGATCTCGATCGTGTCCGGCTGAATCGACAGGGGAGAATTGATCCCGCGACAGGTCACGATGCATTGGATCGGAAGCCGGGCTCCGGCCCACATCGGGAAGTTTTCCATGGCCCGCATGGTGCCCGGCCCGGCGGTGGTCGTGAAGACACGGGCTCCTCCGAATGCGGCACCGGCGCATTGGGACATGACGGCGAATTCGCTTTCCCCGCGGAAGTAGTCGCCGATGTAGCCCTCGGCGAACAACTCGCCGATCAGGGCGGCCGCCTCGCTTTGCGGCGTGATGGGGTAGGCGATCATGACATCGATGCTCGCCCGCCTGATGGCTTCCTTGATGACCTCGCTGCCCGTAAAGAACGACGGGGCGCGGGGCGCGTCTTGCATCATCACGCGTGGATCCGTGAACACTTGCCCTTTTTTATTTTTCGTTCCGAGGATCGTGGGTTCCATGGACGCTCCTTTTCTCTGCGCTGCGGTATGAGGCTGCCCGGGCCGCGCCGCGTGGCGGACGACCCCTGGTGTCGTCAGGCGCTGAATGAACTGCCGCACCCGCAGGTCGTTTTCGCCTGCGGGTTCTTGATTGCAAAACCGGACCCCTGCATCGTATCCGCATAGTCGACTTCACAGCCGGCGAGGAGAGGAGCGCTTTGCGAATCCATGATGATCTTGACTCCGTTGGTGTCGGCGATCGTGTCGTCCTCGCCGATCGTCGATTCGAAGGCCATCCCGTACTGGTAGCCGTGGCAGCCGCCGCCTTTGACGTACACACGTAAGCCGACCGTGTCGGTTTCCTCCTGCATGAGCTCCCGTATCTTCGTTTCAGCGAGCGGTGTGATCGTGATCATCGGATCTCCTTTTTATATGTGTGCGCGGCCACGAAAGTCTGCGACCGGATTGATTCGTCTTGCGTGAGGCGTGCACCGCCGGTTCACGGCGCTCGTGGCCGGTGACCGGAGCAGGGCCCAACATCCAAACGGGCACTTTGGCGTAAAAGCGGCGGAGACCTGGGAATCGGTCGCGCAGGGAGGAACCGGACGCGCGAAGGATTAGGAAAGTCGGCGTGGCTCAGTACGTCATAAGAATGACCCTAAGCGCAATTGAGCGGAGAGTCAATGATTATAACGTGCGGGACGGCATGAGGCTCCGATTCCGCCCGATCGCCGGAAGGACGGGCGGCGCGCGCGCAGTGAGAGGCATTCAGACGGCTGTGTCTGTCTCCAATGCTACGGTCGACGGAAGTCCGGGCCCTTATTATAACGCTTGACCCCACATGGCGAGGCGCGTAGGGTGCAGGGACACCGTGTAAGGCTTCGCCGGCTGTTTCATTTCCCGCGCTCCCCGTGCCTTCCCGCGCGTGATCGATATACCAGGCTCCGCCGCTACTGCACTCGTGTCGCCTTGATGCCCGGCCTGTCCGATGTCGAGTCCGGTCACGATGGAGGCGGCCACGACTTCGACCCGGGCGAAGGGGACGGTTCGCCTTACGCGCTCATTCCGGAAGGGAGCGACTCATGCTCTACATTGCGTTGGCATTCATGGCCTCAGGGGCGATTGTCGGCGCCTGGCGTCTCAGCGGGACATCACCGATCGAGAGCCGAGTGTCCGGCACCCTGTTCTTGATCGGTATGATCTTGGTCATGGTGCACCTGATCTGGAAGCGTGGCGCGAAACCGGCGTCATGATCGATCCGCTCGCCGCGCGGGCGCGCATCCGACCCTGATGGATCGCGGTGCGAGACCTTCCGTCGTCGAATCAGTGACGCGCGAGGATGGGGAACCGGGTGAACTTTTCGAGTGGGACGGCCGGATGAAGACCGTGGCGGGCGGTCCCACACCATGCAGTAAACCTGAACGAGGAGGATGACACCATGATGGAAGGTAATGTCAGTCGTACCACATCGCAACGCTCGGCCGCGAGGCCCCAACCACGTTCCGGCAGCGGGGGGTCGGCTGTTGCTGGCACCGTTCAACCCGCCGTCGACCATGGCCGGATCGCTGAACGGGCTTACCAGTTGTACGAGCAGCGGGGACGGCAGGATGGCCGGGCCCTGGAAGACTGGCTCAACGCCGAACGCCAATTGACGGCCGCACCCATGCGGTAGTCGGACCATGCGCGAGGCTCCGCGCGTCCGGCCGGAGCCTCTCGCGCGGCCCGAGGTTGGAGGCTGCGCCGGCCGGGCGTCGCCGCGACCAACGAGGAGGATGTATGCGCAACAGGAATTTACCTCAGGCGCACTGTGGGCAAGGCCATCGTGTGAGCTCGCCGTGTGCTCTCATCCGGGTGGCCGTCATGGGGCTCATGGCGGTGGTGATGTCCGCCGGCGCCGGCGTGGCAGCCGCCGCGGAAACTCCGACCGAGGCGGTGAAGCGGACCATCGCCGAGGTGATGCACATCCTCGGCAACGAGGAATTACGTCAGCCCAGCCGCGCGGCGGAGCGGCGGCAGGAGATCGAACAGGTTGTCCGTCACCGGGTCAGCTACGAGGAGATGTCCAAACGCTCACTGGGCTTGCGATGGTATGAGCTGAGTCTGCCCGAGCGGCAGGAATTCGTGGATCTCTTCGTGGAATTGTCGCGGGACACGTTTGCCGGCAAGATCAACGCGTACACGGACGAGCAGATCGCCTATCTCTCCGAGGAGCGGGCGGAGAACATGGCCGAGGTGCGAACGATCCTGTCCGGCCGCAAGACGGATACGCGTCTCGACTTCCGGCTGGCGGACCGTTTCGGCAACTGGCGTGTGTATGATGTGGTGATCGACGGGGCGAGTATTGTCGGGAACTACCGTGCGCAGTTCACGAGCCTGATCCGCGAGGTGTCGTATGCCGGTCTCCTGGAACGGCTGAGGGCGAAGGCCCTCGTCGTGAAGGCTTTCGAACGGCCCGCGGCGCCGTAGCAATCTGTCCCTCGACTCCAATCGTTTCGTCTCAGTCCCCGTTGCGCCATTCGACCGGCCTCGGTGGTCCATCCGATTCCGTCATGATCCTGGTCCTGCTTCACCGCCCTTTTCGCCGGTGACTGCGCGGCCCCGGCCGGACCGGTGATCGACGGTACCCCGGCAGGGCATGGGCGGGCGGGTCCTTGAAACGCAACCCGCTCCCCCCTCCACGGTCACCGGGTGACTCGCTCCACCTTGACCGGCACGGGCCGGCAGACGGTGTTGCATACCGGCGAGTGCGCTTGCGCGTACTGCAACAGGTCCTCGAGTTGTTCGTCCGGGCAATCGGCCCTCACGTGCATCTTGATGCGGATCTCCTGGTAGCCCGGTGTGACGGTGTCGTTCAAGCCGATGAGTCCCTGCACGTCGATGTCGCCGTCCAATTCGGTCGAGAGTTCCTCGATGCGGATGCCGCGCGCGGTCGCGTGCAGGATGAACGTGGTCGTCACGCACCCGGCCAGGGCGTGCAAGAGAAATTCCACGGGGTTGGCGCCCTCGTTGTCGCCCAACAGCATCGGCGGCTCGCCGTTCGTGAATTCGAACGGCTCCGTCCGGGAATCGTCCTCCCGCCCGGCCCCATAGAAATCCTTGATCTGCGATCGGTTCACTCCGCCGTCGATCCATTGATTACGGGCCCGGAACTGGAACCGGGCCAGCGCCGGCTGTTGCGTGATGGCCTCGATGGTGTCGAACATCCGTTGCGTGTCGAGTCCGTTGAACAGAGTGGTGCTTTGGGTCGTCATAGTTCGCCTCCTGGTGTGATGCGGCGCGCCACATGCGCGCCGTCGTTGCAGGCGTATATTCCAAGAGGCGTGCCATCGTACTGTCGCGAGGCGCGTGTCGGTGTTTCAATATGTTAGGCATTGCATGGAGATCGGAAGGAACGTGAGCCGTCGTGATTCCTGAAAACTCGCGAGCCGGATTCGGGAGAAGTCGTGAATTGAAGCCGGAGTGTCGCCCGATCTCTTGTGTGTGAATACGCCTCGACACCGCGTACGGCCCAAGGGAACCGTCCGGAGGCGGGACGGGTCTTGCACTGGGGCGCGGCATTTTGTAGGGTGAAGCTACATTGCACCATTGATTGCGATGAAACGCACCGCTCTCGTCGTCTGCGCTTTGTGCCTGGCCGGTTCCCCATGGGGTCCGACCGCAGACGCGGCTGAAGAGGAGTTGACCTTTCGGAACTCATCGTCATCCCTAACGACCAAGCCCGCGCAGCAGATTCGCCCGCTCGGCGACCTGCCGACTGTGACTCCTCCAACGCCGGCGCCCCCCTCGGCAGCCTGGTCCAGTTTTCGCGAAATCCCTTCGATCAGCGGACAGTACTCAGTCGGGAAGACCACGGTGGTGCCTTACCTGGGCGCGGGCTTCGGGAACGGCTACGGCTCGGAATTGGATCGTTCCCTGAATCCGGGCTTGGGGCAACAGCCGGATCTCAATCTGCGGAGTCTGCTCGGACCCAACGTGCTCCCGAACGAGTTCCAAATGGGCGTTCGCATCCCGTTCTAGCCTCACCTCCTTCGCCTTTTCCAATCGCTTGGCCGGAGCTTCACTGGAAGGGAGTTTCCGCCGTTACGCATCGTGGGAGACGACCGGTCGCCGGCAGTCCTCGATGCGCCGGCACGCGTCATCGACCGAAATGTCTCGCCAGGCCCCCGGCGGAAGGTCTCCGATGGCGAACGGCCCGAACCGAATGCGTCGCAGCCTGGTTACCTCGTGTCCGAGCGCCTTGAAGAGCCGCCGGATCTCCCGGTTCTTCCCTTCCGTCAGCGTGACTTCGAGATGCGATTCCCGCCACGAGCGTTTCTGGAGGGTGACTGCGATGCACTGCAGCCGCTCGCCGGAGTCCGTCACGCCGGCCGTGGCGCGCCCTAGCGCCTCGTCCGACACCTTGCCGCGGACCGTGACCAGGTACACGCGTGGAACGTGATTCGACGGATCGGTCAGCCGGTTGGAGAAGGTTGTGTCATTGGTGAGCAGCAGCAGCCCGCTCGTGGCCTGATCGAGCCGTCCGACCGCCTGCAGGGATGTCAGCTCCTCGGGGAGCAGGTCGAAGATCGTCTTTCGGCCCTGCTCATCGCAACGAGTGGTGACGATGCCTTTGGGTTTGTGGAACAGGACAATCCGTTTGCTTGGTGCCCTCAGCGGCCGATCGTCGAGGGTGACCGTCTCGTCCGGCCACACGATCCAGGTGTCCGGATTGCGCACGACGCGACGATTGACGGCGAGGCGCCCCGCTCTGATCCACTCTTGAGCCTTGTTCCGACTTGCGATTCCCAGCTTCGAAAGCAGGCGGTCCAACGTGACGCGTTTGATGCGTGGGTGGGCGGGGTCGTTCGGTTTGGACGCGGGGCCGAGAGCGCGTGGCTCGCGTGGTCCTCGCGCGATGCGCGATCGGAGAGGGCGGCGAGGAGGCTGGCGTTTGTCAGGCATCGGTCGGCGGCTCCGCCGGCAAAGCCTCACATATCGGCGCCAGCCGTTGCAACCGTCTCTTGCGCGGTGGGAGGCGCGGTGTCGTGAGCAGAAATTAGATTGCTTGACTCCCCTCCCGGACCAGGCCTATCGTACTCCCGTGGGAGGAGTTAACGCCCCGAGGGAATAAGGTTCATATGGAGGTCGAGCGCTGAGGATGGTGTGCAAGCCCAGCTTGTACTGGGAAGCCTGAAGTCCTCCCGAGACCACCGCCGTACCTAACTGTCCTCGGTTAGGTGCGTGCTCCTCCCACCAAAAAAGCCCCGTCTTCGCGCGCGTCTTCGATTGAGCCCCCACATGACATACCTCGGGCGGGTGCGACGCGGTGTCGATGCCCGACCGGTGGATGGGTGCGCATCCCGGTCGATTGAAGGCACGACCTCTCTCGCTACACGCGGGTCTGGGCCGGCGCCGGGTCGATGACCCCGCCGCGTGCGGGTCTCGACGGGGAGTGGGACTGTTGCCAAGCCGCGCAGTTTGTGTAGAATGCGGTCGGCGATCGAAATCCCTGTTTATCCCCAACGCCGTTACGAACTCCCCACAAAGCCTGCAGTCACGTCCGACCGGCAGTGCTCTGTGTGGCCCACGATGAGAGGTTGAATGGCCACGAAGAACGCGTCCGCATCAACGACGAAGTCACCCACCGGCTCCGCACCCGTCCTCTCGCCTGCTCCGACCGGCTCCTCCGGTGCCTCCCCGAAGAACACCACCGCGAAAGCGGCGACCGGGGTGACCGCCGTTGAAATGGGCGCGCGGCAGCGGGAGATTTCCGTGTCGGAGTTCTTCACGAAGAATCGGCACCTGCTCGGTTTCGACAATCCGCGCAAGGCGTTGCTGACCTGCGTGAAGGAAGCCGTCGATAACGCGCTGGACGCCTGCGAAGAGGCGGGCATCCTGCCGGAAGTCATCGTGAAACTCGAGGTGGTGTCGAATGGGGAATCGGTAACGCCCGGTCAGGCCACGCGGTTTCGCATCACCGTGACGGACAACGGCCCCGGCATCGTCCGGCAGCATATCCCGCGGATTTTCGCCAAGCTGCTGTACGGCTCCAAGTTTCATCGGATGCGCATGAGCCGAGGGCAGCAGGGGATCGGCATCTCGGCGGCCGGCATGTACGGGCAGTTGACTACTGGCAAACCGGTCACGATCATTTCCCGAACGGGTCCCAAGGCCGCCGCCCATTTCTTCGAAGTGCAGATCGACACGAAGAAAAACGAGCCGCTCGTGCATGAGAACAAGCAGATCGAGTGGGACCGGCCGCAGGGAACGCAGGTGACGCTGGAGGTCGAGGGGAAGTACCAGAAGGGCCGAACCTCGGTCGACGAGTGGCTGGAGCAAACCTCCATCGCCAACCCTCACGTGCGGCTGCTCTATCACACGCCCGAGGGCGAGACAAAGGAGTATCCGCGGACGTACCACGAGCTGCCGCCGTCCCCGCGGGAGATCAAGCCGCACCCCTACGGGATCGAATTCGGCATGTTCCTGAAGATGCTCCAGGACACCAAGAGCCATTCGCTCTCGGGATTTCTCTCAAGCGACTTCTGCCGGGTATCGCCGCAATTGGCCGACGAGATCTGCAAGACGGCCAAGGTCTCCCCCAACGCCAAGCCCCGCGACCTGAAAGGGCCGGTGGCCGAAGCGCTCTACAAGGCGATCCAAATCACAAAGATCATGGCCCCGCCGACCAACTGCATTTCGCCGATCGGAGAGAAGGCGATTCTGGCGGGGCTCTACAAGCAGATCAAAGGCGAGTTCTATACCGCGGTCACGAGGCCGCCGGCCGTTTATCGGGGCAACCCCTTCATCATCGAGGCGGGGTTGGCATACGGCAATCGGCCGGAGGACCAGAGCAAGCCGCAGCAGCCGGCGGTGCCCAAGGCGGAAGGGGAGGAGGACGAGGGCGACTCCGAACTGGCTCGGGTGATCCGCTACGCGAACCGGGTGCCTCTGCTGTATCAGCAGTCGGCCTGCGCCACCTTCAAGGCGGTGCTCAGCACGACGTGGAAGAATTACGGCGTGACCCAGTCACGCGGTGCGCTCCCGGCGGGTCCCATGGTGATCTTCGTCCACATGGCCTCGGTCTGGGTGCCGTTCACGAGCGAATCCAAGGAGGCGATCGCCGACTACGACGAGATTCAGAAGGAGATCACGCTCGCGCTTCGTGAATGCGGGCGCCGCCTGGGGCTCTTCGTGCGGAGACGGGAGCGCGCGGCGAGCGAGTTCCGCCGACGGAATATTTTCGAACTCTATATCGAGGAAGTGGTCGAGGCCTGCAACCGCCTCAAGGGCGGAACGGTGCCGAAGGAAAAGCTGAAAATGCAGCTCCAAAAGATCGCCAACTCGCGGACCGGCGGCGAAAAGACGGACGAGGCGCTCGGAAAAACCGGCGGGGGGCCGGAAGGTCTGCCGCATTCCATCATCGTGACGGCGGACGGCGTGGAGGGGGAGATTGCGCTGGCCTCCCAGGTCAAGGCGGACGACGGCTCAGGCGCTTCAACCGGCGATTCCGATCTGATCGGGGAGGAGCCGGCCGCCGGCAGGTCTTCGAGGAAGACTCTCGGGAAGGCCAGGACGAAGGCCTCCGGAGGGACGCAGCCGGTGGCTGGGACGGGGAAGGCACGGAAGGGCAAGGCGGATCAGATGGCCCTCTTCGCGGAGGGTTCCGCGCCAGGGTCGGCCGCCCGGAAAAAAGGTGCGAGGGCATCGAAGTCGGCCGGTTCACGAGGAAGGACGTAACACCCCATGGCGACCAAAGAGAAGAAACCCACCGCCGTCGAGAAGAAATTGGTCGGTCTGGCCGACATGGTGATCGGCGCGGCGGACCGGTTCAAGGATCCGACGTTCGCGATCCCAATCCGCGCGTTGTCGAACGTGTCGTTCAACCCGCGCAAGGGCATGATCGAGATGGGCTCGAAGAAGCAGGCCCGCTCGTTCTTCAACGTCGGCATGGCCAAGAAATTCATGCAAACGATGTTGGTGGCCGATGCCCTGTCCGAGCTGCAGCGGGCGGATTTGACGACCTCGCTTCGTGAAATTTATTACCGGACGAAACACACGATCAAGAACTCGCACGAGAACACGTTCGACACGCAGGACGAATCCGATCCCGTGATCGAGGACCTGGAAGTCGCCCTGGCCGCGTTGCGGGAAGAACTCCACGTTCGGGCCGAGAACGCGGGCAGCATCGTCGGTCCGGTCGTGTTCGGCGATGACGGCGACCGAGTGGACTGCGCGCGCCTCGGGAAGGGCGGGTATTCCGTGCCCTCGATCGTGGAGCCGGAGTATCTCGAGATCCGCCGCTGCACGGCCGACTTTCTGCTGCTGGTCGAGAAGGGCACGCAGTGGAATCGGCTGTCCGAGGATAAATTTTGGCGCCGGTATAATTGCATTTTGCTCACGGGCAACGGCCAGCCGCCGCGCGGGGTCCGCCGGCTGGCCCGACGGCTCCATGAGGAGCATCGGCTGCCGGTGTACGTGCTCGTCGACAACGACCCGTGGGGGTATTACATCTACTCGGTGGTCAAACAGGGTTCGATCAACCTGGCGTTCGAAAGCCAACGCATGGCGATTCCGAAGGCCAAGTTCATCGGCCTGTCGAGCGCGGACCCCGAGCGGTACGAGCTGCCGCGGAACGTCGGCATCAAGCTCAACGAGAAGGACATCGCCCGCGCGAAGGAGCTGATGAACTACCGGTGGTTTCAGAAGCCGGCCTGGCAGGCGGAGATCAAGCGGATGCTGGCGATGGGGCTGAAGTACGAGCTCGACGCGCTCGCGAACAAGGACTTCCAGTATCTCACCAAGAAATACTTACCCCGGAAGTTGAAGGAAAAGGACTGGTTGGATTAGCCCGTCCGATCGTGGAGGTCACACCTCGTAATAGACCACGATGGTGGCCTTCGCGCATTTGCAGCAGGTGCCCTGTTTGGTCATGGGGGCGTTCCCCGCGCTTTCGGCAGCCTTCACTTGAGGATCGCTGACCCGGGCCACTGTGTTGTAGCACTCGCTGCAGTAGGCGGCAGTTTCTGCCATGGCTCCCTCCCGGCTTGTCACGCCGAACGGATTTCTCGGATCGAGCCGTTCGTCTCTATCCGAAAAGCCTAGCACGCGCTCGCCATCCGTCAACCGCATCCGTCATCCGCGTCCCGCACTCCGTAAGAAGGGTTTGCTCCAATACCCCGACATCCTGCGTTCTGTCGGCATCCCAGCCTGAGTCGAATGATCCCAGGTTCACCATTTGGTCGGCGCGCTGGCCGCCGTCATGGTTTCCTGGTCAGCGGACTTGCCGGCTGTGGAAGCGGCGGATGTGCTGCCGCCCCCACCGTCGATCGCTCCACCAGGCGGACCGTCAGACCCGCCGGCAGGAAGTCCGGTTCCACGACCGATCGTCCCGGCTCGATTCCGGAATCATGAAGCAGTCCACGCCGGCGTCAGGCCCGGTCCGCCACGTCCGTGGCGGACTTGGCCTGGGAGCCGGGGCGCTGGGCCTTATCGGTTCGTCTCCGACAGGGTCCCTGCCGGTGGAGCGGCATCGGACGAGGGGTCTGCGACGGGATAATGCCGTGTCATTCGCTCCAGGGGCATCCGGCCGCTCGCGCTGGCTGTGCCTTCGAAGGTGTAGAAGGCCAACAATCCGTCCGGCGTGGCTCCCGCGTGCTGCGGGTGGTGTTGAGCCACGAGCAGATCGATCGACATGCTTCCGGCCTTGTGAGCTCCGGTCAGGGCCCGTTTCATCGCGTCCAACCGCGGTCCCACATCCACCTTGGCCGCCTCGCGAAGCCGGTCTTTCAGGTGATGATCGATGATCTGCCAATACTCGAGTTGAAAGGTGTCCAAAGCCCGTTTGGACTCTTGAGCCATTTCGAGATCGGGCATGTGCACGACACGACCGTGGTTCTGGAACTGCGGCGTGCCCCAATAGTAGATGGTGCCCTTCAACCCGCCGCTCAGATCGATCGACAGCAGCACCCGCCCGTTCGCTTCGGCAGCGGTGACCGTTTCGACCAGAACCGGTTCGCTTCGATCCGTGCGGATAGTCCGATGAAACAACTTTCTCTGCACGGCCTCATTGAGGACCGCGTAGGGCACGGCGAGGGACGCCTGCATGCGGTACGGACTGTCCCGGGGGGACTGCTGGAGACCGCTGCTCGAGGCGACCGCGACGGGATGCTTCTGAGGTCTCCGGCACTCCTTCTCGAAGGAGGCCGCCGGGGTGTGTGTGACGACGCCGTGCAGCACGGTTTCCTGACTCGTCCCATGAGGCTTCCCGAACGTCAACTGAGTCGGCTGCGCGTACAAACACAGCAGCCCCTGCGCCCCCGGTGCCGCCACCGTGACGGGCTTGCTCAAGTCGCTCCACAGGGTGCCCACGGGCAGCGCGATACTCTCCGCGGCCGCGGAATCGCTGATTCGCTGTTTCACGGCGGCCGGTTCGAACCACCGCTCAGCAGATTGGTGGGGGCTCAGTCCGTTGATATCGCAACCGGGCATGGTCCCGGGGGATGCGGCCGCCGGCCGGCCCACCGTGACGTTGGTGGGCACGTACAGGGCTAGAAGGCGCTCGCCCCGCTGCTCAAAACGAATTTCCCCGGTCGAATCGACGCTCACGGGCAGGGGATTGGCGCGACACACCTCCGGGACGGCGGCCGACCTCGGTTCTCCCACATAGGTGGCGTGGAGGGCCACCAGGCCGTCCTGCATCTTGATCTCGGACTCGCCCTGTCGCACGAACGTCCAGGCCGAAGACGATGTTATTGCGGGATCTTCTGTCTTCCCTGCCTCGACACGCCCGTCTGGAATCCGTTCGGGCACCGCGGCGCGAACGGTCCGTTGGATGGGACTCAGATCGGTCTTCACCACGAATGGCAATTGGGATTCCTCCGGAACGATGGTCAGCTGCTCGAGCGGGCTCAAGGACGGTTTTTCGCTGACGAGCGGAGGCACGACGGGTTTCTGATGGGAGTCGGGGATTTGCCATCCCTGGCATCCCGTGATCAGGAGTGTGCCCAGACACGTCATCATGAGTGATGCTCTTGTGAGTCGATAGTGCATGATGCGCCCCTCCCTCCTGCGTTCGCAACGTGTTTGTCCGATATTGGTTGTGGCGCGCATGGAGACGCTCCGATTCTTGGCGCCACTGTGCGCGAAGGGGAGGCGGACCGGTACTAGGAAGCCTCCTAGAAGCGGATGCCGGGATTCTAGGTTTTCATTGCCGCTCCGCCGGTTGCCCGATAGCATCGTGGATGGATACGCGCGTCGATGCCGCCTGCGGGGGGATTGCGATGGACCTAGCCGAACAACGGGCTCATCCGCGCTTTTGGGTCGATCTGCCCGTGCTCTTCACGACGCCGGGGAGCCGGGGCGTGGGTTTGAAGGCCGGCAGCATGTTCAACCTTTCCCAAGGCGGGTGCGCGGTCGCGAGCCTGACGAACGTGCCGATGGGCGCGGTACTCACGCTCTTCGTTCAGACGAACCAGGGCAAATTGATTCTGAAGGTCGACCAGGCCCACGTGCGTTGGACGATCGACGGCGAATTCGGAATACAGTTTCAGCAATTGCGTCCCGAAGAGAAGACTCGGTTGCAGTTGTTCCTCGGCACTCATCGGTAACTCGCCGTTCGCCGCCGCCTTCATCGGCGTCCCGCCGGTGGCCGGTATCCGGACCTCCCACGTCCCGGCTTCCTCCCGACCTTGCGAGCCATTCCAGGCCGGTGTTAACATGCCCCTACCGATCAGGGAGTTTCAGCATGCCCAACATTACGCTTCTCGTTTCCCCATCGTGCGGGGCCTGTCCGTCCGCCAAGAGCCTCTGGAAGGAGCTGCGCGTCAAGTACAGCTTCAGTTATCGGGAGGTCGACATTACCACCAAGGATGGGCAGGAGTTGGCCGACCGGCACGCCGTCCGCGCCGTGCCGGCCACCATCATCGACGGCCGCTTGACCTTCGTCGGCGTGCCGAGCCGCCAAAGTGCCGAAAAAGCCCTTCAGCAAAAACTGCAGCAGCGGCAGGGCTAAGAGGTTCCATGCAAGAGGACGACGATTTTGAATTGCCGCCCCTGCCCATACTAGATAAGGGGCCACCGCCCGATTGTCCGATTTGCGGGGATCCCATGAGTTTCATCGACGGCGATTGGGCTTGCGTGGACTGCAACGGCGAACTGTTGGGCCCGGAAACCGGGTAGAAGCGGTCATTCGTCGTGCGTCACGGGACATTCGTGCGCATGACCGCTGACGAGTAACGCTTCCTCCCATGCTCCGCGTCGTTACCGGTCCGTTTCATCCCCACCTCGAATCCGCTCTCGTCGATCACCTGCGTGGGGCCAAGGCCGACGATCCGATCGGTCCGATCGCCATCCTCGTTCCCTCCTCGTCGTTGCTCGACCATCTGCGCCGGTTGCTGACGCTCACCCACGGCCTCTCTCTGTTGAACGTCCACCTGCTGACGTTTCACCAACTGGCCCTGCGGCTGGCCGACGAGAGCCGGCCGCACGAGCCGGCCTCCTTTCCCCTCGCCCTCGTCGATACGCTGTTCTGCGAGCAACTCGTCCGGCAGGTCGTACGACGAGGCGCGCAGAACTTCGGGCCGTTCGAGCACCTCGCCCCTTCCTCCGGCACGTGGGGGGCCCTCTGGGCCACCGTCCGGGATCTGAATGACGCCGCGCTCGATTCGGATCTTGCTCTGCGCGCGATCGAGGAGCAGTGTTTCGACCATGCCGACGTCCCGTGGCTCCGCGCGCTGTTTTCCCTTCACGCCTCCGTGAGAGCAGCCTGCCGGACCCTCCGGATCGGCACACCGGACGATCTCGCCGAATCGCTCGCGACGGTGGCCCATCGTTCGTCGTTTCTCGCCTCCCTGCGACAGGTGATCTACTATGGATTCTACGATCTCACGCAAGTCCAGCTGTCGCTCTTCGAGGCCGTCGCCAAGCAGGCGCCGACCACGTTGTATTTTCCGATGGGGGATCATCCCGCCGACGTCTTCGCCCGCCGATTTTTCGAACGACAGATGCTGCCGCTGGCCACCGCCCCCGGCGCCATCGTGCATCTGGATACGGCCGGCCGAGGATCTCGCCCGCCCGCCGGGGATCCTCCCGTCCTGTTCGTGCGCTCCGTCGT
This sequence comes from Candidatus Inralta sp., assembly GCA_039794185.1. Classification (GTDB taxonomy): domain Bacteria; phylum Nitrospirota; class Nitrospiria; order Nitrospirales; family Nitrospiraceae; genus BQWY01. The sequence continues at coordinate 50,569 of JBDIVW010000027.1, read as the reverse complement.
CGGCGCGGAGGAAGAGTTGGCGGCCACGTGCCGGCACATTCACGAACTGGTGGACGCGAACGGCTATCGTTTCGACGACATCGCCGTCGCGGGGCGAACGCTGGAACCCTATCGTCCGCATCTGCAGTCCGTCTTCGACCGGTACCGGATTCCGTTTGTTTCGACCTGCGCCCGGCCGCTGATTCACGAGCCCCTCGCCAAGCTGGTGCTGCACCTGGCGGACCTTCCGCGGAACGACGGCTATCGCGGGTCCGTGCTCGACCTGGTCACGTCGCCCCTGTTTCGAACCTCCGGGCCCGGACGGGCCCCGGCGGCCCTCAGGCCAGATCTGTGGAAAGTGATCGTGCCGTTCCTCTCCATTACGCGCGGGCGACACGAATGGGCGCGTTTGGAGCGTGTTGGCCGCGCCGAATGGCCGGTCGGGGACGAGGAGGGGCGCGCGTCTGGTTCCCCGACCATCGCGTCCGAGGCGAGCCGGGCGCTGTGGGAGATCGTGTCGCGGTTACTCGACGATTGCGCCGCCCTGCCGTCGGAGGGAGCCCCCGCTGCCCTCGTCGCGGCGCTGCGCGATCTCGCCATGACGTATCTCGTTCGGGGGGCGCCGGCCGGGGAAGGCGGCGGCGAGTTGGCTGCGTCCCTCGCTCCGGTCTGGGAAGGGCTCGACTCCGTGTTTGAGTCGATCGCCGATCTCGATCGCATGGGCGAGCGCATGACCTGGGCCGAGTTTGCGTGCGTCCTGACCCACGCGATCGAACGAGCCGCCATTCCCTTCGCGACCTCGAGGCATCAGGGTGTGACGGTGTTGGACGCCATGGATGCCCGCGGTCGGTCGTTCAAGGCGATCTTCGTCCTTGGCCTCAATGAACGCGTGTTCCCGCGCTATATCCGCGAAGATCCGTTCTTGCTCGACCGGCATCGCCGGGTCTTGGCGGCCACGCTCGGATATAAGGTCGACGAGAAACTGTCTGGCTACGACGAGGAAGCGCTCCTGTTCTCCCTCCTCTGCCGGGCGGCGACGCATCGCCTGGTGCTGTCGTACCAACGGGCGGACGAGCAGGGTCGCCCGCTCGCACCCTCGCCGTATCTTGCCGACGCCGGCCGAGCGCTCGGTATGGCCATGCCGGCGCCGGAGGCCGTTCCTCGACGACTGAGCGAGCGGATGACTGCTCGACCGGCCCCGCAAAGCCTCTTTTCGTGCGACGAGCTGGCCTTGTGGCGTGCCATCCACGGACAGGATCCTGTGCCCTTGTTGGAGGCCGCCGGGAAGGACGGCGGCCTCTATGTTCGTGGGGCAGACGCGCTGGAGCGGATCGAAGAGGGGCGTTCCTTGTTGTCGGGCTTCGACGGCATGACCGGTCCCCTCGACGCCGTCTGGACGCGTATTCAATCGGTCGGGCTTTCTCCAACCTCGCTCGAACGCTACGCTCGCTGCCCCTTTCAGTATTTCTGTGCCGACGTCCTTCGCCTGGAGCCCGTATCCCTGACGGTGACGCAGGAACTCGACCCGCGTGTACTGGGCATGTTGTGCCACGCTGCGTTGCGAGCCTGTTACGCCGAATTGATTGCGGCCGGATGGCCCGAGCACTCGGTCCCTCTCGAACGGATCGGCGCCATCGTGCAGTCCGCAGTGGAGGAGGCGGCGACCGCGTGCGAGGCGCTGCATCACACGGGGCATTTTCTCCTGTGGCAGTTGGCTCGGGAACAAATGCGCTCGCTGCTCGCCGACGCGGTCGAGGCGGACCGGGCGCACTATATGGAGGACGGCTTTGCACCGGTCGGCTTCGAGCGCGAAGCGGAGGGCGTGGTCCCGCTGGACGGCTTGGGGCCGGCGTCTTCGTTCGCGGTGCGGGGTCGGGTGGATCGCATCGACCGGCAACGGGACAGCGGCCGCATCCGGATCGTCGATTATAAGTTCAAGATCGGCGGCGCCATGAAGACGGAGGATCGGCGACTTGCGCAGGCGGCGGTGCGCGGCACCAGACTGCAGCCGCCGCTGTATCTCCGGCTGAACTTTCCCGGATACCCGCAGCCTTCCGAGACGCAATTCTTGTTTCTGGCCCCCAAGTGGACTCCGTCCATCAGCCGGAGCGCCCTGGGAGTTGACGTCTGGTCGGGCCCGTTCGGAGATCGGTTGCGACGTACGCTGGCCTTGTTGCTCGACGGGATACGAGTTGGCCGATACCTCATGCTCCCGGACACGTACTGCGAGACCTGCGATTATCGCGTCGCCTGCCGCCGCGACCATACGCCCAGTTGGTGGCGCGCCAAACACAGTCCCGAGGCTGTGGCATTGTCCGCGCTGCGCCGTGAGCGAGTGGACGATGAGTAGCGGCGACGTGATTCCGGACCGACAGCAACGGGAGTGGGCCGAGACGACGTTCGATCGCAACGTCGTGGTGGTGGCCGGGGCCGGCACCGGAAAGACCACCTTGTTGATCAATCGACTGGTCCATTTGCTCGTCAAGGAGCCCGATCCGGTTCCGATCACGCGTCTCGTGGCCCTCACGTTTACGAATAAGGCCGCAACCGAGATGAAAGTGCGGCTTCGTGAGCGATTGAGCGCGCTATCCGCCGACGAGGCTCATGGCTCGCCGCGGCCGGACGAGGGCGCGGTAACGGCGGCGGACTTGTGCCGCCGCTACGGGCTGAGCGCGGCCGCGCTTGCGGATCGGGCCAGGACCGCTCTGCGCGAAATCGAGAAGGCGCAGATCGGAACCTTACACAGTTTTGCGGCTCACGTCCTTCGGCTGCATCCCCTCGAATCCGGTCTCGATCCCGCGTTTCAGGAGGACGACGGGACGCGCTTCGAGGAGCACTTCGCCGAGGCGTGGGACCTTTGGATAGACGGGGAATTGGGACGCGAGGGGACCGGTCACGATGCGTGGCGGGTGATCCTGGCGCAGAGCAACCTCGACGACATTCGATCGTTCGCCCGGGCGCTCTGCAGCGAGTTGGTCGACCTGGCTGCGCTGCACGCTCAGGTGGGAGGCGGGCAGAGGGACGGGGGGGCGGCCCCGATCGATGCGCGACTGCGGGCAAAGTTGATGGATGTCTGCCGGAGCGGCCGGGCGCTGCTCGCGGCGCACGCGCGCCCGAAACCACGGAAGGTCGAGCAGATGCTCGATGCCGCCGTGACGCGCCTAGCCTCGATGGCCGAGCAAGGCGCGGTCGAGCCCGACCGTCTGACGCCGGAGCAACGCGGGTGGCTGGAGAAGGATCTGGGTCCGCCGGTTGCCGGATGGGAACCAGCGGGCTTCGACCAGGCCAGGAAGATCATCGAACTTGCTCAAACTTCTCTATCAGTAAGAGATGAATACTTTAACCATCTATTGAGTATTCTCTCTCCCCTCGTGGCCCGGGTCAGGGCGTCATTTGTCGCCGAGGGCTGGATTTCATTCGACGGTTTGCTCGCCCGGGCGCGGACGTTGCTTCGGGACCACGCCGCGGTCCGTGAGCGGATCAAGGAAGAGTACCGGGCCATTCTCGTGGATGAGTTTCAGGATACGGATCCGGTGCAATACGAAATCATCCTGGCGGCGTCCGAGCGACCGGCAAGTCACGCCGCGGCCTGGCAGACGATGTCGCTGGAACCTGGGAAGCTGTGCATCGTAGGCGACCCCAAACAGTCCATCTACGCGTTCCGTCGCGCGGACATCGAGGCCTTCGACCGGGTGGTCGCGAAGATCGAGGCGGATGGGGGAGTCACGTACACCTTGACGACCAACTTTCGCAGCGACGGGGCGGTGCTGAGTCCGGTCAACGCGATCTTTGACCGGCTGTTCGAGCGAAAAGCGCACGTGCAGCCCTCCAACGTTCGGCTGGACGTGCGTCCGCAGCGGCGCGTCGGTCCGGTGGAGCCCGGCGTGCAAGTGCGCCTCGTCCGCAGCCCCGACGGCGAGCCCTTCGACGCAGAGGAGGCGGCCCGGGCGGAGGCCGAATCCGTGGCACAGTGGTTGGCCGACGATCTGCTCCGCCGGCCGGGGGTGCATCCGGGACAGGTGGCGCTGCTGTTTCGGAAGCTCACCCAGGCCGATCTCTATGTGGACGCGCTGCGCCGTCACGGGATCCCGTATCTGATCGACGGCGAGAAACACTTCTACCGTCGGCAGGAAGTGATCGATTTGGTCAATCTATTGCGTCTCGTGGATAATCCGCATGATCAGGTCGCGCTCACCGGCCTGCTCCGGTCGCCTCTCGGAGCGTTGACCGATCGAGAAGTCTACGATCTGCGACAGGCCGGACTGTTCGACTATCGGGACCATACGCGCCTCGCCGTCTGGAACCATCCTCGCGCCGCTCACATTCAGGGGCTGTACCGGCGGTTGGCCGAGGTGGGGCGCCTGGCGGCCACGCGCCCGCTGGCCGAGGTGGTGGAGCGGGTGTTCGCGGCGCTGCCCGTGCTCGAACTGGCCGCCGCGTCGCTTCATGGCGAGCAAGCCGTGGCCAATCTCCTCAAGGTCAAGCAGACCGCCGCGTCCCTGTCGGATCGGCCGAGTCTGACGCTGAGTCGGTTCGTGGAGTTGATGATCGCGCGACTCGAGGAACAACCCGACGAGGCGGAGAGTCCGCTCGCGGAAGAATCCGCCGAGGCCGTTCACGTGCTCACCATTCACAAGGCCAAAGGTCTTGAATTCCCCGTCGTCGTGCTCCCGGGGCTTCATCAGGGCACAGCCAGAAGCGCGCAGAGTCCGCTCGTGGTCTACGACTGGTCCAGCGGACTGTACGGACTCTCCATCGGACAACGGCGAACCTTGGGGGGCGTCCTGCTCGAGGCCACACTCGAGGAGCGGGAACGTGCGGAACGTCGGCGCGTCTTGTACGTCGGAATGACTCGCGCGAGGGACCTCTTGGTCCTGACGGGCGGGCTCACTGCCCGGAGGTCAGGCGACAGTGTTCTCGGCTTGCTGGACGCCCTCAGCGGGGGCAAAGTCGGGTCCGAGGCCGAGCGGCTGCTCATCGGTGAGAGCGCCATTGCCCAGCGAGTGCAGACCTCTCCACGCCGAAAGCAGCCCCGCCGGCCCCAGGCGGAGTCGCCGGAGCCGCTCCCGCACGACGACCAGGCGATTGTGCACCGGTGGCACGTGCGCACGGAGGCCTGGAAAAGGGCTCGCGAGACTCTTCGACGCCTGACGCCGACCGGACCGCCCGAGGGTGAGTCGGCCGAGTACTTGGTCCCGCCCCCGGCGGCGCGGCGCGCGGTCCCGGATCGGGAGGCGGCGAGACTCATGGGGATCTGCGCGCACCGGATGCTCGAGCGATGGGATTTTTCGACCGATGCGCGCGACCTGGGACGCGAGATCGCTTTCGCAGTCGACTCGCTCGGCGAAGCGGATCGCGAAACCCATGGCGGGACGATCGCCGAGGCGCTGATCGAATTGTTCGGCGCCTTCGTGCGGTCGCCGGCCTATGTGCGATTGTGCCAGGTTGAGATCCTGGGTCGGGAGGTGCCATTCATACTTCCGTGGAATGCCGGACAGATCATGGAGGGCGTCATCGACCTGATCTATCGCGCCGACGGTCTTCTCTGGGTCGCCGATTACAAGACCGATTCGGTGGAGGGCGATGAGGTCGAGGCTCAGGTCGAGCGATATCGAGCGCAAGGCGAGATCTACCGTGAGGCCGTGCGACGCGCCCTCGGTGTCGATCGGGTGGGTCTCGAATTCCTTTTCCTTCGTGCGGGACGGGCGATCCGGCTGTGACGGGGAGACTGCGGCCACCCGCCCGGCGGGAGCCGGCGATCAGCGATGCGCCGGCCGGCCTTGCTTCTGCGCGGGTGCCGTTGCGGAAGGGCCTTGTTTGCGCCGGAAGCCCAGCGCCAGCATCGTGAGACCGATCAGAATCATGGGCGCGCTGAGCAGTTGTCCCATGGATATCGCCCCGAAGAACATTCCCATTTGCGAATCGGGTTCGCGGAACAGCTCCACGATCACGCGGCAGACGCCATACCCGGCCAGAAAGCTCCACAGAATCGTGCCTGGCGGGGTGGGGCGACGATTAATGATCCACAAGAGCGTAAAGAGCAGCAATCCCTCTAGCAACGCTTCGTAGAGCTGCGAGGGGTGCCGGCAGTCCGGTCCCCCGGCGGGAAACACCATGCACCAAGGCACGTCGGTGGGGCGCCCGTAGAGCTCGCCATTGATGAAATTGCCGATCCGGCCGAACCCGAGCCCGATGGGCGTGACCGCGGCCGCCAAATCCGCGACGGTATACACGGGGACGCCGACGCGATGCGCGAAGAGGACCAGCGCAACGATCACCCCCAGCAGCCCCCCATGAAACGACATGCCGCCCTCCCATACGGCGATGATCTTGGTCGGATGCTCGAGGTAGTAGGGGAGGTTGTAGAAGAGCACATAGCCCAACCGCCCTCCCAGGAACACGCCGAGCGCGCCGTAGACGACCATGTCGTAGACCTGATCGGGCGTGAACCCCAAGTTGTGGCGTTCCACCCGCCGCCTGATGAGGAAATAGGCCACGGTCAAGCCGATCAAATACATCAGGCCGTACCACCGCAGCGCCAACGGCCCGAGTTGGACGATGATGGGGCTGATGTCTGGGTATGGGATCGCGTCGAGACGGGTCATGGTTTGAGGAGCGCTACGGGATCATAGGTGAGCGGTGGGGCCATTGCAAGGTGGAGGCTTCGGCTGCGGGCATCGGGTCTTCGCTCTCCTGCGCCTGGGACGGTCCTGTGGCCAAAATGGCCCCAGTCCGCACCTGGAGCCGGCTGCGGGGGAGGCCCAGGCTGTGGTTCGCTCGATCACACACTTGTTGGAAAAATGTCACCACTCTGTGGGAGAGCTCCGAGAGGGCCGATCGATAGGGACATGATTTCGCGCGGAACCGTGAACGATGGCGCTGGCACGGTTGATGCTGTCGCTATGGAACAGACATGTCATCCAGGCGCCGGATGATGCGAACTGGTTCACCGTTCGTAACAAGGAGGGCTGTACCATGTCAGGCAACGCTCAGGACATTGGGAGGTTGGCCGGGTGGGTTGCAGGGGGGACACTCGTGGGAGTCGGGCTCGGCCTGTTGTTCGCACCGCATAGCGGGTCGGACACGCGTCGCGCCGTCGTGCGTCAGGCCAAACGAGCCCAGATCGAAGCCATTCGTTTGGGGCGAGCAGTTCAGTCTGGCGTGACGGAAATGAAGAAAAACTTCGCTACGAAGCGCAACCCCCAGCCGATCGGGGAGGCGGCCTGACGAATTCGGTCGTGTGCGGATCGACAGACCCCGCGCATCTCGACGGTCGCCCGCGTATGTCTCAGTTTGCCGGCGGGTCCGCTTCTCCTCCGGAGAGCGGACCCGTTCGCTTTCACTCCTCTCCTTGATTCATTGTAGGGGCAATGCTACAGTTTCGCCCACGGCGTATCTGACGCCGGAGTGGCGGAATTGGCAGACGCAAGGGACTTAAAATCCCTCGCTCCGAAAGGGGCGTACCGGTTCGATCCCGGTCTCCGGCACCATCCGGGCGGCACCAGGATCAGAAAAGGACATTATGGCTTCGATTCTTCTTATCGATGATGACCCGGGCGTGCGCAAGGCCCTTCGACTGAATCTGGAGGCCGCCGGATACAAGGTCAGCGAGGCGGCCAGCGGCCGCGAGGCCTTGGAGTCGTATCGCAAGGCGGCCTCCGATGTGGTCGTGACCGACATCCTGATGCCGGATACGGATGGGTTGGAGGCGACGCTGGTACTGGCGCGGGAGTATCCGGATGCCAAGATTATCGCGATGACGGGCGCAAGCGGAAAGACGAACTTTCTGGATGTGGCCAAACTATTCGGGGCGCAGAAGGTGCTGCAAAAGCCGTTTCCAATCGGTGACCTGCTGAGTGCGATCCAAGACGTCCTGAAACCCGCCTGACGACCGCCTGTTCGACTCCCGTTCCACCGTCATGTGCCCCGGAAGGGCCCTGTCTCCCCCTTCCCGATGCCGCCTCGTCCACGGGCGCAGCGCCGGCCCCGGGGCTCACCATCGCCCCAGCCAGTGACGCGATCCGGCCAGATACGCGAACGTCGCCACGACGATCAGCAGGAGCAGGGGCGCCACATACCCCAGCACGGTCGTGGGCGTCAAGAAACGGATCAGGTACAACCCGGCGGCCGCCACGCTGGTCACCAGCAGCGTCGTGCGCTTGGGGCAGAGCCGGCGCCGGAGTCCCTCGTACGACCGAATCACCCAGACGATGATCCATCCGATCGCGCCGACCGCCAAAGCTCCGAGGAAGCTGAAGGTGGCCCAGGCGATGCCTTCCTGAATGCCGCTGACGTCCAACCGCTCCGTGCCGACGATGCGCTGCACGCGCCACCACTCGCCGACAACCAGCAAGGTCCAGATCGCGGCCAATCCGGTGAGGAAATATCCCCGGCTCATCTCGGGCATCTCATAGATCACCGGAGGCCCGCTCGGCGCCGAACGCGCGCCGCGATGGCGGGTCAAGAGGGCCGTGAGGTCGTACCCGCAAGAACAAAGCACGGCGTGGTCGGGATTGCTCAGCAGGCAGCGCGGGCATTCAATGGCCATTGACTTCTCCGTTGCTTACTGGCTACACAGTCTGCCCACGAACGAAAGCGGGCGGCACCTATGCTGAAATGGTCGATTCCCATCGGAGCGTGCTTGGGGTTTCTCGGCGTGGCCGGGGGCGCCTTTGGGGCCCACGCGCTGAAAGCCTATCTCCAGCCGGAGATGCTCCAAGCCTTCGAGGTCGGCGTTCGCTATCAACTGTACCATGCCCTGGCGCTGGTGGCCGTCGGGATGCTGGGACGGGGCGGCCGCGCACGCCCCTATGTCTGGGCGGCGCGAGCGTTTTTCCTGGGGACCCTGCTCTTTTCCGGGAGCTTGTACGTCCTGGCTTTGAGCGGCGTACGTTGGTTGGGGGCGGTGACCCCGCTGGGGGGCGTCGCGTTCTTGGCGGGCTGGGCCTGTCTGGCCTGGGGAGGCTGGACGCACGGGCGTCAGGCGTAACTCTTTCATCTTATTACCGCCCTCGTTTTGGGCGAGGGGCCGGCTCGCTGCCCTTGCAAGCCTTCAGTCGCTTCCCCGTAATGCTCCCCCAAGAGCCGGCTGAATTGACGAATGTTCCCTCGAGCCGCTTGCCGTCACCGGCGAAGAGGAGGCTGTCCTCCTGGAGAACTCCTCCCGGCAATTCCCATCGTAGATAGAGTACGTCTCCGAGGACCACGATCTCCTTCGGTCGCGCTGCCCCCGGCTGCTCTTGTCCGGGTGCGGCGAAGACCATCGTCGTTTTCTGGTCTCCGTGGTTGCGATGGTTGTGGATCGTCCACAGCCAGGAGCCGCATAATCGATTGAGACCGGCCGCCTCACGGGCGCGGTCTCGCAGGCCGTACAAGCTCATCCACTCGGTATAGGCCGAGACGACGGCCTCGCGCTCCAATTCAGCCGCGAGTGCCTGCACGCGCGCATCGATCAGCGGCTGGAGGCGCTGCCGTGCGTAACGCACCGCCATCTGCCCTCGAACCGATTCCGGGACCGGCGCTCCCACGGGGTCGGCGATGAGGCGCTGCCGCAAGACCCCCGCGCCCTCACGCTCGATGAGCGGAAGCCAGGCGGTTTCCGTACCCGTGGTTTCCGGATAGGCCCGATCGACTGCAGCCCGGTAGGCCTCGTAGGTGGGGTGCTCGACGTCGGCGCCCGGGGTCGACCGGGCCCACCCATCGGCCTCCACAAAAGGGCGGAGGCGTCCGAGTACAGAGGCTGAACCATGCCCTTCCAGCCATGCCAACTGTTGCTGATGCTTGCCGAGGAGGTCCGCTCCGAGCATCTCTCCGGCCTCGTCGCCCGTCTGCAGCATGCGAGCGATCCGCCACTGGGTCAGCATCGCCGTCAGGCGGATGGCCGAGGCCTCGAGGTTCTGGAGCGAGACTCCCGGCAGGGAAGGAGCCCCTCGGGGGCCGGCTGTGAGCACTCCGGCCGCGTCGCTCAAGCCCAGTGAGGGGCCCAGTTTCGAGGTGAATAACCGCAGGGCTTCGGTATCCGTGGACAACGTCTCGAGCTGAGGTCCATAGGCTTGCACCGCCCGTGAAAAATCCGGGCCCTCGACTCCAGCGGGCATCGCCGGGGGCTTCGCGGAAGGTAGGCTCGGGACCTCCGTGGACCAACCAGGCGCGGCGGCGAGACAAAGCGCTCCGAGCAGACATCCTCGGAATGAACGTAGTCGTGTCATCATGCCTCATTGTCTGCAAATGCAGGGGGCGGATCAAGATGCCGCCTGGCACAGGACCGGTATCGGACCCTTGCCTGCGCGGGCATCGGATCCAAAGGGCTTGGCGGAGCGTGCGGTCAACCTTGCAGATATTTGGTGAGGAAGAGCGCCGTGGCGTCCCACGCGGATTGGGCGTGGGCGGGCCGGTAGCGGTCCTGGCGCGTCTCGTCGCAGAACCCGCTGCCGGCGTCCGGATAGGAAAGAATCTCGACCGTCTTTTTGTTGACGTCGGCCGCGTGACGCAGTTGATCCACCTCCTCAGCCGTCACCTTCTCGTCCTGGTCCGCCCGGTGATAGAGCAGGGGGCTATAGAGGTCCGACAACCCCGCCACGGTCGGCGCGATCCGTCCGTAGAAGGAGACTGCGGCGCGGAGGCGCTTGCGCTGACAGGCGAACCGGATGGCGAGGGTGCCGCCCAGGCCGAACCCGACGACGGCGTGCAGGTTTCGTTTGAGATAGTCACGGGTGTTGAAGAACTCGCAGCACGAGTTGATGTCTTGCAAGGCCAGCGGCTCATTGAGCCGGCCGCTGAGCGCTTCGGCCACGTCCGCGTTGGCGGTGACCATCCCGCCGAGTCGGTTGTACAAGTTCGGCACGATGACCGCGAAGCCTTCGCAAGCCAAGCGATTGCCGAGCTGTTTGATCTGGTTGGTGAGCCCCCACGCGTCGTGCAAGAGGACCACTCCCGGATAGACCCCTTTCACCTGGGGCCAGAATTGAATGCCCTCGACGAGCGTTTCCTTCGGAATACGTGTGTGGACATACGGGTCCACGGCCATGTCGGTGATCGTGGGAATCGGCGCACCGCTGGGAAACCGCACCGTGCCGGTGCCGATTTGCTCGCGGGTAAACGGGATGTCTCGAACAGCCATAGTGGGTATCCTTCGCGGGTGAGACGATGCAGGACCGGCCAAATATCGAGGGCCGGACCGATCGGTACTATAAAGGTCGGGTCTTTCCGCTGTCAACGCAAAGCCGGCCGGTGGCGCACGGCGATCATTCCGGACGCGCCAGATCGCGCTGGCCATTTGCGCCTCGCTCTGTTATCTGAATCGACGATGCGACTTCCTCCCCCCATCCGTGTCGGGCTGATCGGGCTCGGTCGTCATGGCATCCGTTACGCGCGGCATCTCATTCACGATCTCCCCGAGGCCCGACTCGTGGCTGTCGCCCGTCGACACCCGGAGCTCGAACTTCCATTTCCGGCCTCGGGCGACCTGATCGTTTATCCGGATCCTGAGCGTCTCATCGCCGATGGGCGGGTGGATGCGATCGTGGCGGTCACGCCGCCGGTGCTGTATCCGCCCATTTGCCTGGCGGCGGCGCAGGCGCGGAAACCCCTGCTCGTAGAGAAGCCGCTCGCCCCGACCGCCGAGTTGGCGCAGACGATGGTCGACGCGACGACGAGGGCATCCATCCCGCTGATGGTCGCGCATACGCTTCGATTCAACGCTTCCCTCCTGGCCTTTCGCGACCTGTTGCCGAAGCTGGGCGCCGTCCGCGAGTTGTCGGTGACGCTTGCGGTTCCGGCCCGACCGCGTCCGGCCGGCAATCCGGGCTTTCTCGGCCGTGGACCGCTGCTGGACCTGGGCGTTCATGTCGTCGATCTGGCGCGATGGCTCCTGGGCGACGACATCGATCAGGTGCGATGCCGGCTGGAGCCCGCGTGCTCGGATGATCCGGAGGAGAAGGCCGAAATGGAGGTGAGGCTCAAAGGCGGATGCCGCGGCATCCTGCGGATCGGATGGGGGGGGGCGGAGCGGGTCGGCAGAGCGGAGGCAGTGGGAAGCACAGGGCGGGCGCAAGTCGACTGGGGCGCGTGCGAAGTCATGCACACGTTTCACGACTGTCCCCCTGTCAGACTCTCGTACGAGGATCGTCCGACCATCTTGGAAACCCTGCGAGGCTTTCTCAGGGCTCTCACGGACGGAGCCCCGATGCCCGTACCGGCCGAGGACGGGTTGGCGGCCGTCCGGCTGATCGACGCCTGCTACGAGTCGGCGCGCCGCGGGCAGGTTGTCATCACGTGAGAGCGGCGGAAAGGCTCCGGCTCGCTACCGTGGCGTGGTAGGTGGCCGGCGGCCGACCTCAGTGCAGGGCGCAGGTTGAACGAGCCGGCCAGGTGTTCGCCGGCGCGCCAGGAGGAGGCGCTCCTGCCCGCCGCGCGCGATCGCCGCCATCGTGCGCAAGGTCGGCAGGCAGACTCGGAATGCGGGCTAGGCCTCGGCGACGATGTGCGTGTCGGTCTCCTCCACCCCCTCGATCGTATGAATGCGCGTGATGACCACCTCCGATAGCGCCCGCTCGTCGGCGACGTTCACAAAACTGAAGATATCCGGCTGGCCGAAGCAGGGATGGACGTGCTCCACGCCATGGATTTTCCTCAGCGCCTCCACGACCTGTTTGGCTTTTCCCGCTTTCACTTTGATCAGGATGTACGCGCGCGTCGCCATGGGTGCCTCCTTGGTCTGACTGTCGGTGGTGGGAGGACGGCCGTCCGGGTTACGGCGCTCCCGGCATCAGCCGGCGTTTGCCCTCGTAGACGGCATGAATGTCTTTCCCCTCGGAGAGAAACTGCTCCCGGGCCGCCGTGTGCAGATCGGCAAGGAGCCGCAAGTCCTTGGATCCGACGTTGAAGTCCCGCCACCCGGTCTCGAGGGCGGGCTCTTCCGCTCGCAGCGGATCGGCGCCGTATTCGACCACGGCTTCGAGCGCGCGGGAGGACCATCCCTCAGCGCGGACTTGCCTCAGGTGTTGTTCCCAGGTCGATCCAAATTTTCGCTCGAACGCGCGATCGAAGAATTGCCGCACCTCCGGATGATCACTCTTCATGAGCGCCGCCTGAAATTGGATGAGCGCCTTGACGATACGATTGGCGTCCGGGGTGGATTCGGGTGGGAGCACCCCGGCTTCCGACCAGGTGGCCAGGACGGCCATCACCGCTCCGACCTGGGCCGCGCTCGCGCGGCGGCCGTTCGACGGCGCGGTCTTCCCCGTTGCCGGTACGAAGATCTCCGTCGCCTGGCCAAAGGACGCCCCAGGCGTGGGCCCTCCGCTCAGCACATACGCCCGGCCGTCGACCACGGCCGCGCCCAGTCCATGTCGCGCGGTCGGCATGCCAGCATCGGCCAGCCACCGATCCGTTTCGGGCGCGTCGCCGTCCGCTCGTCGGATCGTGCCTTGCGGACTCTCGCCCCCGAACGCGTAGATCCGATTGCCGAGCGTCACAGCCGCGAATCCGCTTCGAGCCGCCGGGAGGTCCGCCTTCCGCTCCCAGCGGTGTGGCGCGGCATGATAACATTCGACCACCGCGAGGTTCCTGGCATAGTCCCGGTTGATCAGCCCGCCGACCGCGCAGGCGTCCCCCCCCACCGTCGCGGCCGTCAGATGATCGCGCGGCGTCGGTCGGGACGCGGTCACCGTCCAGGTGTCTGTTTCCGGATCGTATCGTTCCACCGCGGCCGTGTTTCGTGCGCCGTCGAAGCCCCCAATGGCCAGGATGTGACGGTCGAGCACCGCGACGGCCAGCGCCCCTCGCGGTGTGGGCATCGAGCGGCGCTCGATCCAGGAATCGGTCGCCGGGTCGTAGCGATACACCGTTGCGACAGGATGCCAGAGCGACGGCCCTGAGCGGGTAAAGCCTCCGATGGCGTACAGGTATCGGTCGATGCTTGCCGCCGCCGTGTGGTGCAAGGCCTGGGGCAACGCCGCCTTGGTCGTCCATGCCTTGAGTATCGGATCGTATTCCTCCACCGTGCGACTGACTCCGACGGAGAGGACCGCGCTCGGGGACGGTTCTTCCAAGCCGCCCACGAGATAGATTTTCTCGTCGACGACACCCGCCGCGACTTCCGAGCGCGCACTGGGTGCCGGGGCGCCGTGCAGCCAGGCTCCTTGTACCGGGGAGGATGGGGCCGGCCTCGCCGAAGCACTCTCGATGGTCCAGGGGAGCACGAGCGTGGCCGCGGACCACACGGCGAGTTGCAGTACCCCATTCAGGGGGGGCGGACGCATGGGGGCTCCTCGATTCAGGGAGTCAGGCACCGTATAAAAACGGCATCGGATCCGGCGGGCGGCATTATACAGAAAATCGCCGGATAAAGTTGAAACGGCTCGGATCCGGATCTTATAATTCCGCGCATCGGTCGATGCCGCCGGACCGGCGCACCGCCACGTTGCCCGTCGGATCATCGTGCCTTCACATCCCCCATGCTCGCCAAGGTTGCCAGCGCCACCGTCGTCGGCATGGATGCCCATCTGATCGACGTCGAGGTCGACATCAGCGGTGGGCTTCCGCAATTTTCGATCGTGGGCCTGCCGGATTCCATCGTCAAAGAGAGCCGAGACCGCGTGCGTGCGGCCCTCAAGAATACGGGGTTCGCGTTCCCCGTCAAGAAGGTGACGGTGAATCTGGCGCCGGCCGGCTTGAAGAAGGAAGGATCAGGCCTCGACCTGGCGATCGCCATCGGCATCCTGGTCGCCCAGGAGTGCGTCCCCCGCGAGGCGGTCGCCGACACCGTGTTGGTGGGGGAACTGTCCCTCGACGGGCAGGTCAAAGGGGTGGCAGGCGCCCTGGCGATGGGAACGGCCTGCGGGCCCGACTATCGATTGGTCCTCCCGGCGTGCAATGCCACCGAGGCCGCGCTGGTTCCGGAGGTGTGCGTGTACCCGGTGCGAACGTTGCCCGAGGCCGTCGAGTTTCTGCTCGGGCGGCATTCCATCGCTCCCGTGACCGTCGACCTCGCCTCGTTTTGGAGCGAGCAGAGCGACGATCAGGACGACTTTGCCGACGTCAGGGGGCAGGCCCACGCCAAGCGCGCGTTGGAAATCGCCGCGGCCGGCGGGCACAACGTGTTGCTCATCGGCCCGCCCGGCGCGGGAAAAACGATGCTGGCTCGGAGGCTGCCGAGTATTCTTCCTCCGCTGGAGTTGGAGGAAGCGTTGGCGACGACGCGTGTGTATAGTTGTGCAGGGCTCGTCGATGCGCGTCGTCCGCTCATGACCACGCGTCCGTTTCGGGCGCCGCATCACGGCGTGTCGGACGCGGGGTTGATCGGCGGCGGGGTCATACCCCGTCCGGGTGAAGTGTCGCTCGCCCATCACGGCGTCCTCTTTCTGGATGAGATCGCCGAGTTCAAACGGCACGTGTTGGACGGACTGCGGCAACCGCTGGAGGAAGGGGCGCTCGTGGTGAGCCGCGCCAGCGCGTCGATTCGCTACCCGGCCCGTGTTATGCTGGTGGCCGCGATGAATCCCTGTCCGTGCGGCTATTTCGGCGACCGTTCCAGGGAGTGTCTCTGTACTCCGCAACAGGTGCGGCGCTACCGAAGCCGCCTCTCCGGCCCTCTCCTCGATCGCCTGGACCTGCATATCGATGTGCCGCCCGTTCCCTTCCAGGAGTTGAGCGAGGCGTCCGCGAAAGCCGAGTCGTCCGCAGCGATCCGGACTCGAGTGGTCGCGGCGCGGCAGCGGCAACGGGCCCGGTATCGAAAGGCCCCGTACCAGTGGAATGCGCATCTCCGGCCCAAGCAGATGCACGCGCATTGCTCGCTCGATTCGGACGGGCGGCGATTGCTCGAGCAGGCCATGACGAAATTAAAGTTGTCCGCGCGCGCGCACGGACGTATCCTTCGGGTGGCACGCACCATCGCGGATCTGGCCGAGTCGGACGCGATCCAGGCGATCCATGTGGCGGAAGCGGTGCAGTACCGCAGCCTCGATCGAGGCGTGGAGGCCTAGCCGGCGATGTTTCATTCCTTGAGAACGTTCTTTTGGTGGTTCGTCATCGGCGCCACCATGGCCCTGGCCGTCATCATGCTGCAGGGCGGGATCCGCGATATCTTGCAAATGCAGGGTCCGCTCTGGGAGGGCAAGGTCATCGAGATTCTGACCGCCGTCACCGGGGGCGGCCTGTTGGGCGGCTGTATCGCCCTCATTCTGAAGCGAATCAAACAACCGTAACGCGCGACGTTTCGCGCCGCGGTGGGAGAGGATAGGAGATGGATATCGAGATCGGGTCGAACCTATTTCGCAACACCAACGGCGCCGTCGAAATCGAGGGCGTGCCGCATTTTCAAATGAGCGTCAAGCCGAGCAACGGAGCCGTGTTGCTGAATCTGGCGTTGTTCGACCAAAGCGGGCGCATGGTCGCCAAAGTGGTCGATTCCACCCTGGCGTTCAACGAGCGGCGGGCCTACGAGCTCAATAAAACGGGGACAATGCTGGAACTCAAAGAGCAGGAAAGCGGAACCGTGGTCCTACGCCTGACGCAGCCGTCCCCCGGCCGCGTCACCATCGATCAAGGGCACTTCTGGACGATCAAGGGGCATCTCTGCACGATCTCCCCCACGGAGTGCAAGATCGACACGCACACCGTGAGCAAACAAGAAACGGACGCCAACGGTGGCGTCGCGTCGCTCGGCGGGTAGGGGCCACTCCGCCGAGCCTTCGCCTTACTCGGGTCTGGCCTGGACGACCGGGACGATCACCACCGCTCCGTCCTTCTCATCCACCATCGCGGTCTCCCCATCGCGTAATTCCCCTTTGACCAACTGCCTGGCGATCGGGGTTTCGAGCTCGTGTTGGATCAGTCGCTTGAGCGGGCGCGCGCCGTACACCGGGTCATAGCCTTTCGCTGCCAAGTGGGATCGCGCGGCCGGGGTGAGGGACAGCGAGATCCGCCGTTCCGCCAGACGCTCCCGCAGGCGGGCCAGTTGAATGTCCACGATCCGGCCGAGTTGCTCGAGCTCCAGCGCGTGAAACACCACCATTTCGTCGACACGATTGAGGAACTCGGGGCGGAAGTGTTGGCGCAATTCACGCAGCACCAGGTCGCGTAACTGCTCGTACGACGCACCCGTTTGTTGTGCCTCCAAGATATGCTGGCTGCCGATATTCGACGTCATGATCAGGACCGTGTTCTTGAAATCCACGGTCCGCCCCTGGGAATCAGTCAGCCGCCCGTCGTCCAGCACCTGCAGCAGCAAATTGAACACGTCAAAGTGGGCCTTCTCGACTTCGTCGAAGAGGATGACCGAGAAGGGTCGGCGGCGGACGGCTTCCGTCAGTTGGCCGCCTTCCTCATAGCCGATATACCCCGGCGGTGCCCCGATCAGTCTGGCCACCGTGTGCTTTTCCATGTATTCGGACATGTCGATCCGGATCAGATTGTTCTCGTCGTCGAACAAGGTGGCCGCCAGCGCCCGCGCGAGTTCCGTCTTGCCGACGCCCGTGGGGCCCAGGAACAGAAACGATCCGATCGGGCGTTTCGGGTCCTTGATGCCGGAGCGGGCCCGTAGAACCGCATCGGCAACCGCCCGGACCGCCTCGTCCTGCCCGATCACCCGTTCGTGGAGGAGCTCCTCCAATTTCAGCACTTTTTCCAGCTCCCCTTCGACCAGGCGCGTCACCGGGATCCCGGTCCATCGGCTGACGACGAGCGCGATGTCCTCCTCGTCGACTTCTTCTTTGAGCAGGCGCTCCTCGCCCTGTTTCTTGTGCAGATGCTGTTCTTCCGCTGCCAGTTCGCGTTCCAGCTTGGGGAGTTCTCCATACCGAAGTTCGGCGACCCGGTTCAAGTCGTACGCGCGCTCCGCTCGTTCGATTTGGTGCTTGACCTCCTCGATCTGTTGGCGAATCTTCCGGAGCCGCCCGACCGACACCTTCTCGGCCTCCCACCGTGTCTTGAGCGCCTGCAGGTCCCGATTTCTCTCGGTGAGTTCCTTTTCGAGCGTGTCGAGGCGGGCCCGGCTTCCGGGATCGGTCTCCTTTTTCAAGGCCTCGCGCTCGATCTCCAATTGCATCACCTTGCGGGAGACCTCGTCCAATTCCGCCGGCAGACTGTCGATCTCGGTCCTCAGCCGGGCGGCCGATTCGTCGATCAAGTCGATGGCTTTGTCGGGGAGGAAACGATCGGGGATATACCGGTGGGACAGCTTCGCCGCCGCCACCAGCGCCGCGTCCTTGATCCGAACGCCATGGTGGACTTCGTACCGCTCTTTGAGCCCGCGCAGGATCGAAATGGTATCGTCCACTGTGGGTTGATCGACCAGCACCGTCTGGAAGCGCCGTTCCAAGGCCGCATCCTTTTCAATGTGCTTGCGGTATTCGTCCAACGTGGTGGCTCCGATGAGGTGCAGTTCACCGCGCGCCAGCATCGGCTTCAACAGGTTGGCCGCGTCCATACTTCCCTCCGCCGCGCCCGCGCCGACGACCGTATGCAGCTCGTCGATGAACAGCAGGATCTGGCCGCCCGCCGATTGGACTTCCTTGAGCACGGCCTTGAGGCGTTCCTCGAACTCCCCCCGGAATTTCGCCCCTGCCACGAGGGCACCCATATCAAGGACGACGACCCGCTTTTGCTTCAAACCCTCGGGGACGTCGCCTTTGACGATCCGCTGGGCCAATCCTTCCACGATCGCGGTCTTGCCCACGCCCGGTTCGCCGATCAAGACGGGATTATTCTTGGTTCGGCGCGATAGAATCTGCACCACGCGCCGAATTTCATCGTCGCGACCGATGACCGGGTCGAGCTTTCCTTGCGAGGCGAGACGGGTGAGGTCTCGGCCATACTTTTCCAGCGCCTGGTAGGTCCCTTCAGGATCCTGCGAGGTGACGCGTTGATGACCGCGGACTTGCTGTAACGCGCCCAGCATCTTGTCACGCGTGAGACCGAGCTTTCGAAACACGCCGCCTTCCTCGACCATGGCGAGGAGCACGTGTTCCACACTCAGGTATTCGTCCTTGAGGGCCTGCATTTCCTGTTCGGCCTTAGTCAGGACTTGCGCCAGGCGTCCCGTCACATGGAGCTGGCCGGGCCCCGCTCCGGACCCCTGAACTTGAGCGACCTTGGTCAACGCTTGCTCGACCGAAGCGGTCACGGCGGAAACGGCCACGCCGGCCCGTTCGAGTATGGCGGGAACGGTCCCTTCCGGTTGCTCGAGCAGCGCCAGGAGCAGATGTTCGACGTCGATGCCTTGATGGCTTCGACGAAGCGCCTGACCCGAAGCCGCTTGAAGGGCTTCCTGCATTTTCACCGTCATGCGGTTCATATCCATGTGAAGGATCCTCCAGTGTATCTAGATGCTAATCACCGGACCGCCTAAGTCAAGGGAAACTCTGCACGAATGGTGATCGACGCCTGGATTTGTCCCCGGAGTGGAGGCAGGCATCCCGCCGGGAAGCAGAGCCCGAGTCGCCTGTGTTCTTGCGGGGGTGATGTCAAGCCGCTTGTGTAAATGCGCGAAGGGCGTGCCGGCTCCATTCCAGGTTAAATCGGTTGAAGATCGAATAAATAATCCGCTCCACACTCTGCACGTTGACAAAGCACACCATCGGGCGGGTCCGCCGCCGCACTTCCACGAAGCAGCGTTCAATGATGTTGGTGGTCCGCAGTTTCCGCCACAGCCCCCGGGGACTCGCGAAGAAGGCCAGCAAGGCGGGCAAGTCCCGGAGCAGGCCTGCGACGACGTTCGGATAGTCGCTCTGCCAGCGCCGGGCGAAGTGCTGCGCGAAGGCCTCCGCCTCCCGACGACTGGCCGCCTCATAGATCGCTTGGGCGTCCGCTTTGACCGCCGCGTGATCCCGTCGGCGCACCGGGGCCAGCAGGTTGCGCAGCTTATGGACCCAACAGCGTTGATGTGACACGCGGGGATAGACCGTCTGCAGCGCCGCAGCCAATCCCGCGCAACCATCGGTGACAATGAGCTGGAGCTGCGTGCCGAGCAGCCCGCGCCGGTAGAGGTCCGTGAGCAAGCCTTCCCACGCCGCCTGACTCTCGCCCGTGCTCCGTGTGAAGGCTACCAGTTGCCGGGTGCCATCGTTGCGCACCCCGTAGACGACTAACAACTGCACCCGTTTCCGCCCGCCCGGTCGCCGCACTCGCACGCTCACCCCGTCGAGAAACAGATAGCGCCAGTCGTCGCCCAGCGGCGCCTGATGGAATCGAGCCACCGCCTGATCCAGATCCCGCGTGAGCTGCGAGACGGTCTGGGCACTGACCGGGTCGTCCGTCAGCCGCGCAATCAAGCGGCCCACCGGCCGCGTGCTGATCCCCCACAAGAACGCCTCTCGAATCAGCAACGTCACCTCCGGAGCCCGTCGCTCGAGCCGCGCCAGCCCCGCTGGCAGGAACCCCTGGCGGCGCGTCCGGGCGATCCGCACCCGCAGGGTCCCAAACAGCGTGACGAGGTCCCGTTCATAGAAACCATTGCGACTATCCGTCCGGGCCGGCCCCCGTTCATACTCCCGCACGCCCAGATACCGATCGCGGGCCTCCACGGACAGCCGTTCCAGCGCTCGCTGGAAGCTCTCCCCCACGTGCCGATACACATCGCCCCAGAACTGCTCCCGAAGATCGGTCATGAAATGTTGAAACTGCTCGGTCCACGGTGTTCGCGTCCGCATGGGTGTAAGCCTCCTTTGGTGGAGAATGGGTTCGCTTCAGCAGCGCCCAGCTTACACCCTTCGTCTTTTACACAGAGAAGCTTACATCACCTCTCGCGGGGACCACCTTGACGGAATCGCGGAATCACTCTAAGAATAGGTTATGTGCCGCTCAGCCACTCCGCGCCGATTTTTACGCCATCGCCTCGATCCGGCCTCCGGTCTATGACGCTTCTGCACGCCACCTGGCACTTGTACCGAGAAGCCTTGCGCGCTTCCGTGACCTCATTTGTCCGAGGCTGGCGAATTATACCCGGCGTGGTCGCGTTCTTCGCCCTCATGCTGTTCGCGACCTGGATGGTCGGGCCGCTCGGACTGGTGGGCGGGTTCATCCTGGGGGCGGTTAATGCGCTGTTGATCGGCGCAACCCTGGCGCTCATCGAATCGGCGATCCTGTCGGCACGATCGGTGACGTTTCAGGACGTCCTCGGAAGTTTTGGAAAGTATTTCTGGGACGTGTTGGGCGTGGGCTTCGTGCTGTGGATTCCCCTCATGCTGCTTGACGAGGGCATGCGGGCGAATCCGAACGGAGGGTTCCTGTCGAGCGCCATTTTTTTGTTGCTGTTCATCATTCTCAATCCGGCCCCGGAGGTCATCTACCAGGTTCGGCACGGTTCCCCGCTGGACGTGTTCAAGACGAGTTACGACTTTGTCCTGGAAAACTGGATCGAGTGGTTTCTTCCCTTGTTCGTCGTCACCGCTCCGCTCGGTATAACCTTCTTCCTCCAATTGTCTACAAGACTGGGACGGGGGGCCGGATTGAATTTTCTTCAGTTTCTCGTGCTCCCGGTCTCGACCCTCTCCGCATGGCTGGGGCAGATCGGTGTGCCGGAGGAAATCAGCGCCACCTTGGTGGTCGTGCTGGCCCCGCCGCTGACGGTATTCATGTTCTTGTTTCGGGGCCATCTCTTCCACGTACTTCACACCTCCTCCCGCCGCCAGCGCCTTTTCCAGATGACCCAGCGGCTGTAGCGGGGCGCTTCGTGACGCGGCGTCTGTGGGCGTCGGGATCCGGGAGCCGGCTCTGTTTGCCGGTGGATCCTGAGCTTCACCGTCCATCAGATAGACGTCACGCTCTTGGTATCGTGTCCGAGGCAGAGGAGGCAGGAGCGGGCGGGGACCCCCGAGGTTGCGTGGGCCGGCCCCAATGCGAACTGGGCGTCGAGCACCACCATCTCGTGATCTTGATGAGTCCAGAGCCGCCGGCACAGCGGACAGCAATACCATTGTGTATAGCCCGGCCACTCATGATCTCGTACCGCCATGTTGCCTCTCCAAAGGAATGATGATGTCGATGGCGAAGGACTTCAACTTCCGGAGGTCGTGGCGGAGGGCGTCCCGCGCTGGCCGATTTCATACTGGACGATCGTATCGGCAGGCAAGTGCCGAGCGATGCAGCTCGTACCTGGCATCATCCAGTTAAACCCGGCATAATGGACGTGAAAATGTGTGGCATCCTGCCATTGCTTCAGGCAGAATGGTGTATGGATTCGCCCACAAGTCGACCTATCCTCTATTCCCATGGGACTTCCAATATTCTGGCGGCTGGTCTTAGCCACCTTGATCATTATCGGGGTGATGACGGGCGTGACCGTGTATGCCCTGTTTCAATTGCGCCAACTGACGGCGTTATCCACGGAGATGACTTCCTACCACTATCCTGCCATCGAGACCAGCAAGCGCCTCATGACGCTCCTGCTGGATAGCCAGCAGAGTGAAAAGAAATTTTTCGCCGTCAAAGACCCGGCGTTCCTCCTCAGTTCCGAGGAAGAAACGACCGAGTTCAGCCGGACCTTGGCCTCGCTGCAGTCGAACGAACGGACGCCCCAAGGCCTGAAGCTGCTGTCCGAAGTCGAGCGCCTCCAAGCCGAGCGCCTGAATCTCTTCCGCCAGGAAAGCCAGGGCCATGCGTCTGCATCCGGCCAATCGGCGCCCGGCTACGAGTCGACACGGGACGCCATCGTCGATCGGATGATCGCCTCGCTACAGGGGTATATCGATCTGCACCAGGCCAGCATCAGTATCGGCATGAGCAACTCGCACGCCAGTTCGGCCCGTGCCGAGGCGGCCACGCGCCACCTGATTTTCGTGGCTCTCTTGTTCGGTCTGGCAGTGGCCGGCGTGGCGAGCTATGGGATCCTGCGGCCGTTGCGGCGGCTTCAGCACCACATTAAGGGGTTGGGCCAAGGCAAATTCGGCACGCAACTGCAGATCTCTGCGCCTCAGGATCTCAAGGACCTCGTCGATACCGTGAACTGGATGGGGCAGAAGCTCCAACAATTGGACGATATGAAGTCGGAATTCCTTGCCCATGTGTCGCACGAACTCCGCACGCCGATGGCCTCCATTCAGGAAGGGACCCAGCTCCTCCTCGATGAGATTCCCGGCCCGCTGACGCCCGATCAGAAGGAAACCCTTCGGATCATGTCCGACAGCAGCCGGCGGCTCATTCGCCTGATCTCCACGATTCTCGATTTGTCCAAGATGGAAGCGGGGATGATGGAGTACCGAATCGTTTCGACGGACTTCCTTCGCATCATCGAGGGGTGTATCAATAAGGTCCGCCTGCTTGCGGATTCCAAACACGTGCAGATTGTCACCGATGTTCCCAAATCCCGTTTGTGGGTGCGAGCCGACGTCGGGCGAATCGAACAGGTGTTGGACAACTTGCTCTCCAATGCACTGAAACATGCTCCTGCGGCCTCCGTCATCCGGATCCACGCCGAACCGAAGGCCCGCCATGGTATAGTAACGGTTTCGGTCATTGATCACGGACCCGGCATCCCCAAGGATGACCTGCCCCACATTTTCGAGCGCTTCTACCAAGGCGCGAATTCTCTATCGGTCGGGGGAAGCGGCCTTGGGTTGGCGCTCGCCAAGAAGGTGGTCGAAGCGCACAACGGGCGCATCTGGATCGAAAGCGACGTCGGCAAGGGGACCACGGTTCGGTTTACGCTCCGGTTGGCCCATGTGGAGAGCGAGGCATGAGACCAACAATTCTGCAGTCACGATATTGCGGTTTCCTAGGACTCGGCTTGGTGGTGCTGACAGGATGTATGACTTCTCCTACACTTCAGGCTCCTTTGCCCTCTTCCCCCTATTTCAGACCAGATCGTCAGGATATTAAATTTTTTCAATCACTTGGGAGAAAACAAGACAGTGTGATCGGAAACTGCGGCGGGGCATCCGATTGCGATCAAGCGATCTTTTTGAGAGCGCTGATCGCGCTCTTCGAGAACCGGGAGCTCGCAAGAGCTCATTTTCAAAAGGTTCTCGACCAGCCGACCAAGAGCAAGTATGCCCCGGCAAGCCAGCAATGGCTGAACCTCCTGCAGACCCCGTCGATCAGCCCGAGTTCATCCTGGTTGGAAATTCACACCCATGCCTCTGATATCGCGCAGGAAAATGGAACTTTGTCCAGAACACTGGAACAACTGGTCCGGGACTTGCTTTCTCGAGAGAGAGACGTTCAGCATTTGGTGTCGGCGAAGGATGCTGAAACCACGACTGTCGAAGCGCTCCAGCGGGAATTGGCCGAGCGCCAGAAGAAGATTGAAGAGCTGACGGCGAAGAGGGATCCGGCGAAAGCCGCGGTGGACGCCGCGACCGTCAGTGCCCTCCAGGCCCAATTGGAGCAACGCGATAAGAAGATCCTGGAGCTGACCCATCAATTGGATGCGCTCAAACGGATCGACCAGGAAATGAGAGAAAAGGCGAGACCCATTCGACCGCCCGTGCCGCCGCCGCTACCGCCCGTCGAGGGCGAGCAGAAACCCTGAACGAGGCCCACAATGGAAAAAGAAAAGATTCTGGTCATTGACGATGACGAGGGGCTCCTTCACCTGCTCAAAATGCGGCTCACCGCCATGGGGTTTGCCGTGACGACCTGTACGACCGGGCAGGAAGCGTTCGCTGAAGCCCGCAAAGGGGTCTTCGATCTGGCGATCACCGATCTGCGACTCAAGGGGGAAGACGGGTTGATGATCACGGAGGAACTCCTCCGCATCCATCCGGGACTTCCGGTCATCATCCTAACCGCCCACGGCAGCATTCCCAATGCGGTGGAGGCGATGCAGCGAGGGGCGACCGGTTATCTGACCAAGCCGTTCGACGACAAGGAGCTCAAGGCAAGCCTGGAGCGCGCGTTGTCCCAGCAACGAATGAGCCGGGAGATCCAGCGACTCAAGCTCTTGGTCAAGGAGCTGTATGGGATGGAAAACGTCGTGGCGCGCAGTCCGTTGATGCAGCGCCTGTTCCAGCAGATCGCTCAGGTCGCCGATACGGATGCCACGATCTGTCTGTTGGGAGAAACCGGTGTCGGGAAGGAAGTCGTTGCGCGGGTTGTGCACGCCAACAGCCGTC
Source organism: Candidatus Inralta sp. (assembly GCA_039794185.1). Taxonomy (GTDB): domain Bacteria; phylum Nitrospirota; class Nitrospiria; order Nitrospirales; family Nitrospiraceae; genus BQWY01. The sequence goes on along the minus strand of JBDIVW010000027.1, from coordinate 25,538 downwards.
GCGCCCAAGGTCCGTTCATCGCCCTCAACTGCGCCGCCATCCCCGAAACCCTGTTTGAGAGCGAGCTCTTCGGCCATGTGAAGGGCGCCTTTACCAATGCCCATGCTTCCAAGAAGGGGCTCTTTCAAAGCGCCAGCGGCGGTACGCTTTTCCTGGATGAGATCGCCGAGATGCCCCTATCGATGCAGGTCAAGCTGCTGCGGGCCGTGCAAGACCGGGAAGTTCGGGAAGTGGGCGCCGATTACACCACGAAAGTAGACGTTCGCATCATCGTCGCGACCAACCGCGATCTCAATGAAGCGGTCAAAGCGGGGACGTTCCGCAGCGACCTGTACTATCGCGTCCAGGTCGTCCCTCTGCTTATTCCCCCCTTGCGCGAGCGTCGGGACGACATCCCCGTACTGGCCCATCACTTCCTTAAGCAGTCGATCGGCCGCACCAACAAGGACGTGCGCGGCTTTACACCCGCTGCGATGCAGAAGCTCACGATGTATCACTGGCCCGGAAACGTCCGCGAGCTGGAAAACGCCATCGAGAAGGCCGTGATCATGTCGCGGCAGGACATGATCACCCCGGATCTTCTCCCGTCCATTACGGCGGTATCCGACGCCCCACTCAAGCCGCTGACCGAGGCGAAGGAGGAGTTCGAGCGGGGTTATCTCAGAAGCGTGCTTCAATTGACCAACGGCAACATTTCTCGTGCGGCGCAATTCGCCGGTCGTTATCGGGCCGATTTCTACAAGATGCTCAAGAAATACGGCCTTCATCCTTCGCTGACCAAGGGGAAATCCGAGGGAGATTTCGAAGAGGTGGCGGAGGAGGCGGAGTCGAGCGAGGAACTGACGCAGCCGTAGACGCAGACGGTCGACCAGAGTCCTTAAGAGCCTCCCTTATGGTGTGTCGGTCCAGGATTCCGCCTTGATGCGGAGCGAAGGGACCGATCGTTTGGATTCATCCACGCTGAATAATTTGAGCCTCGAGGGAAAGATGTCCCCGGGCTGAACGTTCCTACCCGAGGTTGCCTCTACTTTCGATCGGCCTCAACGAAGTTAGGAGTCGGGGGTAACGCCCAGAGGGAGTGCGAGGCGGTGCCCCTCGCCTTCGAGGTATTCCCAGAATAATTTTGCTTCCTCCTGGCAGAGGACAAGCGGCGTATTGCTGGCGTGCCCGCTCATGTAGATTTTGACGGTCCAATCATCCCGATAGACCTGCCGCTCGCAGTAGACGATGCGTTCCAGGTTGATCGCACGGTTGCCGACGTGGATCAGATGCATCGGTCGGATACGTCAGAAGTGGCCCTACACAAGTGGAGCTGGCGAGAGGAATCGAACCTCCAACCGGCGGTTTACAAAACCGCTGCTCTGCCGATTGAGCTACGCCAGCCTTGTTGACCGGTAGGCGTCTGGCTTCGCACGTTCATCCGTATAACAGTCCACTCGGATTGTGTCAAGGAATGCCCGCTCTGGAAGGATCCTGATGCGTGGGTTCGCGGACTCGGGTGTGAAGGGTTTCGAGCGGGCTTGGAGAAACCGCCTGAACAGGGGAAGGCGGCAGTCTACCTCACGTGAGCGGTCCAGGGAGAAGGGTCAGTCCGCCGGCGGCAAGGACGGTGGGGGTATCGGATGCTCGCTTTGGGCCGCGAGCACTCGCTCCAGAACTAGAATGGATTCGTTGAGGAGGTCGGTGGCGCAGCCCAGCGTGATCTGAAACTGTTGCATGGCTTCCTTGGTGCGCCCCTCTTTTTTGAGAGCGATGAACCGACTGTGCGCGTTGTCCAGGATTGCTTGCTTGGCATCCAACATCAAGGTATCAACGGAATCCATATGTCCCCCTCGCGTTGTGTAGACAGACCGTATCAAAGTCCCGTCTGTCTCGGCAAGGGCGGAGCGCCCCACCAGAAGGGGCATCAGGTGTGACGAGGTGCGCGCACCGTGTCCAACACGACAATCGGGGAAGCGGTTGAAAACACTGCCTCTGCCTCGGCCTTTGCCAGGAACGCGGCTCCGATCAGAGGGCCGAAGGCAGCTCATCCAGCCGGTGGCGTTGGCTTCGTGGATAGAAATCCGAATCCGATCGACGACCCGGCGACGATGTGGGGAAGCTGACGATGGCAGCGGGGCGAGATGGAGCATGCCCATCCTGGCTGAGGTCGTTCCCTATTGGATATGAAAGTAGAGGAGAGTGGTGTCGCCTTTAGCTTCGTCTCGCCGCACGACGGCATGGGCGGCTCGCACCGTTTCGTTGACGCGAATGGTGCCGCGCACGGCAAAGTATTGGCTCTTGATATCGTAGGTCTGTGTCAGCCGAAGCTCCTTGGCGATCGGTTCGAAACTCGAGATCCGATCGAGATCCTGCATATTTCTATAGGGACGGCCCTGAACGATCTCTCCGGCCATGGACGGGCTGATTCGACCGTCCAAGGCCCGTATTACCAGGGGGTCGGCCGTATTGAGATTCACTTTGCTGTCGCCTTGCGCGGGATACACCGTCACATACTTCACCAAGCGTGCGATCATCTCCGGCGTCACCCCCTTCACCAGCAATAATTCGTCGAGCGATTGAAGGGGGGCGTTGGCCGCGCGATACGGAGGGCGGAGCGTCTGGTAATAATTGGATTCCGCACCGTCCGGTTCGGGAATCTCATCCTGGTCGACCCAATCCACGATCGCATCCACCACGCGCGGGTCGACCTGGAGGTATTCGAAGAGCCGTTTGTACCGAAGAATCATCGGGACCTTGGCTTGCGGATCGGGAAGATTGGCGAGCGCGTTGAGATTCAACTTGGCCCGTTCGTCTTCAACCGTGGCGGTGACGAAGCCGTCGCCGATCGGAAAATCGCTGAGGGGAATCATCCAAAGGTCGCCCGGCCCGTCGTAGTGCACCTGAGTTCTCGCCTCAAGCTGGCTATCTTGACGCAGGACGGCCCGGGCGGCCTGCACGCCCGCTCGAGCTAGGATCGTGGCTTTGAGTCCGTCGCGAAAGGCGGCGGCATCGCGAAGCTCCCGCCTGGCCTCGGCATCGAACTCCAGAATGAGGGCCACGAGGATCGTCAGGATGAGCAGGGCCAGAATCAGCGCGACTCCGCGCTCGTCAGGCTTTTTCATATGACGCCACACGAATCGTGACCTGGAGCAAGTGTGGGGTGTCGTATCGAGGGGTGATCTGGAGGCGCTTGACCTGAACCAACGCGGGGGCATGTTCCACGGCGGCCAGTAGAGCCAAGAGCTGCGGTAGCCCCATTCCGTCCAGGCGAATCTCGACGGCCGTTTCCTGATAGCCGGACAAGGGCACGGTGGGCTGCGGTTGCATGGCGACAATGTGGTCACGGATTCCCGTGCTGGCCGCGGTCTCCTCCAGGAAGGGCAACAGAGAGAATTGCCCGGTTCCTTTCGCGAGGCGCTGTTCAAGTTTGGTGATGCGATCCTGTAGGTGGCGGTATTGGACCTCCAGTCGGATCAGATCCTCGTAATCACGGGCTTTTTTGGCGTGTTGCCGGTCCAGGACGGAGAGGCGGTCCAGCCAGGGGTCGATGACGACGAGAAACAGCGCCGAGAGCAGGATCGCCGCGACCCCGGAGGCGATCAGGACGCGCTCCCGAGTCGAATAATCGCTCCACCGCTGTCGCAATGAATCCATCATGTGCCTGTGCTCGTCAAGGTGAGCCGAAAGATGACTTGGTTTGCGGAGACTCCCACGCGCGCATCGCCCACGGTGATGTCCTGAAACGACTCCTCCGCGGCCAGCGCGCGTTTGATACGCTCGACCGAGTCGAACGAGTCCGTTTCCGCCTCGAGCTGGACGGCCTGGCCTTCCATCAAGAGATTGCGAACCTTCACGGGGACGGCGGGCGGCAACCGCTTCACGAATCTGGCGAGCGTCGGCAAGGCGGCCGTCTGTTGCGACTCCAAGACCTCCAGGCGTTTGCTCACGGAGTCGATTTGGCGGCGCGCGTGCTCCACTTCTTCTCCCGGCGGCGCCACGCCGCCCATCAAGCGCTCTGCATAGGCCTGGAGGGCAGCCTTGTCCTGCCGGAGTCGGGCCTCCTTTAAGGTGACACGCGTCCAGAGGTCGCCGACCCCGAGGAGGAGGAGGAGGAGGACGGCCAGCCCGGCCGTGATCAGATCTCGCCGCGCATGGGCGTGGCGGGCCTGTTGGGAGGCTTGGAGTTGATGCTTTAAATCGTAGCCGAGCGCCAAGGGACGCGCGGAGGTGAACCAGCGACGGCCGAGGATCTTCGGATGTAAGGCCAAGCCGAAGGCTACGGCAAACGCCTGCGGGCTCGTCGGACCGAACCCTTCACGCTTCCCGACCGGCTGCAGATTCAAACGGTGAGCCAGGTATTCCGGGAACTGCCGCAGTTTTGCGCCGCCACCCGTGACCCAACAATGCTCCATCCGGGTCTGAGTCGAGGACTCGAAGGAGCGGAGCGCGAGACGGGCTTCCCGGATGAGCGGCTCGATCCACTCCTCGGCCAATTGCACGCTGGCCACGCGCTTCCGCCGTTCGGCTTCCTCCAGCGACCAGGCGTAGCGATGGGCCAGCGCCTCCGTCAGGGCGTTGGCCCCCCAGGACAAGGTGCGAAGCACCCAGGGCCGGTTCCGGTGGATCAGGCAGACCGTGGTTTTGGACGCGCCGATATCCAGGATGGCCAAATTCTCAGGAACGGCCCCGCCTTCCAGCCGCAGATACTGGGCGACGGAGTATAAGGCCAATGCATCGACATTGACCGCCGTCGGATGCACTCGAGCGGCAGCCAGGAATTCCAGATGCGATCCCACCATCTTCTTCGGCGCGGCGGCGACAAGGATATCGTTGGAGGTGGTCGCCGCGGCGCGAGCATCTGCAGGACTCACGTTGAGGCCCTCGACGGCCACGTCCTCCAAGTCCATGGGGATCAGGTTTTCGATCTCATACGGGACCACTTGCGCCATCTGAGTCTCGTCACGGAAGGGAAGCGCCAGTCGGCGCAACGAGAGATCGCGGGCGGGCAACGCGGTCACGATGTGCGCGCGGTGCAAGTGATGCGTTTCGAGGAAGCGGCGCAGTCGCTTCGCACGCGCCGCCGGATCGCTCCCGGTTTCGCTCAAAAACGGCAGCGACTGATAGAAATACTCGATCTGCTCCTGCCCGGTCAGCGAGCGGCGATAGCGGACGGCCTTGAAGGCCGTTTCTGCGATGTCGAGCCCGACGCTTTCAATCATGATGGACTGATCCTTGCCGCTTCCTTACAGGGCCAACTGCGGTCGCCACAGGGGCCCCACGAGTTTGGCTCGCAAAGGGCTTCCAGCCGGAAGGGGAAAGCCGCCCACGGCGGCGGCCCGTTGGGAGAACACCGGACTGCAAATCAGCGTGACGGCCACATCCCAGCGGCTGTCTTCGGGCGTCCGGCCCATCAGGATCTGCCCTGAGGCCTCGATCGATCCGTCGGGTCCGTTGCCGGCGAACTCAGCGACACGGCAGACCTGTTGCGTACATTGCAGCGCCGCGCGCAACGACGTCAAACCCCACTCCGGCACACGAATGCCCTGGCTGCTGATTGGCGCGATCGCCAGATCGGTCACCTCGACGCGGACGTCGCCCTCGGGCCAGGCCGAGGATGCTGAGCCTCCGGCAAACTGAAACGTAGCGCGGGCGCGACCGCTCCGGATCGGCCCTCCGGCGGCCTTCTGCAGATCCACCCCTTCCGTGGTTCCGTCGATGGCGGCCAGACGTTGAAATGTCCAGTCGGTGAACGTGGCCTTCGCCGTCATGCTGGGCTTGGCGGCCTGCTCCTCGAGCCAGACGGAGACTCGCACGACAGGCTTCCCCTGGAGCGCCTCCACCCAGGAGAGCACGCCCGTCGTGCGGGCAATGGATACTCCCGGACGGTCTCCCAGACTCAGACGCAGCCCGAGCCATTCGATCCCCAGCGGACGCGCAGCCCGTCGAGCGTCGATCTGAACGGTGGCGCCGGTCTGCCGCGCCAGTTCAGTGATCAACCGTGTGTGCAAGGCCTCGAAGGGAAACGCGAGTATCGTAAAGGCGACGACGAGCGCACAGCCGACCGCCGTCCAACCGAGGAACATTCCGGCCCTAACGGTCCATGTCGGGCCTGCGGATACGGTTACGTCGGCAGTGTCAGCCATGCGGTATAAACCTTCGGGGGTTGTCCGGAACCTTGGTCGAATGACAACGCGATCATGAACCCTTTCGGGAGCACCTTGGTCGTACGGCCGTCCCAGCGATCGACCCAGATCTTGGCTTGGCCGTCATAGTAGCGCACATTGAAGGCCAGGAGGTCGTTGAGCAACTCGCTTCGCTCCACCCCCTCCTCCGTGAGCGTGAGGAGATTCGGCCGCACGTAGCGTATCAAACGCGTCCCAAGGCGGACATACACGACCCGGGCTTGATCTCCTCGGCGCGACGAGGCCACGGTCGTTCCGCGGTTCGACGTCACGAAGGCCAGCATGTCTGCGGGCTGCCCTTCCATCACCTGATTTTTTCCGAACCAGGGCGACTGATTGATGTTCTGGCTGAGCGTGAGGTCCTGTGTGAGCAGTGTCAATACGCCACGGACCATCTGTTCGCGCCGGGTGTCCTCCCGTGTCGACTCGATGGCGTTCATGGTTGCTGCAATCGAGACGAATATGAAGCCGGCCATGATGCCGAGAATGGCCACCGCCAGCAACAGCTCGATGAGCGTGAAGCCACGATTACAGCGACGCGCCCGACGTGTCGAACACATAATTGCTGACCTCGACGGAGTCCTCGGTATCCCCCCGGAACCATAGAACCTGAATGCGAATCTCCCGAACGCGATCCAGCGGCGTCGGTGCGATGATCCGGCGCCACCGATAGCCGGGCGCGCGATCTTCCCCCGTCCCCTGAGCCGACAGTCCTGGCGGAGCATCCTTGAAGTCGCCGCTCTGGTCGCCGACAGGCAAGACCGGAAGCAACTCCGTTTCCAGAAGCTTTTCTTGGGCGAGCAACGTCGCCGTGGTGATCTCGCGCGCACGATCCCGGAACTCCAGGCCTCGATTGCGCAATCCCAGCAGCACGGGCAGGACGATGGCCAACAAGGCCACCGCCAGCATGACCTCCAACAGCGTGAAACCTCTTGACTCGGACGGGTGTCTACGCATGGGCGTGAGTGATCATCAGAGCGAAAGGGCTCCCCCGTAGGTCTCCGGAAAGAGGAACGGTCGCACCTGTTCCGGAAGCGGCGGCATCCGTGGCGGTTCCATCTCCTCGTCGCTCACTCGAATGAGCCCCGTCAGCGGGTCGACGTGGAGCGCAAGCAAACTTCGATCCGTGTCGCTGACGATGATCAACGCGCTTTCCGGCAGGCCGGAGGGAAAGACCTGCAGGTATACCTGCCCGGACTGCCGCTGGCCGTGGGCGGCCGTCGTCACACGTTCGAACCGCACGCCTGACGGCAGCGTATGCCGCCGGGGGACGGTCTGAAAATCGGCGTCCTGAAACCGGGCGTCGCGCGGCACCTGTTCACCCTCCGGCGTGACCACCATCGCCCAGTATTGCCCCTGATCGAGGTCGAGGTACAAACGCCAGGTTTGCCGGGAGAGCGGCGCAGTTGCGCGCAGCGTGTGCACCATCCCGATCAGCTTCCGGCTGGCGGACGCCGCGTTGTCCAGCCAATCGAACCGCGGCACGACGATGCCGAACAACAACGCGAGCAGTCCCAGCACCAGGATGATCTCCATTAAGCTGAATCCCCCCTCCGCCGTCCGGCTCGAGACCGGGGCTTCGATGACCGCGCGGAAGGAGCTCCAGGCCGAGGGCGGGGGAGAGCCGCTGGCGCCAGCGAGCACGGACTTTAGTCCTTGTCCAGATTCCAATTGACGATATCGGCGTTGATGCCTTCGCCTCCGGGCTCGCCGTCCGTTCCGTAGGAAATGATCTCGTAGTCGCCGCGTTGGGTGGGGCTCGGACTCACATACTTGTAGGGGTTGCCCCAGGGATCCTCCGGCAGTTTTTGCAGGTAGCCGCCGAGCTTCCACTTCTTCGGGACCACCCCGGTGGTGGGCTTCTCGATCAGCGCCCGCAGTCCCTGTTCGGTCGAGGGATAGACACCGTTGTCGAGCTTGTACAACTGTAAGGCGGCCTCGATATTGCGGATCTGCACCTTGGCGGCCGTGCGTTTGGCCTCGTCGGTGCGCCCCATGATCCGAGGGACCACCAAGGCGGCCAACAGCCCCAAAATCATCACGACGACGAGGATCTCCACGAAAGTGAACCCGCGACGGTCTTCCACTCCCGGCGGGAGAAGTCTCCGACCCCATTGTGCGATTGCTGACATCGACATGTTCACGCTGATCACCTCACGAGCTGACCCATTTCAAAAATCGGCAGCAGGATCGCCACCACGATGAAGAACACGACCGCGCCCATGAACAGGATCATGACCGGCTCGATCAGCGAGGTGGCGCGAGTCACGACCCGATCGACTTCGCCGTCATAGATCCCGGCGATCCGACGCAGCATTTCCTCCATCTCACCGCTCTTTTCTCCCACAGCGACCATATGGGTGACAAGGGGAGGAAAGTGTCCGCTGCGTTTGAGCGGCGCCGCGATGCTTTCCCCCTCGCGAATGTTCTGACGGGCATCCTCCACCGCCGCTTCCAGTACCCGGTTGTTCATGACGCGCCGGGAGATATCCAGCGCTTCCAAGAGCTGCACCCCGCTGGCCAACATCGTGGCCAGTGTGCTGCTGAGCCGCGAGATGGCCACCTTGCGGGTAATGTCTCCGATCAGTGGCAGGGCCAACAGCAGCCGATGGACGCGCAGTTGCCCTCCTGGCGTTTTGACGTAACGCAGAAAAGCGACCACGGCGAGCAGGCCTCCGGTCACCAGCACCCACCAGTAGTCAGCGAGAAAGTTGCTCGTTTGCATCAGGACGACGGTGGGCCACGGGAGCGCCTTCTTCTGATCCGTGAAGACCACGGTGATCTTCGGAATCGCAAAGGTCATCAGGACGAACAAGACCCCGACCCCGACCAACAGCATGATCACCGGATACATCATGGCGTTGACGACCTTTTGCTTGAGCGCCAGTTGTTTCTCGAGAAACTCGGACAGTCGAAAGAGAATTTGGTCGAGCGCTCCGCTGGTTTCGCCGGCGCGCACCATGTGGACGTAAATGGGCCCGAATTCGTTGGGATGTTGTTCCAACGCGGCGCTCAAGGCCTTCCCGCCCCGCACTTGCTCGCGGATATCGGCAAACAGCCCCTGCATCGGCTTCTTCTCCACTTGCTCGACGAGGATGCCCAAGGCTTCCACCAGCGGCAAGCCGGCGACCAGCAGCGTCGCGAACTGGCGCGTGGCCAGAGCCAGATCGGCGGGGGAGAGGACGCGATGGCGGGATTGCCCTTGCCGCAGGCGTTCCGCCAGGTCCGCCGCGGTCCATCCGGCCGACGATTGCTCGCGCAGTTCCGTAGGGAAAATCCCGCCTTGGCGAAGCTTGAGTCGGGCACCGCGCACGCTCTCGGCGTCGACGATGCCCGCCGCGGCGCCGCCGTCCGCACGAAGGCCTTTGTACTGGTAGACCGGCATACCACCTACAACTCGACGTCCTGCTGCGCGATGCGCATGATTTCCTCGGTGGTGGTGATGCCCTTCATGACCTTGTGGGCGCCATCCAGCTTGAGCGGGACCATGCCCTTGGCCACGGCGACCTCGCGTATCCTCGCCGCGTCGGCCTTGGCCCCGATGAGGCTTCGAATCTGGTCGTCCATCACCAGGAGTTCGTAAATCCCCGTTCGACCGCGGTAGCCCGTATTGCCGCAGGATTGACAGCCGGCGCCGCGGTAAAACGTGGGTGTGGTTCCACGCGCGTCGAGCCCGAGCCGCTCGAGTTCTTGCGCGCTGGGTTCGTAGGGCTTTCTGCAATTCGGGCAGATCACGCGGGCTAAGCGTTGCGCCAGGACCGCCACGACCGAGGAGGCGACCAGGAACGGCTCGATGCCCATGTCGATCAGCCGGGTCGCCGCGCTGGCCGCGTCGTTCGTATGGAGGGTCGAAAAGACTAGGTGTCCGGTGAGGGAGGCGTGGATCGCGATCTCGGCCGTCTCCAAGTCGCGAATTTCGCCGATCATGATCACATCCGGGTCCTGGCGCAGGATCGACCGCAATCCGGCGGCAAAGGTGAGGTTGATCTTGGCATTGACCTGCATTTGCCCCACGCCCTGCAGCTGATATTCGACCGGGTCTTCGATGGTGATGATGTTCTTGTCGGGCGAATTGATTTGGCTGAGGGCTCCGTAGAGCGTGGTCGTCTTGCCGCTGCCGGTCGGCCCGGTCACCAGGATGATCCCGTGACTCAGATGAATCAATTGTTGAATGATCGCCAGCTGATCCGGCGAGAAGCCGATTTCGGACAAATTCAGCAGTTTGTTTTCCTTCTGCAGCAGGCGCAACACCACGCGCTCGCCATGGGAGGTCGGGAGGACGGACACGCGGACATCCACGTCCTTGCCCGCCGTGCGAATGCCGAACCGCCCGTCCTGCGGCAATCGCTTTTCGGCGATGTTGAGGCCGGCCATGATTTTCAAGCGTGCCGTGATGCTGGACTGGAGATGCTTCGGGGGACTGAGAATCTGGTAGAGGACCCCGTCAATGCGATAGCGAATGACCAGGCCGCGCTCGAACGATTCGACGTGAATGTCGCTGGCCCGTCGTTTGACGGCTTCGAAGAGGATCGAATTCACGAGCCGGATGATCGGCGCCTCGTCGGTCGCGTCGAGCAGGTCCTGCGGTTCGTCCAACTCGTGCGCCAATCGGTCCAAGCCGCCTTCCGCCACCAGATCTTCCATGACGGCCTCGGCACCAGGCGCACCCGCCCGGTCGTACACTTGATTGAGCGCGGCCAATAAGGTCAGGGGAGTGGTGAGGACCGGTCTGATGGGCTTGCCCAAAAGGAGGCGAAGATCGTCCAAGGCCTCCACTTGGAAGGGATCCGTCGTCGCCACAAGGATGCCGCCGTCTTCCTCTCGCAAGGGAAGCACCTTGTAGCGGCGCGCAAAACTAATGGGGACCCGGTTGATCAGGTCCATGTTGACCTGGCCAGGATCGAGGTTCGGTGCCCACGGCAAGTCGAGCTGCTGGGCCAAGGCTTGAATGGCGGCGTCTTCTTGCATCAAAGAGACCGTCGCGCCCGTCCGCTCACCAACGGGCGGGGGGCTGCTTCCTCGCGATCACAGTGCTCGGCATGTATTCCAGCAGGTGCAGCCGGCCTCCAAAGGGACCCCGAGCAGGAAGGACCCGCAACTCTTCGAACGGCCGTGTAAGGGGCGACAAGAGAAAGGCCCTGCGCGCTGGAAATTGTCGCACAGATACCCAATAATTTTAACAGCTTATCCGAAACTCGAAAGACGAAGCAAGAGCGGTGCCATCGGCGCACTTTTCTCTATCCATCGTAGTACAACCCTAGCCGAGAAGACAGGCATTTTCAAAACCTGGCGCGAGCGGCCGAGGCCTTCTACGGTCATTCGCGAAGCATAGAACGTGGCGCGAATTCGTTCCGCCCATATTCACGGTTCCTTCCGCGAGTTCATTCCGAGTATCATAATGTCCGGATAACCGTCCTAAGTTCACCTGACTGACTGCCGCATGCGTTGGATCCGTTTGGCTCGACGAGCGTGTGTCTCGACCATCCTGGCTGCTGTCGTTGGCTTGCTGGGCGGATGTTCGGGAGGGGCGGGCGAAAGCCCGAACGTGACGCAATCGGTCCCTGGTGGTGGGGGTAGTGGGGGAGGCGGTGGAGGGGGAACTGCTCTCCCGCCGGTCGGAATCATCACGGATCCCCTCTTCGCCCAACAATGGCATCTCTCCAATACGGGCCAAGCCGGGGGGACGCCCGGGGAGGATGTCCGCGCGCTCGGTGCCTGGAACCAGGGTTTCAGCGGGCAGGGCGTCCGCGTCGCCATTGTGGACGACGGAGTGGAAATTGCGCACGAGGACCTGAGTCCCAACGTCGTGCCGGGCCAGAGTTTTAATTATCTGACCAATGGGACCGATCCGACTTCGGCGAGCAGCGGACTTTGCGCCGGGGCCGGTGGCATCGCAGATTGCCACGGGACCGCCGTCGCCGGGGTGGTGGCTGGGTTCGGCAATCAAGTCGGCGGGAGAGGGGCCGCGCCCTACGCGAATCTCGTGGGATACAACTTACTGGGCAGCGGAGTCTTTAGCCCGGATAGCGTGGAAGCCGATGCCATGTCCAGAAATGCCCCGTCCGTCTGGGTGTCGAACAATAGCTGGGGCGCGCCGGATGACGCGAGGCTTCACAACAGCGGACCACTGTGGAAGGCCGCCGTCATCAATAGCTTGGCACAAGGGCGCGGCGGGCGCGGGACCGTCTATGTGTGGGCCGGTGGCAACGGAGGCGCCAGGCAGAACGACAATTCGAATTATGAGGGGTATGCCAACTTCCGCGGCGTGATGGCGATTTGTGCGGTCGACGCCTATGGGCGGCAAACGCCCTACTCGGACCCCGGGGCCAATCTCTGGGCCTGCGCCCCGTCGAGTGGCGGGACGGCCTCGTCATCCGGCGTCCTCACCACGGACCGCTCGGGCGGAGAAGGGTACAATCGAGGAGGCGGGGGGGACCTCGCGGATATGAACTATACCGATGCATTCGGCGGGACCTCCTCCGCCACGGCGCTGGCCTCCGGAATCGTGGCCCTCGTATTGGAAGCCAATCCCACGCTGAGTTGGCGGGACGTTCGGCTGGTGTTGGCCGAAACGGCCCGCCGCAACGATCCGGGCGATGGCGACTGGATCGTGAACGGAGCGGGCTATGCCGTCAATCATAAGTACGGCTTCGGGGTCTTGAACGCCGACGCCGCCGCTGTTCGGGCCCGCACCTGGTCGAACGTGGGCCCGCTGAAAACGTTCTCCGTGTCGGGCGTTGCCAATCAGGCGTTGGCTGACTTGGCGACGGTCGTCTCCAGTGCGAATGTCGTCGGCAGCGGGATCGGTCGTCTCGAATGGGTCGAGATTGAATTCTCGGCCGATCACCAGAACGACGCCGATTTGGAAATCGTTCTGCGAAACGAATCGACCGGCACGATCAGTGTGCTGAGCGAGCCGCATGCCTGTCCCGGGACCGATCCGGACCGCTGCGGGGATTACGCGGGATGGGTCTTCGGGTCCGCCAGGCATCTGGGCGAGGGTGCCGACGGCACGTGGACGCTCTCCGTTCGCGATGGGCTGGCCGGCCACAGCGGCATCGTGAATGCTTGGAAACTGACGTTTTACGGAACTTGAACGAGGATGGGCCCATGCCGTCTCGAACTTGGATCGTCGTCATCCCATTGACATTGACCGTGGCGAATTGCGCCTCTCTGGACCATGCGCCCGCCTCGGCGCAGACCGCACCCGCGGCGGCCGGTGCGCCCGCAAACCTGCGCGGGACGTCTGCCATGGCGTCGTATGTGTGGCACGATGGCGAACAGGAGCATCGGGTCTGGATGAATCCCTCTCTCGTGGCAGAATTCGGTTCGGGGACGGGCAGGAGCCCGGCGTTGGGGCAGGCGACGCTGCAGGCGGAGGGGCGATCCGGAGGACAGGTGGTCCGCTACTGGAAAGTGGAGGAAGGCGGCACGGCCGATCGGACGTTACGGCAACTCACTGCGGAGCCGAAACTGGGCCGATATTCGCCGGTTCTGCACGACAGCCCGTCACCGGACGGGCCCGTCCGCATCCTTCCAGGCAACATCGTGGTCTTGCTCGACGCGTCCTGGGATAAGGATGCCGTCGCCCGATGGGTCGAGCGTCGGCAACTGCGGGTGGTCGCGGAATTGTCGTTCGGGCCGAACATGCTGCTGGTGGAGACCGAGCCGGGGTTGCCGGCCCTCGAGCTGGCCAACACCCTCTATCGCTCAGGCGAGGTCCGGGCGGCGTTTCCCGACTGGCTCACCCAGAAGACACTCAAGTAAGTCCCACCGGTTGCTGAATACGGCCGGACCGCGAAGATTCGGAAGGCGCTAGGGCGCAGAGGGAGCGGTGAGGCCGGAGGCTTCCCGGTCCGGCAGGCGTGCCCCGGAGGAGGGCCTCAAGCTGTCGTTCGACTTGGGTGCCTGGAGCAATTGTTCGAGGATCTGACGCTGCACACCGGTCGGTTCGTCGATGTGGTTGTCTCGCTGGCCCATGCCGGTTTCCTTCCCCTTGCGAATATTGAGCTGCACCATATCCGTCTCGTCCTTGATGAGATGGGGGGTCAGGAACACCAACAGATTGAGTTTTTCCGATTGTTTGCTTTGAAATCGGAATAACCAGCCGATGAACGGAATATCGCCGAGGAACGGGATCTTACGTTCGTTGATGGTCACGTTGTCGCGCACCAGCCCTCCCACCACAAGCGTTTGCCCGTCCTTGGCGACCGTGACGGTTTCCATCGCCCGCTTGGTGGTGGTAGGGCCGACCGGTACCGTCGCGGCCCCGGCCCCGATCGTTTGCGCAACGTTCTCCGCAATGGCGGTGATCTCCTGCTTCACCTCGAGGCGGATTAATCGATCTTCCAGAACCTGCGGCGTCATTTCCAGGGTCACCCCGACGTCCTTGCGTTCGATCGTGACGAGTGTGCCCCCCGTAATGCCTTGCGCCTGTCCTGTCGGGAACGGACGATTTTCTCCGACCACGATCTTGGCTTTCTGATTGTCGGAGGCCAGCACTTGTGGCGTGGAGAGAATATTGGTGTCCGACATGGTCATGATCAATTGTAGAAAGGCGCGCACGTTCAGCGTATCCAGGACAGTAATCGTTCCACCGGTGCCGGCACCGCTCAGGATCTGGGCGATCGTGGCAATATCTTCCGGGTTCCGATTGAATCCGAAGAGGCCTTGGACGTCTCCAGACTTGGCCGCGCCGAGCATTTGAAGAGGGTCGCTGCCGATCTGACGGAGGCGGTCAACCCCCACCTCGAGAATCACCGCCTCGACGTAGACCTGATTGCGTTTGGTGTCCAAGCCGCGCATCACCGCTTCCAGCATCGTGTAGGCGGCTTTCGTCGAGCTGATCACGATCGAATTCGTGGCCTTGTCCGCGAAGACCTGCACGGGGGCTTCGAATTCGCTCAACGGGCGCACAGGCGGCCGTCCGCCTGGAGTGGTGCTGATGGGCGTGGCCGATGCGCGAGCCACGAGGTTCGTGAGCAGCGCGGCGACGTCGGTCGCGCTCGCATGCTTTAACTTGTAGACGAACACGGCTCGCTCCGGCGGCGCTTCGGCCGTCTGGACGATTTCCACCACGTTGCCCTTGGGAATGGCGGTGAGCCGGTTCACTTCGAGGGCCGCCAGAAACATGTGGTAGGCCTGGTCGACCGTCACCTTGGACGGGGAGAAGATCGTCACTTTGCCGGCGTTTTTCTTGGCCGTGTCGTCCAGCACGAAGTTCTTCCCAGTCAACTCGCTCATGAACCGTACGACCACGGGCAGATCCACGTCATTGAAGTCCAGCGTCACGCGGCCCGCTTGCTGGGCCAACGCGAAGGGGGGGATCAGGAACAGCGCACAGCCGAACAGGCTGCCCAGCGCACCCAAGCAGGCCGCGCGGCGGCCGCGCGGTCCTCTTCCGTTGCGCGATCGGTTATCCGCGAATGTCATAGGCCAAGGTGGTTCGCTGATTGTTGCGCAGCACGTCGACCGAAACGTTCCGTTCGTTGCGCAATTGTTGGAACAGACTGAGGGCCATGCCGGGGTCTCGAAGTTCCACGCCATTGATGCGTTGGAGCACATCTCCCGCTTGGAGGCCGAGCTTCTCGAAGAAGCTGCCCTTCATGATGAACTCGAGACGGAACCCGTCCATCTTGCCTGCATTCATGTTGGGCATAGCACGCGCCTGAGTCATGAGTTTGGGAATGTCGGACAGCATCTGATTCAGTTCCGCCCGATCGACCGAACGGAGCAGGGGACCGCTTCCGGGAGCCACGACGGTGCCGACCGGAATGGAAGCGGCTCCCGCGGGAGTGACGGGCTTTTGCAGAATGTCGAGGAACAGTTCCTCTTCAAGCCCCCCTTGTCCCACGACGATCGATTCGCGCCGGATCGCCACGACCTCGCCGAGGCCGGTGATCTGGCCGTGCACTCGATAGGCGCCTTGCTTCTTGCTGGCCAACTCCTCGACCACCGCCAGCGACTGCGCCGGATCTCCGACGACGGTGCCGAGCAACCGAATCTTGCTGGCGACGTTCAGCGGTGTTCGACCCGCCGCGGCCGTCGACCCCTGTCCGGGGACTCCGCCCGTAGGGGTGGCGGTCACCGGTGCGACCGCAAACAGACGACTGGCCTCGATGTCGCGCATCATTTGAGGGAGGTCGCGTGCCGGATCGGCGGAACCTTGCGCCGAATGGCTCAGCGCCGTGTACTCCAGGGGCGGCAACAGAGCGTGCGAGATGACTCCCGTCAGTATGTGAGAGACGAGAAACGCCGCGGTCGCGACAAACGCGAAGACGGCCGCCCGCCTGATCAAGGGTGTCATGAAGGTGAATGCCGGACAGTTCTGATTATCGTAGCCTGCCCGCTGAGCAAATAGCAAACCAAATGACGGATTGACGCGCAACAGGCGGGGGCGCGGTAATGCCGAGTGAACCGGAGCGGGTTGACTCTCGCGCCGCCTCGAGAGACCGGTTTCCCCGACGACGGACTGTGCGGCGAGATGTTCGTCGCGATAGAGTCCCCACGTGCCGCCGTGCCGGGTCGTGCCAATCTGGCACGCGTTCCCTCTGCGTGACCCCCAGCGCTCTGGTTCCGAGTTAATGCTTTACCGGGATAACCGGACAAGGTATATCTCAGGAATGAATTGGCGGATGCCGCGCGAGGATGCGGCGCTCGCCTTCCCAAGGGTAGGTCCCTTGGGCTCGAAACGGCCTCCCCCCGCTTGCAACAGAGGGAATCGACCCCATGAAGAAAGCGTTGATTACGGGAATCTCTGGCCAAGACGGGTCCTACCTCGCTGAATTTCTCCTGGCCAAGGGCTATGAGGTCTTCGGCATCATTCGCCGGTCGAGTTCCTTCAACACCAGTCGGCTGGACTCGATCTACCAAGACCCGCACGTCCCGGAACCGCGTTTGCGTCTGGTGTACGGGGATCTGAATGATGCCAGCTCATTGAATAAGATTCTGCGGGACATCCAACCGGACGAGATTTACAACCTCGGCGCGCAGAGCCATGTCCGCGTCAGCTTCGATATCCCCGAATACACGGGGGAAGTGACCGGGCTGGGTACCGTCCGCCTGTTGGAGGCGATTCGCGACGTCGGGATCAGACCGAAATTTTATCAAGCCTCCTCCAGCGAAATGTTCGGCAAGGTGCAGGAAATTCCCCAGCGCGAAACGACGCCGTTTTATCCACGAAGTCCCTATGGCGCCGCGAAGGTCTACTCCTATTGGATCACCGTCAACTATCGGGAGGCGTACGGACTGTTTGCTTGCAACGGCATCCTCTTCAATCACGAGTCTCCACGCCGGGGCGAAACATTCGTGACGCGCAAAATCACGCGCGCCGTGGCCCGAATCAGGCTGGGATTGCAGCAGGACTTGTATCTGGGCAATCTCGATGCGAAACGGGACTGGGGCTTTGCCGGCGACTATGTCAGGGCCATGTGGCTAATGCTCCAGGCCTCGGAGCCGGACGACTACGTGATCGCTACCGGAGAGACGCACTCCGTGCGGGAGTTCCTGGATCTGGCGTTTGGCCATGTGGGGCTCGACTGGAATCGCCACGTGAAGATCGATCCTCGCTACTACCGGCCTACAGAAGTCGACCTCTTGATCGGCGATCCCGGTAAGGCGAAGCGGGCGCTGGGCTGGGAGCCCAAGATCTCCTTCCAGGAGCTGGTGACCATGATGGTCGACGCGGACGTCTCGGCCGAGCGCGAGAAACTTGAAGGGACGCAGGGGAGGCGATAGGCATGTCGTTTTGGGACACGCAGCGTGTGGTGGTCACTGGCGGAGCCGGGTTTCTAGGCTCGTTCGTTGTCGACCAGTTACGGGCGCGCGGGTGCCGGCACATCGTCGTACCGCGGAGTCAGGACTACGACCTCGTGCAGATGTCGGCGGTGGAACGTCTGTATCGCGATGCTACCCCTGACATGGTGATCCATCTGGCAGCGCGCGTGGGGGGAATTGGGGCCAATCAGGCCAACGCTGGCCGGTTTTTCTACGACAATCTGATGATGGGCACCCAGCTCATGGAAGTCGGACGGCAGCGCGGGCTCAAGAAGTTCGTTGCGCTCGCCACCATCTGCGCGTATCCGAAGTTCACGCCCGTTCCTTTCCGTGAGGACGAACTATGGAACGGCTATCCCGAAGAGACCAACGCCCCCTACGGCCTGGCCAAAAAGATGATGTTGGTCCAGTCGCAGGCGTATCGCCAGCAATATGGGTTCAATTCGATTGTCCTCTTTCCGGTCAATCTCTACGGGCCACGGGATAATTTCGACCTGGCGACCTCGCATGTCATTCCGGCTCTCATTCGCAAGTGCGCCGAGGCCAAGGACCGAGGTGCCTCCGAAGTCGTCCTGTGGGGGGACGGGACTCCCACCCGCGAGTTTCTGTACGTCGAGGACGCGGCCGATGGGATTCTTCTGGGCGCCGAACACTACGACGGCAATCTTCCGATCAATTTGGGCACGGGCACCGAAATCACCATCAAGGACCTGGCCACCCTCATCGCGCGGGAAGTCAGGTACACCGGACGATTGACCTGGGATACGACCAAGCCAAACGGACAGCCGCGTCGCTGTTTGAGCGTGGAGCGGGCCAAGCAACTGCTCGGCTTTCAAGCGGCGCATTCCCTCGAAGCGGGGATTCGTAAGACCGTGGCGTGGTTTCATGCCAACCGGCACACATTGCGGGAAATCGTCTTCTAGAACCTATCTCAACATTGCTTGAGCAGCATGGGAATGGATGCGAGTTGCACACACCCAGGACGTTGGTGGCATAGTATTCCCAGCGGATCAGCAGACGCCGCTTCCATTGGAGCCACGCAAAGAACCGCTCCACCAGCCAGCGACGTTGGGATCGCCGCAGATGGCGGCCGTCTTGAGTCTTCAGTTTGCCGGTGGATCGGTGCGGCGCGATCATGTTGACGCCCTCCTGCGTGAGGTCGTCATCGAGCCCATCGCTATCCTACGCGCGATCGCCGATCAGGTGCTCGGGTTTGGCCTCCAGCATGGAGAAGTCGAAACTCAGTTGGACCACGGTGACCTCATGATGATGGGCCGCGTGCGTGCTCACCGAGAGAGGCAGCCCATGGCGATCCACAATCGCAAGGATCTTCACGCCTTTGCCCCGGCGGGTGGGGCCAATGCCCTCGCCGCCACCTTGGGCCGCGGCAAACGTGGCATCAATACAGCGCTCCCGTTCATCAATCGCGCCTTCTTCGCGCAGCGTATTCGCCAACGGCGTGAGACTCTCCCGCAGCACCTCGCGTTCGCACCACTGCTGAAATCGGCGATGCACCGTTTTGTAGTTGGGATAGCACTGCGGCAGCATGTGCCACTGCGCACCAGTGTTCAGAATCCACAGGACAGCCTCCAAGGCCGCTCGTGCCGGCACCGGTGTGCGGCCGGGGCGGCGTTCGGGGAGGTGTGCCTCGGGAAAGTGTTCCCGAATGCGTTCCCATTGGTCGTCGCGCAGGCGCAACATGCGGGCGCAGTACAGGGACATTTTCTGGCGACACAACCATTTTGAGATAGTCCTCATGAGCCATGTGCTCACCCTGCACCAGAAAAATGCGCTATCGGAGCGGGGGCCGTGGCCCGGCCAACGTCGGGGAACCGTGGTACCCGCGAGTCCGAGAGCGATAGTCTGATGTGGGAGCGTTCGGCACCCCGCACTGGTGCCACGAGCACGCGAAACAGAGTCGTACACGAGAAGGCTCCTCCGGGCCCCGGCCCCCTCACCGGAAGGAGGTCGCCATGGATGCTTTGATTGAGCGTTGCGCCGGATTGGATGTCCACAAGAAGACCGTGGCCGTGTGTCTGCGACTGCCGGGCCCTGCCGGGGGCCGCCTGCAGCACGTCCGCACGGTTGGCACGATGACCGCGGACCTGTTGGCGCTGCAGGAGTGGCTGCAGACGCACCAGGTCACGCGTGGGGCCATGGAGAGCACGGGGGTCTACTGGAAGCCGGTCTATTACGTGCTCGAGGAGGCGTTCACCTGCCTGTTGGTCAATGCATCCCACATGCACAACGTCCCGGGCCGGAAGCCAGATGTCCAGGACTGTGTCTGGATCGCGCAATTGCTGGAGGGCGGGCTCTTGCGGGGGAGCTTTGTGCCCCCGGCGCCGATCCGGGCATTGCGCGACCTGGTCCGCTATCGCAAAGTGCTGACCCCAGGAACGCAGCCGCGAGGCCCAGCGGCTGCACACGGTGCTGGAGGATACCGGGGGGAAGCTGGCGTCGGTCGCCACGGACATTCTCAGCGTATCCGGCGGCGCGATGCTGGAGGCCTTGGTGCAGGGCACCACCGATCCCGACGTGCTGGCCGAACTGGCCCGAGGCCGCCTGCGCGCTCAGTTGCCGGCGTTGCGGCAGGCCCTCGTCGGACGCGTCCGGCGGCACCCTGCGTGGCGGGTTAGTGAACGGTTGGCGCATCTGGACTACTTGGAGGAGGCCATCGAGCGACTGAGCGAGCCGATCGCCGAGCAGCTGCGCCCGTTCGCCCCGAGGCTGACGCCCCTGGAGGCGATCCCGGGGGTAAACCAGCGGACGATTGAAGGGGTCGTGGCGGAAATCGGCCTGGACCTGAGCCCCGTTTCGTCGGATCGCCATTTGGTCAGTTGGACCGGCCTCTGTTCGGGGCATCATGAGAGTGCGGGCACGCACAAAAGCGGCGCGCCCCCGCAAGGGCAATCGCTGGCTGCGCGCCGCCTTGACGGAGGCCGCGCTGGCGGCCATTCGCGTCAAAGACAGTCGGCTCGCCGCCCGCTCTCGTCGCATCCTGCGCCATCGGGGGCATAAGAAGGCCGTGGTGGCCGTGGCCCACACCATCCTCGTGATTGTCTCTCACAGGCTGAAGCACCAGATCCCGTACCAAGAACTCGGCGCCGCTGACCTCGACCAGCGCGAGCGAGACCAGGCCACCCGCCGAGCCGTCAAGCACCGGGAACGATTAGGCCATCGTGTGATCCTTGAGCCAGTCGCATGAGAGACAGTGGGGGCATTTTCGAAACAGGTTCGAGCCTCCTCCGTCCCGCTTCAAACACGTGCGTTTTGTTTTCCTGGCGTGCTAGACTCGGTTGCTCCACGACCTCGACTGGAACCGAACTATGGATTGTGTGTTGTTTCGACACGGCATCGCCGTCGCGCGGGAGGAGTGGAAAGGGGAGGATGCCCATCGTCCCCTGACCGAGAAGGGGCGGAGCCGCACCAGACTCGCGGCGGAAGGCCTGGGGGCCCTGAAGATCAAGCCGTCCCTTATCCTCACAAGCCCGTTCATTCGAGCCCATGAGACGGCCGACGTGCTCCATCGCACGCTTGAGATCAAGCCCGCCGCACGCATCTGCGACGAACTCATTCCGGAGAGCCCACCGGACAAGATGTTTCCGCTGCTTGCGTCGCTCCCGCAGGACAGTTGCGTGATTTGCGTCGGCCACGAGCCTCAGCTCAGCGAGTTGGCGGGGCTCATGGTGTTCGGGAAACCGGTTGCGGGGCTGGCCTTTCGCAAGGCCGGAGCCTGCTTGATCCGCTTCGACGACAGCCCGAAGGCGGGGCGGGGCCGTCTCGAATGGTGGATGATGCCGTCGCAGCTTCGCTCGCTTGGGAAGAAATAAGCCCGACGATTCGGAGTGCAGTGATCCGAAGCGGCCGGGAGCGGGCTTATTTTTGCGGTGAACCCTCGACCAACGCCGGTGGACCGAACCGCTTGGAGGTGCCTTCAAGCAATGGTTGAATTTTTCTGCGCAACGCCTCCTGGATGTCGTCCGGGGACTGCCTCGCGTCCACCACTTCAAAACGGAACTCTTCCGCCATCTTGTCGAACTCCTCGATCAACAGCGACTGGTACTTCTTGAAACTGTCGTAGAGGTCGGTTCCCAAGCGCAGGTCCATTCCCGACTCCCAGTAGTTCATCCCTTTGGTTTCGATGACCCGTAGGGCGAGCGTTTCCACGTCGATGCGCAGATATAGGACCAAATCGGGGACCAGGGCGAAGCCGAGGAGGTCGCGGATCCACCGCGAATCCCCGCTGCGGACCTTGTCCCTGGCGAAGGCCGTGTAGATGTAGCGATCGGCCAAGACGATGAAGCCTGAGCGCAAAGCGGGAATGACCTGGTGCTCCAGTCGGTCGGCAAAATCGGTGGCATAAAGCAGACTCAAGGACCACCGGTCGATGGAATTGCCCTGTTTGGCCATCTCGATCGTCTTCGACATCAGGCTCGATCGCGTCCAGCCCGTGGTGCTCACCCCGTAGCCTTGAACCTCGAGCCACTCCTGAAGCGATTCGATATGCGTGGACCGGCCGACCCCGTCCGTCCCCTCGATTGCGATCAACTTGCCCTTGAGGTCACTCGGATCGAGGTACGTCAAACCGTCGCCAAAATAATGTCCGTTTGCCATGCGTGCCTCGCTTCGGTTTGTAGTTCGCCAGGGCTTCGGCCACGATCCGCCGCATTTCGTTTTGTTGGACTTCGATCTCCTTCGTCGCATCCATCACGGTGAGATCGTACTCGGACACGATCTTGTCGTATTCGTTGAGGATGCGGGATTGAAAGATGCGAAAACTCTCGGTAATATCGGGGCTCAGGTTCAGATCCATCCCCGCCTCGTAGTACTTGAACTGGGCACGGGTCCCTCCGAGTAACCGGTTGATGGCCAGGTCGATCGGCACCTTGAAATAGAACGCCAAGTCGGGTCGGGCGGCGAACCGGTACACTTTCCGCACCCACGCGGGAGAGACCCCGCGCACCGCGTCCCGCGCGAAGGCCGTATAGACGTAGCGATCCGCCAAGACCAGCATCCCGGCCTTCAACGGCGGCAGGATCTCATGATAAAAGCGGGAGGCGAAATCGGTGGCGTGCAAGAGGCTGAACGTGGTCGGGGTCAGCGACTTGCTCTTCTTGCCTTTTTTCGTGGTGTCCTTGACCAGCTCGGAGGAGTTCCACTCCGTGAAGAACACCTTGTATTCTTTCGACTCAAGCCATTTCTTGAGGAGCAGGAGCTGTGTGCTCTTGCCGGAACCGTCGATGCCTTCGACGATGATCAGCTTCCCAGGATAGGAATGCGGTTGGTCAAATCCGGCCCCTGCGCCTCCGGTCGTCATGCGTCGGCTCCCTTCCGACGTTGTGCGACCACTTGGACCGGCCGCGCAAGCACCTCTTCGAGTAGCCCGGTCCGCTCCCTGGCCGCCCAGAGTTCCAACTCCGCGTCTCCGGTCGTGAAAGCCCGCAGCGTCAGGGTCGTCCGTCCTCTCACCTCGAGATCGCGCACCACTCCGAACTGGCTCCGATCGAGCGCGTCCGCGACCCGGAGGAGGGCGCTTAGGATGCGAACGGTCCGCTTGGCCCCGGGCGGCAGCGCCGCGAAGGGGTCGTGCTTGGTACTGGGTTCGGCCCGACGGTGGTAGCGTGCCACATTGGCAATGATCTCGACCTCGTCGGCGGAGAATCCGGCCAAATCGCTGTGCAGGATGAGGTAGTAGGCGTGCTTGTGATGTTGCCGTGCATTGATGACGTAGCCGATGTCATGCAGGATCGCGGCGAACTCCAACCATTCCCGTTCCGGCCGCCCAAGCCCATGGATGAACCGCGTCTGGTCGAACAACTGCAACGCGAGCTTGGCGACGTGTTGGCCGTGCGCGACCTGGCTTCGGCAGCGGTGCGCGAGCCACAGGACATTGCGTCTGCGCACGTCGGGAATGGCCTGTTCCGCTTCGATCCGCTCGCGGTGGCGCTCGATGAAATCGAAGATGATCCCTTCCCGCAGCGCCTTGTCGCAAATGGTGAGCTCTTGATGGCCGACTTGCTCCAACAACGTCCGCAGCACGGTCGCTGTGGGAAACAAGGTGTCGACGCGACGCGGATCCAACCCCGGAATCTTGAGTCGCTGCTTGAGACTCGACTTGGCAAGAAGCCGCTCGAGACCCTGCAAGTGATCGAGCTCGACGGTTGCCAGGTTGAGCTGCGGAACCGTCCGCCCGGTCTCGCGCAGCGCGACGATCTCGGCGAGGTTCGCGGCCATGCCGGAAGTCGCCACCACCTTTTCGAAGCGTCGGGTGGGGAACGCCGCCAGGGCGTCGCGCAATTCACGCTCTACGATCGATTGCATGATCCGGTACATCTTCTTCGAAGGGGGGGACTTGGCCAGATACAGGTCTTTGAGCCGGATGGCGCCCAGCTTCAAGCTGACACCTTTGAGGATGCCTTCCCGGGTTCCGGCCACCAATTCGACCGACCCGCCGCCGACATCGACCACCAAAATTGGTCGCTCGGACAGGACCATCCCGTGCCGGACGCTTAGAAAGATCAAGCGGGCTTCTTCGTCTCCGGTGATCACGCGCACTCGGAGATTGGTCTGCTCGGTGACTTGCCGTAGAAATTCGCCGCCGTTGCGCGCTTCGCGTACCGCACTGGTCGCGACCGCCTTGATGTGGTCGAATCCCTTGTTGCGGGCCAGACGGACCATGTTGTGGATCACCTGGAGTCCTCGAGCCATGGCGTCGTGCGACAGACGGCGCGTCGCGAAGGTGCCGTCTCCGAGGCGAGTCATATCCTTATACCGGTCCACCACCTTATAGGAGAAGTCCGACGCCACTTCCGCGAGGACCATGTGGATGGAGTTGGTTCCAATATCCAGAACGGCAAGTTTCGGCATGGGCGGTCAACGGTGCGCGACGGACCCGAGTCCTCGTCTCTCTCCCCGCTGGGTTGACTCCGACGTCCTGTCGTTGCCGAACCAGCGCCTCCGCTGTGCGCCGGATGGGCATCGGAGCGCATGCAAGCATAACGGAGAGTGAGCGGGGATACAACTACGCGACGGGGTTGGAGGGATTCTTAGCGCTTAGGTCGGCGTTGCGGCGGTGGTGGGTCTTGGATTTAGTCGAGCATCACCAGCTCCTGCCGGGGCTGGCTGAGGGCAGTTGTCGGGGAGCCCGCGATCGTCATCGTCGCGCAGGGCACATGGCGGCATCGTGGGCGGGGTGTCCTGGCGGTTTGCCCAGGTCGCAACTGGCTCCGCTTAGCGGCTGCCGGCGCAAGCCGCCGCGTGGTCCGAGGACACCAGAAGGTATGTGAACCCCTTGCGATGCATGCGGATGGCGCCGCGCCGGCTCAACCGATCCACGGCCCCGAACAGTTCACTCCAACACAACTCCGGCAACTGCGCCACCACGTCCTCTAGGGAATGGACGGTCTCCGGATCGGTCGACAACAGATCCAAAATCAGAGATTCGCTTCTGCTCAACTTGTCGTTCATTGGGTCCTCCCATGAATAGGGCTCTTGTCAATTGGTGACACGAAGCCCTACGTGTATATAAGTAAGATGGACCGTTACCCTCCCATGCGGGCTCGGACGCCCAACCTTCCGGTTCAAAGACAGCCGCCCAAT
>JBDIVW010000026.1:0-73775 GCA_039794185.1 Candidatus Inralta sp. | reverse complement strand
ACCGCATCGAAGAGGTGTTGACCGTGGCGGAACGGGTCGAGCGCGTCTGCACGCTCGCCGACCGCATCGAAGAGGTGTTGACCGTGGCGGAACGGGTCGAGCGCGTCTGCACGCTCGCCGACCGCATTGAACGCACACTCACACTCTAAGGAGGTCGCCATGCTGATGCGATTGCTGAGGGTTCCCGTACTGGTGCTGTTGATTGTAGTCGCCGCGCTGCCCTTGCCGGCGCAGGCCGCCGGCAAGGGCGATACGTTCGAGAACGATCTCCTCAAGCTCATCTTCAATGGCACGGCCATCGCCAACGTGGCTGACAACGCCGCCAGCGCACCACTCACGAATCTCTACGTCGGGCTCCACACCGCGGATCCGACAGATGCTGGCAACCAGACGAGCAGTGAAACCAGCTACACCGGCTATGCGCGTGTCGCGGTGGCCCGTACCTCCGGCGGCTGGACGGTTTCCGGCAACAGTGTCTCACCGGTGGCGAATATCGATTTCGGGGAGTGCACGGCCTCCTGCACTGGCACGATCACGCACTGGTCGATCGGCACGGCCTCCAGTGGGACCGGGAAGCTACTGTACATCGGAACCATCTCGCCGAACATTACGCTCGGGACCGGGGTGATTCCACGCGTCAAGAGCACGTCCACCGTCACCGAGGACTGACGCATGAGCGTCGAGTTGGTCGTGGGTGACGGAGGGTCCGAACTCTTCTTCACCTTCAAGAGCAAGGCCACCGGCGAGCTGAAGGACCTCACCGGCAAGACCGTCAACGTCGAGTTCCGCGTCGACGGCGGCCCGCTGCAGACGCGCGCCGCCACGGTGCTGGACCAGGCGACGAAGCCCGGGCAGGCCAGCTATCGCCTACTGACGTCCGATCTCAGTTCGGTTGGCACGCTCACCGGACAAGCTGTCGTCGATCCGAATACGGCGGACCAGCTCACGAGTTTGGAACTGTTCAATCTGACGATCCGGGCAAGGTTATGAGTGAGGGGTCCGGGCGCTGCCAGCGCTGTCAGGGGCTGCTGGTGCGCACGCGCTTGTTCGGCCACAGCGGCGGCCCGTCGGACTTCGGCAGCCGGCGCGCGTGGCGCTGTCTCAATTGTGGAGATGTGTTCGATCTGGTGATTCTGCAGCACCGAGGCTTCATGGCCCGTGGGGTGAGCGACTGGTTGGAGCCAGAGCGCGCATGCGCCGCCGTCGTGCGGGGGCGCGCTGTAGCCTGGCGCTGGCCGTTATTCCCTCGTGGGGATGTGAAGCCCTCCTGAGCGTCCGTTCACGCCGCGTTTACCGGGCCATGAACGGAGGCTGACTCAGGACGATCTTTTTAAGGCCGGGGCGAGCCACCCAGCAGGGCGAGCACGTCGGGCGAACCGCCTGGGGACAACCACCCAGGAACGGCACCCGATGGGTGTTTCTAAGCCTTCGTAAGCGTGTACAATTTTTACCTGCCAAAATAAGTGATTCATCCTGCCAAATTACTTTGCGCGCTCCAACCAAGGAGCCCCGGCTGAATGCGCATGAGCAGCCATGGCGAGTGGCTCAAACTTTCCCGTTGACACGGCTCATAGATAGGTGGTATTGAGAAACGTTATCAATAATAATTTAGGCGAGGGCACCACAGATGGAAGCACTAAAAGAGGTCGTCGACTACGGAATCATTGGCCTCTTGCTCTGTCTGAGCGTCTGGGCCATCGCAGTGGCAGTGGAACGATGGCAATTCTACCGTCGAATCGATCCGGCGCAGTACCCAAATCAGCAAGTCTTTGAGATCGCGCTGACCAAGCGGTTGGTCATTATCGGCACCGTTGCGGCCAATGCTCCCTACATCGGTCTCCTCGGAACCGTACTCGGGATCATGCTGACCTTCCATACGATGGGAACCTCAAAGACCATCGCCGTCAGCTCGATCATGGTCGGCTTGAGTCTCGCCTTGAAGGCCACGGCCGTCGGGCTACTGGTCGCCATTCCATGCGTCGTACTGAATAACGCACTCCGGAGGCGCGTGGCCGAGCTCATCACGCTTTATAAGACTCAGCACCAACATGGATCATGAACTAAACCAAATCAACGTCATCCCCTTGGTTGACGTCATGCTGGTGCTGCTGGTGATCGTGCTCACCACCGCCACGTTTATCACGACCGGCCAGATTCCGGTCGATTTGGCCAAGGCCACGGAGGCCGGGGACCGAAAGGATGTGCCGCTCGTCATTACCTTAACGGCTGATGGGCATCTGTACCTGAACGATTCCGCTGTCCCCGAAAACGGATTACGCATCGTATTGGACCCGCATCCACGGCAATCATTGGTCGTCGTCAGGGCGGACAAGGTCACCATTTTGGAGCGTTTCGTCCAAGTCGTTGACGAGGTCCGAAGCCTTGGCTTCGGGCAGGTCAGTCTCGAAGTGGTCAAGTCATGACTTCTCCGATCATCCGCCATCCGGACCAGGTGCGGCTGCAATGGCAGGGATGGATGTGCTCTGTGCTGATACACACGATCATGGGCGCTGGCGCGCTCGCCTTGCTTTCTAGTATTCAAATCCAGCTCCCGCCCGATCAATTTACCTGGAATGTGGCAATGGTCGAGACGCCGAAGCCGCAATCGAAGACGGAGACACAGCCGGAAGCGAAACCGCAATCTAAGCCGACACCACCGAAGACACAGGCGGTCGAGTCGCCGCCCCAACCTGCCCAACGGGTCGTTCAAACAGTCCGGCAGAGAGTGGTCCAACCGGTCCAAACCGCCCACCCGGTGGTGCAGCGCCAGGTGACCCAGGTCGTCCAGGCTCCGAGCCAAGTCTCCACCGTTAATCAGACGGCTTCCGTCGTCACCCAAGCCGTCCAGCATAGTGAGACCAGCCAGACCGTCACTCCGACAGAGATCCACGAAACCGTGGTCCAAGAAGAACAGGTCGTGCCCACGCAGGCCCCGGTGATTCAGGACGTTCCCGCTCCGGTCGTTGCAGAAGCCCCGGTGGAGCAGCCACCGGTAGCACCGGTGTTCGAGCGGGCCGTCGTGGAAACCGTGAACGAACCGGTGACACAGACCCAAGAAATCGTCCGTCGCCCCGTGGAGCCCCTGATTGAACAGACTCCCATCGAACCCACGGCCGAGCCGGTCACTCAATCCCAGCAGGTCGTCAGTCGCCCGGCGGAGCCCCTCGTAGAACGCGCTTCTGTCGAGCCGACGGTAGCTCCGACAAGCGACGCGGCGGCACAGCCTGCCGTTGAGCAAGCCATCGCCCGCGCCGAGCCGAGGACCGTACCTGCGACCAGAGCCGATTATGGGTGGCTTGTAAAGGCCTTGCTGGGGCGGGTGGATCAGCTTAAGCGCTACCCGCATTTGGCGCGGCTCAATCAATGGGAAGGAAAGGTCGTCTTGCGGGCCGTGATCAAGGACGACGGACAGGTCCTGAAGATCGATGTCCATGAAAGTTCAGGTCGGTCGATTCTCGACAACGATGCCGTCGAAACGCTGCGGAAGGCCTCGCCCCTGAAACTGGACCATCCACTGGGAAAGCCTCAGGTGGCGGTCCTAATGCCCATCAGCTACACGATTCGATGAGTGACCTGAAGAATAAACAGTCGGATGCCCGCGCCGATGATGACAATGTCCCATCGGGGTTCCCTCACGCCCCTCTCATCTCCGCTCAACATCTCGAAGCAGAGCGTCCCTGTGGGCCGACGATGCCAAGGGCAAAACTCCCAGGACCCTCTGGCTGTGGCTCAGCCCGAATTTCGAAAGTTCGACCGTCTTCAGACCGAACCAGCTTACGACGCAGGAGGCATCGCGTGACAGGCTCACACTTCAGACAATTGGCATCTGCATCCTTGGTCACCCTCGTGCTCGGCTTCATCGCCACCGAGGCGCTAGCCCAGCCGAAGCCTGAAAAGACCTTCTCTGCGGTCGTCACGGACTCGCAAGGATTGGACAGTGAGGTCAAGAATATTCATTTCTATTGGGAAGAGAAGGTGAGCGAAACCGCCTTTGTCCCGCACGAGCTGCGCCACGTTCCGGTCAAGCGGGGCACGGCCACGGTCAATGTGAAATTCGATACAATTAAGCAAATCGACATCAAACCAGGAGCGGACAAGGAACTTCCCACCGTGACCATCACCCTAAGCAATGGCAAGACAGGAGAATTCGCATTGGCCATCGACGGTAAATTCAAAGGCGAGTCCGACTTCGGCGAGGTTGAACTGCCCGCGTCGGGGTTGAAGAAGGTGGTCTTCAAGTGAAGCAATCGTTCTGCAGCATCTCCCATCTATCCCCGCGATCGTTTCCCGGCGACCGGGCAATCGTCCGGCCGTGCTTGTTCGACTCATTTAACCCGTCAGCCTAATCCATAAAGGAGGAGAAAGATGCCGTTTAGTGTCAGCTTATTGATAATGAGAAAAGTTATTAAAATCGACACTCCCCCACCGCTACTCTTATTACTCCTTCTGGCCACATGGCACCCCGCCTCCGCGGCGGAAGTGGAGGAGGCCCCAGTTTCAGTCGAGGCCGTCACCGAGAAAGAAGGCGAGGAAAAGGCCATCAAGGCCCCCCTCACCGAGGTCATCGGGACGAGAGAAAACGCCTTGGAGCACATCCCAGGGTCTGGACGGGTGATCACGAAGGAAAGCATCGAGCAGAACCACCGCTTCACCATCAATGAAGCCCTGCGTGAAGTT
The DNA here is from genome assembly GCA_039794185.1 of Candidatus Inralta sp. Lineage (GTDB taxonomy): Bacteria > Nitrospirota > Nitrospiria > Nitrospirales > Nitrospiraceae > BQWY01. The sequence continues at coordinate 69,098 of JBDIVW010000026.1, read as the reverse complement.
CCCGGAGTCAACGTACGGGACGAGGACGGACTGGGCCTTCGTCCCAACATCGGTATCAGAGGCCTCGACCCTACTCGCAGTCGCAAGGTGCACATCATGGAGGACGGGGTCCCGATCATGCTCATGCCCTACGGCGACGCCTCGTCCTATTATTTTCCGCCCATCTTCCGTTTCGACCGCATTGAGGTCCTGAAAGGCAGCGGCCAATTGCTCTATGGCCCCCAAAACATCGGCGGCGTGATGAACTTGATCACGCGCATGCCCCCCACCACACCCCAAGGGAATATTCAGTTCTGGGGCGGCAACTTGAACTACATCAATACTCATTTTGACTACGGGGGCACCTGGGGCAAGTCGGGATTTTTGGTCGACTACACGCACTATCAAAGCGACACGCCTCGCTTTACAAACGTCAGGGCCAAGGTCGACGACCTCACCTTCAAGGCGGTGCATGAGTTGAGCGATCGGACCCAGATCCTGGCCAAGTTCAACTACTATCGCGAGGATTCCGGCATCGGCTACCAGGGCCTCACGGAAGCCATGTATGCCACTCAGGATCCTCGTACCACGCCGTTCAACAACGACAACTTTGACTTTACTCGAATGGGCGTCCATGTGGCCGTTAACCACATGTTCACCGCCAACCTGACGTCGACCACCAACTTCTTCGGGCACTACATTGCCCGGGATTGGACCAGGCAGGCCCAGCAGGGCATCGACGTCAATGGAAACCCGGTGGGAGGGGTCCAACTTGGCAACGCCCTTCCGGCTCAGTCGTTTGCCGTAACGCCTGCGAATCAGCGTTTTACCAACGCCCGGGAATATTGGGTCTACGGCATTGAGCCCCGGTTTCACTATCTTCACAAATTGTTCGGTATCGAAGCCGAAGCAGATTTCGGCGCGCGCTACATGTTTGAACAGTCCGACCGGATTCAGTATAGGAATTTCGCGTCCGGGATTGGCGCTAGTTTCAGCTGTTTCAACAACACACCAGGCGCCACGACCTGTTTGGGTGAGAACAATCTCCGTACGACGAACGCCTACGCCATGTTCTTCCAGGAGCGTTTGATCATGGGCCAGTTCACGATCACACCGGGGTTCCGCGTGGAGCATATTAATTTTGATCAAAACAATCGGCTGGCCAACAACGGGGACGGTGCGTTCGGCAAAAACCATTTCACGGAGGTCTTGCCGGGCATCGGCGCTACCTATGCACTGAACAAGAATCACATGATCTTTGGTGGCGTACACCGCGGCATGTCGCCCCCGCAGATTTCCGACACGGTCACGGGGACCGGTGCCGTAGTGGACCTTGACCCGGAGCTGAGCTGGACCTATGAGATCGGAACGAGAGGGAATCCTACTCCCTGGTCCGGCTATGAACTAACCTTCTTCTGGCTGGACTTCGAGAACCAGATCATTTCCCAGTCAGTGGCGGGCGGCGTCGGCGCGACACTCACCAGCGCGGGCAAGACCATGCACCGCGGCATCGAGTTTGCCACCAAGTTGGATCTATTGGACGCGGTGAGCGGGCAGAACAAAGATCACGACATCATCTTCGACTTCAACTATACCTGGGTCGTAGATGCCGAGTTCCGTGGGACACGGAACAGCGCGCTCGGGGGCGCGGCCCTCCTTCCAGGGGAAGCGGCCACGGTCAGTGTGAGCGGCAACCGCCTGCCCTATTCTCCGCGACACATGCTGACGGCGGGATTAGGCTATACCAATCGACCCTTCGGGTTCAGCGCTCGCCTGGAAGCCCAGTGTCTCAGTGATATGTTCGGCGACGACCGTAATACCGTCACCCCCACACCGAATGGACAGCGAGGATTGATCCAGGGCTGGTGCGTGTTGAACGCCGCGGTCAACAAGTACGTCAAGCCCATCAACACCACGTTCTTCTTCGTCGGCAAAAACATGCTGGACCAGACGTTCATCGTGGATCGGACCCGTGGGATCTACGCAGGTCTGCCCGCGCTCTGGCAAGCAGGAGCGAAGTGGACGTTCTAAGCTAGGCTGGGGGCCCACGCGGTCGCTGACCGCCTGGGCCCCCTCGATGCCCATGAAACATCAATTTGTTCCGGAACCGTCGTGCGAGTCGGATTCGAGCGAGCTCCGATGCCTGTGTGGTCAACTTGTCGCCCGCTATGTCGAAGCAGGCATCGAGTTGAAATGCAAGCGCTGCCGAAGGCTCGTGATCATTCCCTTTTCCCGTATTCAAGGTATGCCTTTGAGGCGATCGTAACCTGACAGATCTTAGCGACCAGCGGCCAGCGGCTTTCGCCCAGAGCCCAAAATCACGATGGTGATCTTGGGCTTTTTTGTTGTGCGGTCACCGTGAAAGGAGAGGCGGATGACGAATCAGGCGAGAAAACCAAATCAAAGACACGGCAATCTGCGCAGCATCCTGAGCGATCTCGAGGCTCTCGATTTCGGCGAGCCGATGCTCGGCGCGCATCGGACGGCCATCCTCCGCTCGATTCGAGAACTGGTACTCCTGATCGAATCGGTATCGCCCAGACACCAAGGTCACGGCCGTCGAACGGCCGATCTGGCCCATCGCCTGGGCCTGGCGTCGGGCTTGGCGCTGGACGAATTGCAGGACATCATGCTGGCGGGTCTGCTTCACGACATTGGGCTCCTGACCCTTCCCACCCCGGTCTTGAGTGAATCACGGGAACTCTCCCCGAGAGAGTTTGCGCTGTACCAAAGCCATCCCAGGGCAGGCGCGGAACTGCTCAGGGCGATCTCGTTCCTCAGACGGCCGGCTCTGTGGATCGCGCATCATCATGAGCGATGGGACGGATGCGGTTACCCTTACGGACTCCGTGGAAGATTTATTCCGAAAGGGGCCAGGATCCTCGCAGTCGCGGACACCTTCGACGCATTTCTGTACCCGGCCGCAGGGCCGCGCACGGACGCCTCGACCGCGCTTGCCCTCCTGCGGGTGCTCGCAGGAACCCAACTGGATCCCGACCTCGTCGGCCGCTGCGGAGACATCGTGTCCTGCCTGACGCTCACGGATGGAGTGAAAGCGGGGCCTGCCTAGTTTCAGGTGGCGCGACGTGGAGGCGTGCCCCCTCCACGTCGCTGGGCGGGGCGCCCGTGCGAGACACGGGCCCCCTGCCCCTTCCCCAAGCCGACAGGATAAGGCGGCCCGACCTGGAACACCCCGATACTTCAAGAGATGAACAACAGCATCAGAAGCGGGCGACTCTTGCAGTACCACGCTCCCGAGGTCACGGCCCCATGTGGTTCGATTTCGGAATCATGCGATGGCCCCGCCGAGCCGCTTGGCTTACACCACATAGGAATCGATGTAGAGCGGGTCGCGACATCGCTCGCCCAAGGAGATAGCCCTCCATCCACATACCGGGCGCTACAGGGGATCGAGGTCCTGACCTCATCCCCAAGGCGGGGGCTCTCGCATCCTCCAGAGAGCTCCCCCCGCCCCTGGCCATTCGATCGACATTTTATTGTCCACTCAGAATTCCCCCTGAACCCGACACGAGCAGCCAAGCCACCATGAGTAGGCTCCTGACACGCGTCTGATTTTCAGACAGTGTCCTGTTCGAGTCTGAGACGATCATGTACCGGCCTATGTTGATATTGCTTCTCACTTTCAATCAAATCCAGTAGATCGCGGACGGTCACGTCTCTCCTGAAGTGGCACGAATTCTGCTGAGATGCAGAGCGGGCCGTGCGCTCCTGGGCCTTGAGGGACTGAACGATGACACCCACTTCTCCTGCCGCAGAGACAACCGGGGAATGTGCTGACTCCCCGCCGGCATCCGCGGTTCGGCAGGGAAGACTGGCCGGCTCACGCCGCTCCGTGAAACGGCGCATCCAGGCGCTCGGCATTCTCGTGGGATTGACGCTCGTATCTGCCGCCTTCCTCGGACTACAGATATTCACCATGACGGAGTCCGCTCGGATGGCTGAAGCGACCACCCAATTGAACTTGGCCATGGAGCGCATGGCTCGCCATTATGAGCTCGCGGAACGCTCACGCGCCCCATCGGATCTCGAATCCGCTCCGCTGATCGAGGATGCCCGAACCCTTCGGGCTATTGCCCTGGAGAGCCTGGCCGATCTTCGAGGTCTTGAGGGCGGGTTCTACGCCTCCTCGAGCGGCCGACTGCATGGGTATGCGTTCCCCACCTATTCGGGATCGGGTCCGAAGACGGATATTCCCGAAGCGGAGCGTCCCGTCATTTCTCGACTTGTCGGCCAAGCTCTGGCCACGAAGACCCTCTTGGAGGAACACATCGAAAGCGGATTCGACGCGATCCTCTTCGCCGCAGCCCCCTTGCTTCGCAACGGCGAACCCATGGGGGCTGTGTGGGTGATGCATCGCCTGCCTGGTATCCGGAATCCACAATGGCGCACCTACAATGCCAGTCTGATCGCGATGCTGGCGATGGCCGGCCTGACGGCTGGACTGGCCTGGCTCATCGCGCGCAGCCTCGACCGGGCTATCTCCAAGATCGTCGTAGGCATCCAAGCACTCCACGCAGGCAACCTGTCGCCAGCGGTGGCGACCAGCTATGAAGAACTGGATCGCGTCGTCGGAGCCATCAACCACCTCGTGGAAACCGTGCGCGTGCAACAGGCGCGCCGGGAGCACCTGGAACGCCAGCTCCACCAAGCCGATCGCCTCGCCACCCTGGGCCGGCTCGTCGCGGGTGTGGCTCACGAAGTCCGCAACCCGCTGTCCTCGATTCGTTTGAAACTTCAATTGGCCCGCCGCGGCACGCTTGACGTCAGCAAACTGACGGCCGCCTTCGATGTCGTGGAACAGGAAATCTCCCGTCTCGACCGGTTGGTCGCCCGGCTGTTGTCCGTCGCGAAACCGTCACACTCAGAATGCCTGCCGACCCACCTGCAGCCGTTCCTGAAGACACTCCTCCAACCCTGGCAAATGCGCGCGTGGGAGGACGGGATCGTGTGGGAATACCGGGAGTCTGTCGACCAAGACGTCTCCGTAACGGTGGACCGCGATCGTCTGAGTCAAATACTCGACAATCTGCTGACTAATGCGATGGAAGCGATGTCGGCACAGGACGGACGCATCTTGGTCACGCTGACGACGGAAGGGCAGGACAGGTTCAGCCTTACCATTCGCGACTCTGGCTCGGGGATCCCTCCCGAGCACATCCCGCATTTGTTCGAACCGTTTTTTACGACCAAGCCGCAGGGGACCGGGTTGGGCCTCTTTCTTTCAGCCGAAATCGCACGGGCCATGGGCGGCTCCCTCACGTACGTGGACTCTCCCGACGGTGGAGGCCAATTCCGACTTATCCTTCCCTGCAGCGGAGTCGACGAGGCTACCGACCAGGGTCGCTCCCTCGCCTCCGCCATGCAGGAGTCCTGAGGCACCAGCGACATGACTAAAGACACCGGCCAGTCCCTCATGCTGCCCGACCGACAACCGAGCGTGATGCTCGTCGACGACGAGCCGCATCTGCGTCAAAGTCTTGCCGAACTCTTCACGTCCGGGGGATATCGGGTGATCGAAGCCGGCGACGGCCAGGAAGCCCTGGAACTGCTCCGCCGCATCGAGGACTTCCCAGATGTGATCCTGATGGACCTGAAAATGCCGCGTTCGAACGGGATGGATACGCTCGAGGCCATCCAGGCCAATCATGAAACCAAGCGTATTCCCGTCCTAATTATCACGGCATTCGGCGGAAGCGAGCAGACGATCCAAGCCATGAAGGCAGGCGCCTACGACTATATCACCAAGCCCTTCGACGCCGACGAAGTGCTCAGAATGGCCCGCCGGGCGGTGGACATTCGACGGCTAAGCCTGGAGTTGGATCTGCTGCGGTCCGGAGTCGACACCCCGCGTACTCCGGGGACCGGTTTGATCGGCAATCATCCGACAATGCGTGCCCTGTTCAAGTTGATCGGCAAAGTCGCCCCCTCCGACGCGACAGTGTTGCTCATGGGCGAGTCGGGTACGGGGAAAGAACTCGTCGCGCAGGCGATCCATCGGCACAGCCCTCGGGAATTGGGGCCCATGGTCTCCCTCAACTGCGCCGCTATCCCGGAGGGGCTTCTTGAAAGTGAACTGTTCGGCCACGAGCGTGGCGCGTTCACCGGAGCGGTTCAAACAAGACCAGGACGGTTGGAATCCGCTCATGGTGGCACCCTGTTCCTGGACGAAGTCGGCGAGTTGCCTCTCGGTTTGCAAGGCAAGCTGCTCCGAGTGTTGCAGGAGCGCACGTTGGATCGCCTCGGCGGCCAAACGTCCAGGCGAATCGATTTTCGACTGATCGCGGCAACCAATCAGCCGCTCCGTCAGCGGGTGACGGAAGGACGATTCCGGGAGGATCTCTATTATCGGCTGCACGTGGTCGAGATCGAGGTGCCTCCCCTGCGAAGCCGCCGCAGCGACATTCCGGATCTGGCCGATTATTTCTTGGCTCGGTACCGCCCAGCGGGAGCAAGCCAACCGTTCGGCTTCAGCGAGGCCGCGATGCATGCGCTCCTCCTTCATGAGTATCCCGGCAACGTCCGTGAGCTCGAACATCTCGTCCAGCGCGCCGTGGTACTAGCCCAGGGCCCGCTGGTGACATTGGACGATCTTCCGGCTCTCAGGCCCTGGGGGGGCGACTCGAGGACTGACCCTCGACTGAGCGAGCTCGTAGAGCTACCGCTGGAAGAGGCCATACAGTCACTCGAACACATCTTGATTGGGCGGGCTTTGACGAAAGTGCACGGGAACAAGGCGGAAGCTGCGCGCATCCTGGGGATTCACCGTACGGCACTGTATACCAAACTGAAGCAGCTCGCCATGGACGAGTTCTCGCTTCCTTAGCGCTGTCACGAGCAAGATTTCGTGGATGCCAAGCAAACTAACAGCACTTGCAACCCGGTGATGCGGAAAGGCTACGCAGGGAGGGGCACGATGGCGACTGCTGGCAACCGGCGGGCTCCCGATTCACCGCCAGCCATGCGCCCCTTCAGGCCGATCGACGACAGGGGGTGCAGCATGCGTGGGAGGGCAGCTATGACGGGACCACGATGGCTGGCGTCAATGATGCTCGGTGTAGGACTCGCCCTGGTGGCCGCAACTGCTGCACGGAGTGGAGAAGAGGAAACGGTACAACCTCGGCGAGAAGCGGCACCCTGCATCGAGGCGGAGCCACGCCCCGAGGCCCATCTGGGGCTGCTCACCCCCTTCCCTTGTTCAGCGACCGAAGGGGCGCTCGACGTCATCCACATTCCCCCGGTTGTCATTATGGGAGATCGGCTCGCTCCACCACGCTATCCCACCGATACGCGCGACCCCGAGTTTCGGAAATATCTCAAGCGCGTCCGGAAACGGATCGACCAGGAAAAGGCGTACCCGTTTACAGCGCAGCAAATGCGCTGGGAGGGATCGACCTTGATCAAGTTTACGGTGTCGCCCGAAGGCGAATTGCTTCAGATCCGCATCGACCGGACCTCGGGGCACCTGATCCTCGATGAAGCGGCTGAGGCGGCGGTCCACAAGGCCTTCCCCGTTGTGCCGCCCAAGAATCTCTTTGCACAGCCAGTCGAGTTCAAGATTCCGGTCATGTTCGAATTGCACTGACGCTCCTTCGCAAGATGACCGATGCAGCGTCCCTATGAGGAAGCCCGCACGACAGACGGCAACGATAGATTTGGCCAGAGGCCCGGAGCCCAGAGCCCATGCACCGAGGGAGGGGAACCGTGGGCATCTGCAGCATACGAACCAGGCAGGCATGGGCACGAATGCTAATCCTGGCAGGGCTACCTGCAATCGTCCAACCCGCGTGGCCCCAGGAGCCCCCCGAGGACGGCCTCGCGACAGATGAACAGCACAAGGAGCCGGAACAGCAACACACGCTCGGCGAAGGATACCATTTGGAGCCGGTGACAATTTCCCAAGCAGTCAAGTCGCCGGAGGCCGTGAGGCTGGCTGATCCCGTTCCCCAAACGGGAGTCCGGCGTGAGGAATTCATCATTCGGAACAATCGCCGCACGGCCGACGTTGTGCAACGCCTTCCAGGCGTCGTGGTGGGGGGACCCGTCGGCGAGAATCGCGATATCGAGCTCCGAGGGCTGGAGAAGGGTTTTACCCGCGTCCAGGTCGATGGCGTGCAGCTCCCTGGCCCGGGGGATAAGCGGGAATTTTCTCTGCATCAACTACCCTCGTTTTTGGTAGAGAGTGTACGGGTCATCAGAAATCCCACGGCCGAGTTCGAGAGCGACGGCGTCGCCGGACGCGTCGACATCCGAACCCGGGCGATTCCGAAAGAACTGACCTTCTCTGGACGGGCCGGGTATGGCGGTCAAACCGGCATCGACGGATCCCTCCTGAACGGAAGCGTGGCTTTTGGACATCGGCCCACGAGTTGGTTTGGAATCATGGCCTCAGCGGATTACCTGGAGCAACCCATCAACCGGAGCCGAAGCCGGATGTTTACACCGTTAACGGCGGGCAAGGGCGAAACCAATCTGGAGACGACGACCCAACGCATGCCCAGCATGACCGTGGACCTCGGCTTCTTTTATCGCTCGGGGGAGTTTCACCTGAAGCCGATGGTGCTGAATGTCGAGGAAGACAAACCAGGACTCAAGACCTTCACAGATGCGACCAAATCGACCGTGCAGGACGAAGAACGCCAGGAGCAAACCGGCACATCACGTTCTCAGACAAAGGGGCTCGGTTTTGCCCATACACACGCTTTTGGCGGTGGCGTCGTCTGGGATTCGCGGGGTGGATACTACGCCGGCTCCCTGACGAACGAAACCGACATCCTCAAGTTCAAAGAAACAGCCAGCGCATTCGGATTCGACAAACGCGAGTTTCAGAATGAGCACCGCGCGGACTCCACGTGGAATGCCTTGACGAACTTGACCATCCCCCTCACCCTCGGAGTCAGGCAAACGGTGAAGGTGGGGGCCTCTCTGCGTTTGCGTGACCGTGATGTGGGGCTCCTCAAGCACGAGATCGGGAACAACGGAGCGTTCAGAATCACAAGCCTCCCCGGAGACCGTTATCAATTCAAAGAGAACTACGTCGCCGCCTACGTGCAGGATGAGTTCTGGCTGACGGACCGCCTGAGTATCGTACCCGGTCTGCGCTTTGAGCATGTGTTCCAAGACGCGACCGGCGGGGATGGAACACAGGTCCACCGCAGTATCTCCGATTTTAATCCCAGCCTGCCCCTGCTGTACCGACTGCGAGACGATCTTACCCTCCGGTTCGCCGTATCCCGGACGTTGAATCGGCCGGATTTCAATCAAATGACCCCGATCGAGCTGATCAGAGGCCCACGGATTATCAGGGGCAACCCCCGGCTCAACCCCGCACGGTCCTGGAACGTCGACGTCGGCGGCGAGTTCGTCAGCGCCCACTACTTCCTGGGCATCAATCTCTTTTACAAACGGATTACTCAAATTGTCGAGGAGGTGGATACCGGCATCGACAGGGACGGCCGAGATCTCCTGGAAGCCCAAAATGTCGGCAACGGCTGGGCTCGTGGTGTTGAGCTGGAGCAACGGTTCAGCCTGGCCTTTACGGGCGTCCCCGTACTTCAGACCACCAGCCTGTGGGCAAACCAGACGTTTCTTGAGTCCAGCCTCCAATCGGCCAGCGGCATGAAGCGTCGCTTCAACAAGCAGCCGGAGTACATTTTGAACGCCGGCCTAGACTATCGGTATGCGCCGTTCGGAACCATCATCACGATCGCCTGGCGCTACTTCCCCTTCGTCAAGGAAATCCAGAGTAACGACGCATTCAAAGTAACCAACCCCGTCTCGATTGTAGACGTGTCGATCCGTCAGGCGCTCTATAAGAACTTCTCCCTTTTCGTCGAAGCGGGCAATCTTACCAATGAGACGAAGCTGGAGCGTGAGATTAATGCGGCGGGCAATTTCTTCAGCACCAACCGACAGCAATCGGGGCGCACCTTCTTGCTAGGGGCGGAGTGGTATTTCTAATCGCGTGAAAAGGAGTGTCGCCATGTCAAGTCTCATGCTCCCTTCTCAGAAGCCAGTCACCTTGGCAAGAAAGGTCCATCGACTCGTCGGGGTTGCCCTCTCGCTCTGCGTCACAGTCCTTGCCGTCACAGGCCTGATTCTGATCCACCAGAAGGAGTGGACGTGGCTGAAGGCAATCGAAGTACCGCCCGCCCTGATTCCGCATTGGGCGGCCACCGCGATGGCGCAGAAAGGCGGCCAGGTGAAGGCCCTGGCGCTTCAGCGCACCTCGGATTCCGTATCTCCCGATGTCCTCGTCGGTACCAAGGCGGGACTCTATGCGTGGAGGGATGGCAGATGGACCTCGGTGCCCTCTCTGCCGAATCAGCTCGAAGTCACGGCGCTGCTCCTCATGAAATCGCGATGGCTCATCGGCACCCAACAGGGACTTTACACGAGTACGGATGCCGGTGAAACTTGGACTCCGCACCCGGGTCCCGACGGGACCGCGATGGGGAAGATCACGACGCTGCAACGAAACGGCCATGGCTCGACGACGCTTTATGCCGGATCGAAGACCGGCGCCTATGCATCGACGGACGGCGGCGAACACTGGAGGTCCCTTGCCGGCGAGTCCGGTGCTGCCGCTGGCCTTCGGACCGAAATCAGTTCGATCGCCATCGACCCCGAGCGACCAGATCACGTCTTCTTTGGAACCAAACACGGCATCTATCGCTATCACTCAGGGACAGGGGCCGTGGAGACCATTGCTTTCGCTCCCTTGCAGATACTGCTCGCTGCGCAACCCACACCGATGGCGCTTGATGCCTATTTGAACGATCTCCACACTGGAAAATTGTTCGGGGATAAACTGTGGTCGCTCTACGATCTGACGGCCATCGGACTGGTTCTGTTCGTGGGTACGGGTGTGTATATGTGGATCTACCCGAAGCTGCGCCGGAGGCAGCTCGGGTTCGGGAGGACTGGCCTCCACTCGGCTTCCTCTTCACCGCACGGCACGGCCGCTGTAAAATCGGCCAAACTGGCTGAAGGGTGAGGGCGCCTACTCCGGATTCGGTCGTTGTGTTTCGGCTCGTCCACTTTTCACTCAATGGAGGATGACATGATCAGACGCCATGTGCTCTTACTCAGCGCCGTGCTCACCTTGGGAGCCTTCCCGGCTTACGCCAACGAGGAGGTTCGCAACGTGGACAGATTCTCCGACCTCCCAATCGAGGTTCAAATGCCGATCGCTCGTTTCCTGGTGGATGGGAAAATCCTGGAGATCGAAGAAGCCAAAGCGCACAAGATCACGGAAGTCAAAGTCACCTACGAGCGTAAGCACAAGCTTCATGAGCTGGTATGGGATGCCACAAACAAGAAACTGCTGGGGGGCACTGAGCCGGAAGTCCTGAAGGAGGTGCTCGCCAACTTACCATCGGCGGCACAACAGGCCATCCAGGCTCGAAAGGGGGATCAGAAAATCGACAAACTCAAGATCAAACACTCGGACAAGGACGATCACGAATATGTGCACGTCCACTTCATCAACGATGCGGGAAGCAAGACAGACCTCAAACTGGAACTGGACGGCTCCCCAGTCGCGAAAAAGGCCTAACCGCCTGCTCGGACTGACAGCGACGGAGGCGGGCGTCGCCGCTTTGCGGCCCGCCCCGCCTTCGTGGCCACGCGCCTCAGGCTTTATGCCGCCGCCTCAGTGCTCTCTACGCACCCGCCTTGATCTGCTCCGACAGATACTTTTCCAGGCCCACCTGCTTGATCGTCCGCAACCGGGTCTCGAACCAGTCGATGTGCTCCTCGGTATCGATCAGCATGTGCTCCAGGAGATGGCGTGTCGTGAAATCGCCGACCGTCGTGCAATGGCCCACGCACTCCCGTAGCACGCCCATATCCTCGACCTCGAATGCCAGGTCGACGGAAAACAGCTCCGCGACCGTCTTTCCCGTGGCCACGGCATCCAGCCGCTGCACGTCCGGCGTCCCATCCAGATACAGAATGTGATCCATCAACCCCCCGGCATGCTGCACCTCTTCCTGGGCCAGGTGGCTGTAATGCTCGTGCAACCGCTCATAGCCCCAATTCTTGCACATGGCGGCATGCAGTAGATATTGGTGCACGGCGGTCAACTCCGCCGTGAGCACCTTATTGAGTCGCTCGACGACTCCGTCTTTGGCTTTCATCCGCAGGGGGTCCTTTCTTGTCAGCAGACCGCGCTAGCTGTCTTTCTTGATCTGTTCGGCCAGGTAGTTCTCCAGGCCGACTTGCTTGATGGTTTCCATCTGGGTCTCGATCCAGTCGATGTGCGCATCCACGTCCTTCACCATGTCCTCGAGCATGTGCCGCGTGGTGAAGTCGGCCACTTTGGTGCAATGGACGACGCCATCGCTGAGCAGCGCCAGCATCTCCTGTTCCGCCTTGAGGTCGAGCTTGAGCTGCTCTGGCACGGTCTCCCCGACGTGCACGGTATTCATCCGCTGCACGTTCGGGACGCCTTCTAGATAGAGGATGTGCCCGATCAATTCATCGGCGTCCTTCATCTCGTCGATGCTACGCTCGCGAATCTTGTGGTGCAGCCGCTCATAACCCCAGTTGTCGCACATCTTCGCGTGCACGAAGTATTGATTGATGGCGGTCAAATCGGCGGTCAAAATCTTGTTGAGTATGTTGATGACGCCCTCTTTGGCTTTCATATGGTCGGCCTCCTTGGTGAACGATCCCAGTGAGCGAATCACTGCATTATCCCCAGATGCGCCGCCCAGGTCAATCCTGGTCATAGGTAGAAGCTACTAACAGTGAAAACTGTTCTCAAGATCACCCGGGCACGTTCGAGAGAATGTGGCGAGAGGAAGAATGGGGGAACAGGAGGGTGAAATCAGCTGGCTTCTTTGTATCCGCAGTCCGCGTTCACGCACCGCACGGTGGTCGCCTGCTTGCCGACCTTCTCGACCAGGAACGGAGCGCTGCAACTGGGACAGGATTTCTTCACAGGGCGATCCCACAGCGCATACTCACACTTCGGATACTTGGAGCAGGCGTAGAAGACGCGCCCCTTGCGCGTGCGCTTCTGCACCAAATCTCCGTCGCAGCCCGGAGCGGGGCATTTCACGCCGAGCGACAAGGCTCGAGTCATCTTGCAGGCCGGGTAGGCCGAGCAGGCCAGGAATTTTCCGAACCGACCCGCCTTGATGACCATCGGACTGCCGCACTTGTCGCACTTCTCATCGGTCGTGATCTCTTCCTTCGGCACGATCTTCACCGTGCCATCCGGCAACCGCTCGAAATTCTGGGTATTCTTGCAGGGTGGGTCCTCATTGTATCCCGGGCAGGCAAGAAATTTTCCATTGCGACCCCACTTGATGATCATCATGCGGCCGCACTTATCACACGGAATGTCCGTCGGCGGCTCGACGATGTCCTTCGGACCCGGGATGGTCTCCGCCACTTGCATGTCTCGGGTGAACGGGTTGTAGAAATCCCGCACCGCATCGACCCACTCCTTGTTCCCCTCTTCGACCTCGTCGAGCTCCTGCTCCATCTGCGACGTGAAGTCGACGTTCAGCAGTTCGGGAAATCCCTTGACCAGGAAATCATTCACCGTCCGGCCGGTCTCGGTCGGCACGAATCGTCCCTCGATCTTTTCAACGTATTTGCGGTCCTGAATCGTCGAGATGATCGTGGCGTAGGTGGACGGGCGGCCGATACCCTTTTCTTCCAACTCACGGATCAGCAAGGCCTCATTGTAGCGGGGGGGAGGTTGGGTAAAATGCTGCTTCGCTAGCAACCCGTTCGGCGAGGACTCCTGATCCACGAGACGAAGCGATTCTCCCTCTTCGAGACTCGGCAACTGGCGTTCGCCGGCGTCCTCGCTCTCCTCGGTCCCCTTTTGGGGCGGCTCCTGACTCTCCGTGTCCTTGCCTTCTAGGTATACCGCCGTATGACCGGGGAACTTCACGATCGTGCCCGTCGTGCGAAAGAGGTACATCTCCTTCGTCCCCACAGGGGCGCTATCGACGCGCGTCACGTCCAGAATCGCAGGGGTCATCTGCGAAGCGACGAATCGGTTCCAGATCAATTTATACAGTTGATAGGAGTCCGCATCCAGGTACTGCCGAACCGATTCAGGATCGCGACTGACGAACGTGGGACGGATGGCCTCATGGGCCTCCTGGGCCGCCTTTTGCGTCTTGTACACGTTAGGCGTCGCCGGAAGATATTGCGGGCCGAACCGTTCACGGATCAATGCGCGCGCCGCGTCGGCCGCCTCCTGTGAAATGCGCGTCGAGTCCGTGCGCATGTAGGTGATCAACCCCACCGGCCCTTCGGCGCCGATTTCCACGCCCTCGTAGAGATGTTGGGCAAGCGTCATGGTCTTCTTCGGGGTAAACCGAAGCTTTCTGGCCGCCTCCTGCTGCAATCGGCTGGTAATGAACGGGGCGACGGGGTTCCGCTTGCGTTCCTTGCGCTCGATCGTCCGCACGACGAACGGCTTGTGTTCGACGTCTCCCACGATGCGCTCGGCGTCGGCCCCGGTGTGGATGGCCGCCTCCTGACCGTTGATCGAATGCAACCGCGCCTCGAAGGCTGGCGGGGAGTTCCCTTGCAACGTCGCCGTAATGGACCAATATTCTTCCGCGCGGAACGCCTCGCGCTCCGCTTCGCGCTCGCAGATCATCTTGACGGCCACGGACTGCACCCGTCCCATGCTGAGACCGCGTCGCACCTTCTTCCATAAGAGCTGGCTTCCCTGATAGCCGACGATGCGGTCGAGGACGCGACGCGCCTGTTGCGCGTTGACCAGCTTCATGTCGATCTGGCCGGGGGATTGCAGCGCTCGCTTGATGGCCGACTCCGTGATCTCATTGAAGAGGACCCGGAACACCTTCTCGCTCTTTTTCTTCGTCTTGCCGTTGAGTTCCTGCGCGATGTGCCACGCGATCGCCTCCCCCTCGCGGTCGGGGTCCGGCGCCAGGTAGACCTTGTCAACCTCCTGCGCCTTCTTCTTGATCTCGGACAAGACCTTCGACTTGCCTTTGATCGTCACGTATTGCGGTTCGAACTCGTGCTCGATATCGACGCCCAGCTTGCTGGGAGGCAGATCCTTGACGTGTCCCACCGAGGCCATGACCGTGTAGCCGCGCCCCAAATACTTCGTGATGGTGCGCGCCTTTGCCGGGGACTCGACGATAATTAGCGACTTGGCCATGCTCCCTCGTGGGTATCGGACATGGAATGCGGCATCGCGTCTCGGTTGCTTTCTACCTTACGACTCTTGCGGGTTGCAAGCGATTCCCGGATTGTTGATCTACCATACCATGCCTCACAACCGAATATACAACTGTCCCGGGAGTTGGCGCACGAGCCCCTTGAGCTCGAGCGAGAGCAACGCGGCCGCCACTGACGGTGTGGGCAGACGACTGGTCTCCACGACGCGGTCGATATGCGACGGCTCGGCGGCGAGCGCGTTCAGCACGGTTATTTCCTCCTCCCCCACCTCCGTCCCGCCGTTCGAGGCCGAGATGCCGGGAGGCGTCGCACGCGTACCCAGGCGCTGTCGAGCCTCCGCATCCAGCTGCGGCAAGAGCTCGACGATCACGTCTTCGGCGGTTTCGACGAGCTTCGCTCCATCCCTGATGAGCCGGTGAGGTCCGCGACTGGTTTCCTCTCGAATCGAACCCGGAACGGCGAATACTTCGCGTCCTTGATCGGCGGCCAGGCGTGCGGTGATCAGCGATCCGCTCTCGAGCGTCGCCTCCGTGACGACCACGCCTTTCGCCAATGCGCTGATGACGCGATTACGCTGAGGGAAATGATAGCTGTGCGGCGGGGCGCCGAGGGGAAACTCCGTCAGGACCGCCCCGTTGGCCTCGATGTCTCGACGCAGCGCCGCATGCTCCGGCGGGTAAGTCCGATCGATTCCGCAGCCCAAGACGGCGATGGTGCGTCCGCCCCCGGCCAATGCGCCACGGTGCGCCGCGCCGTCGATGCCCCTTGCCAGACCGCTGACGATCGTCCACCCCGCGCGGGCGAGATCCTCGCTGAGGCGTTCCGTGAACGCCCGCCCGGCCGGGGTGGAACGACGCGATCCCACGATGGCAACCATGCACTCGTCCCCGGAACGCCACTGCCCCGAGATGTACAGCAGGGGGGGAGGGTCCGCAATGGTTTTGAGACCACGAGGATAGGCCTCGTCCAGGCAGGATAAGATGCACAGGCCGCGCCTGAGGATATCCGCCACCTCTCGATCAATGCGCTTCCGGCTCGCCGGGTCCGGCGCCGTCCGGATCGCTCGCGCCACGGCCGGACTGCATCCGCACTCCCGCAACTCCTCCTCGGGCGCCGAGAGGATAGCGGCGGGAGAGCCCCATGCCTGGGCCAGGGCCCACAGCGCCGCGCAACCGATCCCCTCGACGAAGCGCAGCGTGAGCCAAGCCCGCAGATCCGCCTCGTCCACATGCCTCCTGACGGTGCCCGGAGATGTCCGCGCCCGACGGCGCTCTGCCCCGTCGACTCCGTCGCCTTACAACATCGCGATGTCGAACTGCTCCATATGAAGCGAGGGATCCCCCGCCACGATGATCTTGGCGCCGGCCTGCTGTTCCAGATCCTCCAGTCCCTGCCGTTCCTCGTCCTGCAGGACGCCTGCCACGCTGGGATGCGCGCCGACCACAATCTGGCGGGCCTCTTGCACTCGTCCCAACCGACGCAGCTCCCGGAAAATGTCGTACGCCACCGTAGTCGGCGATTTGGTATAGCCGCGTCCTTCGCAGTAATGGCACGGCTCGGACATCGATCGCAGAATATCCTCGCGGACGCGCTCGCGCGAAATCTCGATCAAGCCCAAATCCGAGATTCTAGAGATCCTCGTACGCGCCTTGTCCACCGACATGGCGTCCACCAGCGCATGATAGACCTTGTCCCGATTGCGCTCGCGTTCCATATCGATAAAATCGACGATGATGATGCCGCCGATGCCGCGCAGCTTGATCTGGTACGCGATCTCCTTCGCGGCTTCCAGGTTGTTGCGGAGAATGGTCTCCTCCTGATCGCGCTTGCCGACGAACCGGCCGGTGTTGACGTCGATCACCGTCATGGCTTCCGTATGGTCGATCACGATGTGCCCGCCGGACTTCAACCATACTTTCCGGCTGAGCGCACGGGAAATTTCCTGTTCGATCCCCAAATGCCCGAACAGCGGCTCCTGCTTTTCGTACAAGTGAATCCTCGACACCAGGTCCGGCAGGAAACGATTCACGAAGTCACGAATGGCCTCGAACTCCGCGCGTGAATCGATCCACAGGCGCTCGACCTTGCGCGAAAACATATCCCGAACCACGCGGAAGCTGAGAGACAAATCGGAATGCAGCAGGGCGGGCAATTCGGGACGCTCGCGCTTGGCCAGGATGTCCTGCCAGAGCACGTGCAGAAAATCGACGTCGGCCCGCAGGTCCTCCTCCCGTACCCCTTCGCTGACGGTACGGACGATGTAACCGTAGCCGGGCCTGCGCAATTGGCGCATGATGTCTTTCAAACGCCCGCGCTCCTCGTCTTTGGCGATCCGGCGCGAAACACCGATATGATCGACCCCGGGCATAAACACCAGGTAGCGTCCGGGGAGCGACACATAGCCCGTGACCCGGGGCCCTTTGGTTCCGATCGGCCCCTTGGAGATTTGCACCATGATCTCTTGCCCTTCGGACAGCAACTGCTCGATGGGCTTCACGCCCTGACGCTTGGGCTTCGGCATCTCGGGCCCCTGGTCGTCCTCCTCGCTGTCGAACAACGTCTCGGCGGGCGCCTCCTCGGTACACACGTCCGAGGCGTGCATGAAGGCGGATTTTTCGAGGCCGAGATCGATGAACGCGGCCTGCATCCCAGGCAGGACTTTCGCCACGCGCCCTTTATAGATATTCCCCACAAAATCCTTGTGCTTGGCCCGGTCGCTGAAGAGATCGGTAACGATGCCGTTGTCGAGCACCGCCACGCGGGTTTCTTCGCGGGCCACATTGATGGCAATCTCCACTCCCATGGATCACACTCCTCATCTGTTCCGACTGGCGGGCGGCGGGCGGGCCCGGAATCATCGCAAGCTCGCGGCTCACACGTATCCGGATACGCATCCATCGTCCCCGCACTCGGCACGGTTCAACACTGATCACACAACACGTCCGGTCCACCCGCGGTCCAGCGATCGTGAGCATCGCCCCGCGGACCGACGGTCACTCCCTAATAAAACAACGCCAGCCGCCGTCGTTTGACGTTCAGCAACAATCCCAACGAAGCCAGCGTCATCACCGTCGCGCTCCCGCCGTAGCTCATGAGCGGCAGCGGGATACCAACAATGGGAAACATTCCCGCGGTCATGCCGATGTTCACGACCACGCAAAAACACAACATGGCCACGACACCGGCGGCCAGCAACGAGCCCAGCAGATCTTTGGCCCGGAGCGCAATCTCGACCGACAACAGGATCAAGAGAATAAACAGGGTCAGCAACACCATGACGCCGGCGAACCCCCACTCTTCGGCGAAGACGGCAAAGACGAAATCGGTATGCCCTTCCGGCAAGAACTTCAGTTGGCTCTGCGTGCCCCCGTACAGCCCCTTCCCCATGAGCTCCCCCGAACCGATGGCGATGCGCGATTGGAGCGCATGATACCCTTTCCCGCCAGGGTCGTAGCCAGGATCGACGAACGTCAGCACCCGCTGTCGTTGGTAATCGTGGAGCGACGTCCACGTGACTTCCCACACAAACGGGAAGAGCATCAGCGAGAACAACAGAATGATCCCGATCGCCTTGGACCGCATCCCCACCACCAGCAACATCGCCGCGTACACCGCCAGAAAACTCAGGCCGCTGCCGAGGTCGGGCTGCTTCAAGATCAGCAGCAGGCCCGGCAGCATGATCGCGCCCGGAATCAGGACCCGCTGCATCCAGCCCGTTCGTGGCGCCGCGGCATAATAACTCGCCAGGACGAGGATCAACACCAACTTGGCGAACTCAGACGGTTGGAACGCGAAGGGGCCGATCGGAATCCAGCGCTGCGCGCCCCGGCTGGTCTTTCCCATCATCAGCACCACGACGAGCAAAATCAACACGATCCCGTACAGGACGTAGGAGAGCCGGGCAATCTTGTGATAGTCCACCACCAGCATCGCGACGAAGGCCACTCCCCCGAAGCCGATCCACATCAACTGCTTGAGATAGAAGGGAAGTCCCGCGGTTTGCGTGTAGGTCACGGAGTAGATCGACAACACGCCGAGGCCCAAGATCGTGGCCACGATCGCGAGGAACTGCAGATCGAAGCCATCCAGCCGACGTTCGTCCAGCACGCGATCGATCATCAGGAAGGCTCCGTCGCGGCCGGCGGAAGCGGAGGCGGCGGCAAGGCCTGCCCGACTGCAATCGGCCTCTTCGGACTCAGGGTATAGTAGGCCTCGATCACGGATTTCGCCAACGGAGCCGCGGCCGAACCGCCGTGCCCCATGTGCTCCGCCAGCACCGCCACGGCAATCTTCGGGGAGTCGACCGGCGCATACGCGACGAACCAGGCGTGGTCACGCAACTTCTTGGGGATGTCTTTTTCCGGGCCGGTCCGTAACGCCGCGGTCTGGGCGGTGCCGGTCTTGCCCGCGATCGAGACGACCGTCGACCTGGCCTGCCTGGCCGTTCCCCTCGTCACGACGCCAGCCAGGCCCTTTTGAATTTCCTTCAAGGTCTCGGGCTTCACCGGGAGCGTCTCGCGCGGCACCGTCGGGACCTCCTGCAACTGCCCCGTCGTGCGATCCATGATCGCCTTGAGCAGATGCGGGCGATAGGCCACGCCGTCATTCGCCACCGTTCCCACGAGCGCCGCCATTTGCAGGGGCGTGACGGTGACATACCCCTGTCCGATCGACACGGAAATGGTTTCACCGGGCAGCCAGGTCTCCCGCTTCACACGTTCCTTCCACGAGGGCGAGGGCACGATCCCCACCCGCTCCGAAGGTAACTCGATCCCGGTTTCCCGCCCCAAGCCGAACATTTTGGCGAACGTCGCGATCGTCTCGATACCCATCCGCTGGCCGATGGTATAAAAATAGACATCGCACGAATGCACGAGCGCCTCGTCCAGGTCGACGTACCCATGCCCGCCCTGCTTCCAGTCTCGAAACACCCGCCTGCCGAAAAGATAGCCGCCCGTACAATGCACGGGCGTGGACGGCGTCACGGTACGGCTTTCCAGCGCCGCAGCGGCCATGACGATCTTGAAGGTGGATCCCGGCGGATACTGGCCCTGCAGGGCACGGTTGGTCAGCGGGCGCCGCTCGTTCTGCACGATCTCCTCCCACTGCTTGCCGGTCAGTTCTCTCGACATCAGGTTGGGATCGAAGGCGGGCCGACTCGCCAGGGCGAGCACCTCTCCGTTCGTGGGATCCAAGGCCACGATCGCGCCGTCCTCATCGCCCAACAGATCCTCGGCCAGTTTTTGCAGCCGCACGTCGATCGTGAGGTACAGATCGTTCCCCGCGCGAGGTTTTTCGATCACGGTCGTCCGTTTGGCATGACCCAGCGCGTCGACCTCGACGCTTTTTTGTCCCGCCTTTCCTCGAAGGACCCGATCGAACGTCTTCTCCACCCCGTACTGACCCACCAAGCTCCCCTGGTGCAAATCTTCCGCGTCCGCGCGTTCGAGCTGTTCGGCCGAGACTTCCCCCACATACCCGATGAGGTGGCCGCCCACGACGCCTTCCAGGTAATTCCGCTGCGACTCGACCTCGATCATCACACCGGGAAGATCCAGACGGTGGGATTCGATCAGCGTCGCTTCCCGCAAACTCAATCGATCCTTGATTTTTCTCGGCAGTTGCCGCGGCCCCCTGACCGCCAGCTTCCGCTCGATGATCTCCGGATCCAATCCCAGCAATCCATTCAGCTTGGCCACCAGGGCCGGACGATCCTTGACGTCTTCCAAGGACACGTACAGCGCAAAACTGGGTACATTGTTGGCCATTAAGACGCCGTACCGGTCATAGATCAGTCCCCGTGCCGGCTCGAGCAGGACCGTGCGCATTCGGTTGTTTTCGGACAGGTCCCGATAGTACGGCCCGTCGCGCACCTGCAGGTACCAGAGGCGAAGCCCGAGCAGCGCAACAACCAACAGCAGCCCGACCCTGAGAATGGCCAGTCGCCGCTGGACTTCACTCAGTTCGGCATCCGACACGCCGTAGCTCATCGCCCCACCGTTCGCCCTCGCCGCACTGAGGATCCGGTCATGCCGCGATCGTCCTGCGTTTTATGGCCTGGCATGCCCACCGGTGCTCTGACCGCTCGATCCATCCCGCGCGGTCGAGTCAGCGCCGACTCAGCCTCCGCACCGACATCGGCGCGCCGCCCAGGACCGGCACCACGGTCGTCATGATCCAAAAGACCGCCGCGGCCAGGATGGCATCCAGGATCGCCTGAGGCAGGAGCAATGTCGGCACCGCGAGAATCGCTTCCCACAGCGCCCGTCCCCGGGCAAGATACAGGAATGCCAGTCCGCTGCCCGTCGAGAGCACAAGCCCGCTACCCCAGACCACGAGGGGTGTCACCTGGACCACCTGATGCCCGATCAACCCCGCTGCAATCCCCAGCGCGCCCTTCGTGATCAGGTTGGGAAACGCAACCCCCGCCGAAAACAGATCCTGAACAAATCCCAACAACACGCCCATCAGGGCGCCCTCGAGCTCCCCGGCCAGCAGCCCGATCACCACCACGGCGACCAGCACCAGGTCCGGCTCCACATTTCGCAGACTCACGCTCCCCAGGACCGTGGTCTGCAACGGCACCGCGAAGAGCACCAGCGCAACGTACGTCCAGGCCTTCATGGTGTCACCTTGGAGGCCTTCTGCGGCGACAGATGAAACACATCCGGGGCCGCGCCCCCGGGCAACTTGGTGATCACCAGCACCTCTTCCAATTTGGCAAAGTTCACGGCCGCGTCGACCTCCGCCACTTGGAAGAGCTCGCCTTCTTCCTTCTCGATCTTGGTGACCGTCCCGATTGGCAGCCCGCGGGGAAACCCACCCACCAGCCCCGAGGTGACGATCCAATCCCCCTCCCGAACGCCGGAGAGCAGCGGAATGTGCTTGATCCGGACGCCGCGCTGTGAGGTCCCCTCGACGATGCCTTCGTCGCGTGTCCGCTGCACAAGGCCGGCTACCGCATTGTTGGGATCGGTGAGCAGCAGGACCACGGCCGTCGACAGCGTGGTCTTGACGACCCGCCCCACCACGCCGGCGGGTGTGACAACCCCCATCTCCACCTCGACCCCGTCGGACTCCCCCTTATCGAGCAGGATGGCCTGATACCAGTTCGTGGCGTCTTTGCCGATGACACGAGCCCCCACGCTCTCGAAGCGCTGCTGTTCCTTGAACTGCAGCAACGCGCCGAGTCGTTCGGCCGTCACGGCAAACTCCCGCAGTCGATTATTCTCTTCCCGTAGGAGTTCCGTTTCGCGTCGAAGCCGATGATTCTCCTCATGCACGTCCTGTAAAGCGACGTACCCGTCCCAGAGTTCGCGCACGGAGCCGGTAAGACCTGCCAGCGCCTGGATGGGCCACGCCATCACTTGACCGAGCGGACCGCCGAATTGCAGCAGGAGCCCTTGAGTCTGTGCCGGGAGGAGAAGCAGCAGGAGCAGGAGCAGCGCGACCAGCCCCAGGACAAATCGCCGAGAGCCGTATGTCAAACGAGCGATGGCCATCCGTACACCGGATGGAACCGATTACCGGGTGCTACTGTACTGGGACATCACCGAGACTTTGCGCAGGAGGTCGAGTTCATCCAAAATCTTCCCGACGCCCAATACGACCGACGTGAGAGGATCGTCCACCGTAATAATGGGGAGGTTGGTCTCTTCGCGCAAGCGCGTGTCCATCCCCTTCAGCAACGAGCCGCCACCCGTCAACACAATGCCTCGATCGATAATGTCACCGGCCAGTTCGGGCGGCGTGTTTTCCAGCGCCACCTTGATGGCATTGACAATGGTCCCGATCGGTTCCTGTAATGCCTCACGAATCTCCGCATCGTCCACCACGAGCGTGCGAGGGATCCCGGAGATCAAATCCCTGCCCTTGATCATCATGGTCTTGCGTTCCTCGAACGGATACGCCGACCCGATCTCGACCTTCACCCGCTCGGACATATGCTCACCGACGAGCAGGTTATACTTTTTTTTGATGTAATTCATGATCGCGTCGTCCATGCGATCGCCCGCCACCTTCACCGATTCGCTATAGACGATGCCCCCCAGCGAGATCACGGCGATGTCCGTCGTTCCGCCGCCGATATCGACCACCATGTTGCCGGACGGCTCCGTGATCGGCAACCCCGCGCCGATTGCGGCGGCCACGGGCTCTTCGATCAAGTAGACCTCCCGCGCGCCGGCCAACTCCGCCGAGTCGCGCACGGCCCGTTGCTCCACCTGCGTGATCCGCGACGGAACGCCGATGATGATCCGCGGCCGGACGAACGCGCTCCGATTGTGCGCCTTTTGGATGAAATGACGCAGCATGCTTTCGGCCATTTCGAAGTCCGCGATCACCCCTTCCTTCATCGGACGAACGGCGGTGATATTGCCAGGGGTCCGACCGAGCATCTTCTTGGCGTCGGCGCCCACCGCCAAGACTTTTTCAGTTTTCTTTTCGACCGCGACCACGGACGGTTCATTGAGGACAATGCCTCGCCCGCGCACGTAGACCAAGGTGGTTGCCGTGCCCAGGTCGATGGCTAAATCGTTTGAAAACCAGCCGAGTAAATCGCTTCCGAGTCCCACCGTCGTGCTCCCTTCTCACCCCCAGGAGGGCGCCCGTCGCACCGCCGAACGACTAGTCGGCCCCGGGCACATCGAGCTGATCGCTGTCGAGCACCTGCGTCTGGGCGAGTTCATCTCCCAATCGCAATCCCCGTTCATTGCCGATTACCAAGAGCCCTTCAAATCCCGCCACGGCCAACGCCAAGAACCACCCCGCGAACGGAATCTGGAAGAGTAAAAAGAGTACCGCGAACGGGAGATTTCGAATAATGGATTCTGAAAATGAGGCGGCCTCGCGGCGTTTGAGGCTCCACGTCCGGAGTCCGACCAGACGCTTGCCCAGGCTCCTCCCCTGAGACAATCCATCCGCGGCCAACAGATAGGTGAGACCCGCAAGGAAACCGACTGAAGGTACCGCCTGATCGACCGCCGCTGCGATCAGCAGGTCCACGCCCCTGGCGAGGGCACGGTTGAGGACGTGGGCCTTCGGGTAGACCCCGAAACACGTCGAGCCACCGGCCCGCTCGTCCTGGAGAATGCCGTGCGCTCCCAACTCATGGGGAGTATAACAAATCCCCTAGACCACCACAAACAAACTTGTACATCACATGGTCCCGAAGCAGGGGCCCAATCGAGGCGCCTCGGCTTGCCCTGTGCGGAATGGCCGAGTACAATGCACCCGACTGTTCCGGATTGGGAGGCGGCATGATCAAGTTACTCCGCGACGTCAGCCACTATCACCCTTGGATTCTCAAGACCATCATGGGGGCGCTGGCGGTCGCCTTCATCATCACCATGGGCTGGTGGGGCTTCGACGGGCAATCCTCGGATGCGATCGCCACGGTGGGCGATCTGCCTATCGGCCAGGACGAATTTCGACGCGGCTATGAGAACGCTTACCGATATTATCGGGATAACGTCCAGGGCGACATCAAGGAAGAAACGATCAAGCAGATGGTCATCGAAAATTTGGTCGAGAGCCGGATCTGGACCATCGTCGCGCGCGACATGGGATTGAGCGTCTCTCCGGAGGACCTCCGCGACTCCATCGTCCGCCGCCCCGACTTCCAGTCGAATGGTCAATTCGATCCGAATTTGTACCGCCGCATTCTCGCCGCCAATCGCTTGACTCCGGCCGCGTTCGAAACCTCCTATGCGTCCGAGCTGCTGGCCAACAAGGCCCGCCTCATCGTCCGTGACTCCGTGGCGCTCACCCCGTCCGAACTGGCGGAGGCCCAGTCGTTGTCGGCGCGACAGGCCCAGAGCGACACGGCCAAGGATCAGGCGAACACGGTCATACGAGACTTCCTGGCCCAAAAACAACAACGTGCCCTGGCCGCTTACACCGAAGAGCTTAGAAAGACCGTTCCCGTCAAGATCCGGAAAGAACTGCTGTAACCGGCCGGGGGAGCGCCTCGCCCCCCTAAGCTCGCGCGAGCACGCCGGTTGCGGCCGGCCGCCTCGAGTCTCCACGAACCATTTCCACCAACCATTTGTGGAAAGCGCTTCACGCTCTGGCGGCGCCTATCTGCTCGAAGCAGGTGCCACGAACGGCGACAAACGCGGCCCCATGCACCGCCCTGCTAAAGGAGCAGCATGGCATCGCCATAGCTGTAGAAGCGGTACCGCTCTTCGACCGCCACCCGATAGGCCTCGCGGATGAGGTCCAATCCCGCGAAGGCCGACACGAGCATGAGGAGAGTCGTCTTGGGCAGATGAAAGTTCGTGAGGAGGGCGTCCACCACGCGGAATTGATAACCCGGGGTCACATATAACGCCGTTTCTCCGCTTCCTGCACGGATCTCCCCGGCCTCATCGACGGACGATTCCAAAGTCCGCACCACCGTCGTCCCCACCGCAACGACTCTTCCCTGCCGCCGGCGCGCGCGGCGCACCGCTTCCGACGCGGCTTCGGTCACGACGAAGCGCTCGGGCTCCATACGATGGGCTTCGATACAGGCCGCGGCGACGGGTTTGAACGTCCCGGGACCGACGTGCAACGTAACCGTCGCCCATTCCACTCCCTCCTCGGCGAGAGCTCGCAGCAGCCGATCCGTCAGATGCAGCCCGGCCGTCGGCGCGGCAATCGCCCCTTCCTCCCGTGCAAAGATCGTTTGATACCATATCCGATCCGCCGCTTCCGGACTTCGTTTGATATAGGGCGGCAGCGGCATCCCGCCCGACTCTTCCAGCAGGACCCTGAGCGGTCGCGTGCCGTCGATCCTGACCGTCGTTTCGCCTTCATCTCGGCGAAGAATGGTCGCACTCACGTCGGAAGCCAATCCGATCCGTTGTCCGACACGCCACCGCCCCTTCATCATGACCACCCAGGTGACCGGATCCACCGGTCGCACGAACAGGACCTCCACCGCTCTGCCCGTGTCGAGCTTTCGGCCGACCACACGCGCCGGCAGCACTTTGGTATCGTTCGCGACGACCAGATCGCCCTTGTGGAGCAACGCGGCCAGGTCCGCGACACGTCCGTGGCGAATCGATCCCGTGCGGCGATCCACCACGAGCAACCGGGCCTGATCTCGTGGTTCGATCGGCCGGGAGGCGATGAGGGTCGGATCGAACGGAAAGTCGAAGGTGGAGAGATCCATCAAGAAGACGGGGGGAGCTCCGAAAGGTCGACTTCCCCGACCGATCCCAGTTCCGTCCCCGGGTAGTAGTAACCCAGGATGGTGGGAAAGGCATAGCCGAGCTCGGCCAGTTGTTTGGCGCCCCACTGGCACAAGCCGACACCGTGGCCGGACCCGAAACCGGTAAAAATGAGGTCCTGGGCGGCGGCCTCGATTTCGAAGCGCGTGCTCGGCAAGGTCGCATACCCGACGACCTTGCGCAGGTCTTCCCCCCGCAAGATCAATTCTCCTCCGGAATGGAGCACCCGCAGCCGTATGACACGGCCGGCTCGGCTGTACCCGAACGGAGTGAGACTGGCGATCGTACCGATCGCCACTCCGACTTGGCGCAGGTTCTGTTCCAGTTTTTCGAACGGCACGCTCACGCGCCACCGGTAATACGGCGACCCGGTATCGAACGGGCAGTCGACCCCCCGGAGATAGGGCAGATCCTTGGCCCAGACGTTGAGGGCATCTTCGGTCGGACCGGCCGCGGTCGACGAAAACGCGGCATAGATGGGCCGGCCCTGATGGCTGACGACCACTCCGCGCGTCGCCTCCACGGCTTTGGCCACGCGCGTATCCACCCCTCGCGTGCCTTGATAGACCTGATCCTGTGTGCCCGCCACCACGTCATACTCGCGGCCGGCACTGAGGCTCCGCTGGTACAGCGCATAGGTGCGGGCGGCGACCGCCTGCGCCTTGAGGACCTCGGGATGCCATCCGGCATTGACCTCTCCAGGAACGACTCCCATCACATACTCTTCGAGGCCGACCTCATTGACCACCATCAATCCGCGCCCCCGCTGCCAAACCTGAAGACCACCGCGAACTTGCCAGCGGGCGATCGCACTGCCGGCCGCAGCAACCCCTCCAGCGCCGTTCGCCGGCCCTTTCACCGTCCCGCTATTGGTGTGGACCATTAGGACGGTGAGGGCGCCGTTCGGCTGATCGATGGAGACCCGCTCACTCAACAGGGTCGTCCCGCCGAGGGCCACCCCACGCGGCGTGATCGAGAGCTGCGCCGGCGAGGCGATGCTGAGGGACTGTCCCTCGAGAGTCTTCACCTGCAACCGCCCCTCGCCCTGGACTTCCACACGCATCGCGTCCTGGGCCACCAGCACTCGAATCGTCGGTACCGGGGAGGCACCCGCGACCGGACCGATAGCCGTCGCCAGCCAGCCAGCCACACTTGTCACGGCCAACATCCGCCGCATCATCGTTTTCCCAGGAATTTTATGAGGTACCACAGCAGGCTCAGTACCAGACTGATCAAAATGCTCGTCGTGAAAGGGAAATAGAACGAGAAATTCTCCCGCTTGATCGAGATGTCGCCCGGCAGCCGGCCCAGCCAACCGAAGGGTCCGCCCAGCCAACCGCCGTCGCCGCCGACCTTCTCGAGCAGGACAATCACGAAGCCGAGGCCGGCCAGCGCGACTCCAGCCAAAATCAGCAGGCGGCCGATCCCGCCGAAGTCCTCCATGATCACAGCCGGGCGATCAGCAGTTCCGCGATTTGGACGGCGTTCAGGGCCGCGCCCTTGCGAAGATTATCGGCCACCACCCACAGGTTCAACCCATGGGGGATCGACTCGTCCTCGCGAATGCGTCCGACATAGACGTCGTCCTTCCCGGCCACGTCCAACGGCATCGGGTAAATTTTGTGCGCCGGATCGTCATAGACCCGGACCCCTGGTGCTTCAGACAACAGCGCACGCGCTTCGTTGGCGGTCAGCTTCTTGGAGGTTTCCACGTTCACCGACTCACTGTGGCCGACGTACACCGGAACGCGCACCGTCGTAGCCGTCACACGGATGGACTCATCGCCCAAGATCTTCCGGGTTTCGTGCACCATCTTCATCTCTTCTTTCGTATACCCAGTCGGAACAAACTCGTCGATCTGTGGAAGGCAGTTGAACGCGATCTGGTACGGGTAGACCTTGGGATCGGCTTCTTTGAAGCTCAGGATCGCCTTGCACTCGGCCAACAGCTCATCCATCGCTTCCTTGCCCGTTCCTGAGACCGACTGAAACGTGGTCACCACAACGCGCGTGATCGTGGCCGCGTCGTGCAACGGCTTGAGCGCCACCACCATTTGGATGGTGGAACAATTTGGATTGGCGATGATCCCCTGATGCCGCGCCGCATCCTGCGGATTGACTTCCGGCACCACCAGCGGCACGGCCGGGTCCATCCGCCACGCCGCGCTGTTGTCGATGACTACCGCGCCGGCCTCGACCGCGATGGGCGCATACTCCTTGCTGATGTCGCTTCCGGCTGAGAACAAGGCGAGATCGACGTCGGCAAAGGAGTCTTTCCCGAGAACCTCGACCGAGACGTCCTGCCCCCGGAACCCCACGGTACCTCCGGCCGAGCGACTGGAGGCCAGAGGAACCAACCGCTCGACGGGAAAGGCCCGCTCCTCCAAGACCTCGATCATTTCGGTCCCGACGGCCCCGGTGGCCCCGACGACCGCCACCACATAATAGGCTGGCTTCTTTTTCAGCATGAGGCGTTCCATTTCTAGACAAACACCTTGCGAATCCGATGGTTGAACGTATCGGCGATGATGATGTTCCCTTCCCGATCCGCCGCGACCCCGAAGGGATAGTTAAGCCCGGCCTCGGTCGCCGCCGCTCCATCCCCGCCATAATGTGCCCGGCCGGATCCCGCCACTCGTGTAATGATCTTCTTTCGGCAATCCCATCGACGAATGAGATGGCTGTCCGAATCCGTCAATAGGAGATGTCCGCTCGACTCCAGGGCAATCGCGTGGGGACGAGACACGTTCGTCGACCATTCATTGGGCAGGCCTTGAAACTGGTATTGGCTCCCGTCACCGGCCACCGTACGAATGACTCCGGTTTGGGGATCGATCGCCCGGATCCGACCGTTAAAGGTATCGGCGATATACAACGTCCCGTCCGCCCCCACGGCCAGACCGCTTGGCCCGGCTACGGAGGCCTCCGTGGCCGGTTGTCCATCTCCATTATAAGCGGCCTCGCCGGTTCCCGCCACCGTCGCGATGAGACCTGACGCCAGGTCCACTCGACGCACACGATTGTTACTTTGATCCGCGATGTACAACCAGCCCCGCGCCTCGTCGAGCGCCACGGCGTTGGGCTCGTTCAACGCGGCGGCACGAGCCGGCCCGCCGTCGCCGGTCCAACGCGGCTGTCCCGTCCCTGCCACCGTCGTCATGACTCCGGTGGTCGGATCCACGCGTCGAATGCGGTGATTCATCGTATCGGCTATGTACAAGGTCCCGTCGTCGGACACAGCCACCGCGGAAGGGAAAGTCAGCGAGGCCTGGGTGGCCGGGCCGCCATCGCCATGTGCCTGTAATTGCCCGTGCGACAGCTTCCCTGTCACAAAGCGGACCGTGCCGCTCAAATCCGACACCTGGACATAGCGGTCGGGCTTGTGCTCGGCGGACTCGGCAAACGGATCCTCGTCCGACGGCGCCGCCGGGGCGGCAAGGACGGAGGGCGCCGCCGCAGCGGCGCCGTCGGTGCGGCGCGGCCTTCCCGCCACGGTCACGATCCGTCCCGTGTCCGCCTCGACTTTCCGAATCAAGTGATTCTCGGCATCGACGATATACAGGTTGCCGGCTCGATCGACGGCCACTCCCTTAGGCTCGTTCAGACACGCTGTCGTCGCCGGGCCGCCGTCGCCGGCGTAATCCGGCTCGCCGGTACCGGCTACCGTCGTGATAAAGCCTGATTGTAATCCCATACTCGGCATCGCGCGGATCTATGACGCCATCAGGTTTCGAATGATCGCCTCGCCCATTTCGACGGTCCCGACGGTGCGCGACCCCGGCGCGGCGATATCCTTGGTTCTGAATCCCAGATCCAAGGTGCGCACGATGGCCGTTTCGATCGCGGCGGCCTCCTTGTCCAACTGAAAACTATACGAGAGCATCATGCCCACGGACGCGATCGTGGCAATAGGGTTCGCCACGCCTTTCCCCGCGATATCGGGGGCGCTCCCATGGATCGGCTCGTACAGCCCCACTTGGGCTCCAATGCTCGCCGACGGCAGCATGCCGATCGATCCCGTCAGCATCGCGGCCTCGTCGCTCAAGATGTCGCCGAACATGTTGTTGCACAACAACACGTCGAACTGGCGAGGATTGCGCACGAGCTGCATCGCGCAGTTGTCCACATAGATATGCGTCAACTCGACGTCGGGATAGTCTTTCTGGACCTCGATGACCACGCGACGCCACAGTTCGGAGGATTCGAGCACGTTCGCCTTATCGACCGACATGACTTTCTTCCGTCGCTTGCGGGCGGCCTCGAAGGCCACCTTCGCGATCCGACGCACCTCCTCCGTCGTATACACTTCGGTATTGATGCCCCGCTCGCCCGTAGCCGTCTTCTCGATCCCCTTCGGTTTCCCGAAGTAGATCCCGCCGATGAGTTCCCGAACCACCAACATGTCGATGCCCTCAATGACGTCCCTTTTGAGCGTGGACGCGTCGGCAAGGGCGGTATAGAGCTTCGCCGGTCGGAGATTGGCATAGAGCCCGAGATGCTCGCGCAACCCCAGCAACGCGCGCTCGGGGCGCAGACTATAGTCCAATCCTTCCCATTTCGGGCCGCCGACGGCCCCCAACAACACCGCATCGCTCTGCTTGGCGACCGCCAGCGTTTCCTGGGGCAGGGGCACCCCGATCTTGTCGATCGCCTGTCCACCGACGTCGGCCGACGCGAACTCGAAGGTATGTCCATACTTTTCACCGACCGCCTTGAGGACTTTGACCGCTTCCGGCACTACCTCGCGCCCGACGCCGTCTCCTGCCAGCACCGCGATCTTCGCTTTCATCCCACGCTCCCTCGTACAAACGAACGTTGCGCACTCGCCCGATCCATCCAGCGGCTACTCCAGCACCTCTTCCTGATCGACTCGCCACGCGGGATCGACCAGACAAAGAAACTCGATAGGGTCCGGGCCGGTGTTTACCACACTCTGCTTGGCTCCCGGCGGGACGTACACGACGCAGCCGGCCTCGATCGGGCAGGTCTCCTCTTCGAGAAGGAATTTTCCCGAGCCGGCCAGGAAGTAATAGACCTCGGAGGAAACCAGACGATGCCACTTACTTCGTTCCCCAGGCGCGATCATCCCATAGGCCAGGCTATAGCCCACCTTCAGGCCGTGTTTGGCCGGATGGAACAGCTCCCGAAGCCTGGTATGGTCTCCGGCAAGAAACTCCGGGCGATCTCCCTGCTTGACCTTGAACATGGGCGTGCCTCTCGCAAAGCGGCCACTCTACCCGCCGGGTCTCGGCTAAATCAAGTTGACCTTCTGAAGTCCGGCGGCCTCCTTGGCCGCCCAGTAGGCCAACTTATTGACCGCATTCAAGTAGGCTCTGGCGGACGCCACGATAATGTCGGTATCGGCCCCATGGCCGGACACGACGCGGCCGTTCTCTTCGAGTCGAACGGAAACCTCGCCCTGTGCATCGGTGCCGCCGGTAATGGCCTTCACGGCATACATGAGCAATTTGGCCTTGGTGCCGGTCATGGCCGCGAGTGTCCGGAAGACCGCGTCCACCGGACCGTCGCCATGGCCCGTTTGCTTCACCATGACCCCGTCGATGTCCAATTCCACGCTGGCGGTCGGCACCTGGTTGGTCCCGCTCGCGATATGGAGCGACCGTAGGACCACGCGTTCCGACAGCTTGGCCAGTTCGTCCGAGACGATGCTCTCGAGGTCCTCTTCGAACAGCTCCTTTTTCTGATCGGCCAGCTTCTTGAAGCGCTCGAAGGCGTGATTGATTTCCTCGTCGGTCAACTTGTAACCGAGCTCCTCGAGCCGCTGGCGGAACGCGTGGCGCCCCGAGAGCTTGCCCATCACCATCTTGCTGTCCACCAGCCCGATGGACTCCGGCCGCATGATCTCGTACGTCGTCTTGTCCTTGAGCAGCCCGTCCTGGTGAATGCCCGAGGCGTGCGCGAACGCATTGGCACCGACGATGGCCTTGTTCGGCTGGACGATCATGCCCGTAATCTTGCTGACCAAGCGGCTGGTTTTCATGATCTCTTCTGTATTCAAGCGCGTGTCGGCACCGTAAAAGGCACGGCGCGTCCGCAATCCCATCACGATCTCCTCCAACGACGTGTTCCCCGCACGCTCGCCGATACCGTTGATGGTGCATTCGACCTGCCCCGCGCCTTCCCGAACGGCCGAGAGCGAATTCGCCACTGCCAGGCCGAGATCATTGTGGCAATGGACAGAGATTACGGCCCGGTTGCTGTTCGGGACTTTCTCCCGGATCCCGCGGATCAACTGCCCAAACTCCCACGGAACGGCATAGCCGACCGTGTCCGGGATGTTGACGGTCCCGGCTCCCGCCGCGATCACCGCCTCGATAACTTCGTACAAGTAGCTCGGGTCCGACCGGCTGGCATCCATCGGGGAGAACTCCACGTCCTCCACGTACCCGCGCGCGCGCTCGACCATCTCCACGGCCCGCTTGAGCGCTTCCTCCCGCGTCATCCGAAACTGGTGCTTCAAATGAATATCCGAGGTCGACAAAAACGTATGGATGCGGACGCTGGCCCCACCTTTCAACGCCTCCCAGGCCCGATCAATGTCCTCGGGACGGGCCCGGGCCAAGCTGCAGATCGTGGATCCCTCCACCTCATGAGCGATCCGGCGCACCGCCTCGAAATCTCCGGGCGAACTGTAAGCGAACCCGGCTTCGATCACGTCGACGCCCAATCGTGCCAGTTGCTTGGCCACCATGAGCTTTTCTTCGACGTTCATGCTGGCCCCCGGCGACTGTTCGCCGTCGCGCAAAGTCGTATCGAAAATGCGGATCATCCGTATCGGCTCCATGGCGCCCTCCTCTAAAAACACAAAAGCCTTCATCCCTCAGGGACGAAGGCTTGGATCAGCGCTCCGTGGTACCACCCTGTTTCGATGCCGTGCGCTCGGGTGCGCACCACATCCTTCATTGCCCCGTCACGTGGGGAGGACGGAACCCGCTACTCGGCTTCACGGATCCGGCTCGGAGGCGAGTTCGGCGTTCAACCGGCTGGCTTGCACCGTCCGCCAGCTCTCTTGGATCGGTCGGCCCCGCCTACTACTCCTCGTCACAGCCTCTTACGGCTTCGAATCTACCAAAGACGCCGTCTGTTTACCAGACGGCTTCGAAAACGGCCCGGCCGCGAAACTGGCCAACCGGGCGACGACCCCGCTGAGCGCATACCCAGCGCACAGCGCGAACAGCATGACCTGGGGCCAGGCCGCGATCAACATCAGCCCCAGCACGATCCAGACGAGATAGTTAAACCCGCGCCATCCTTGGAATTTGACGTCCTTAAAGCTCCGGTACTTCAGCGTGCTCACCATCAGGAATGCAAGCCCCAAGGTCATGATCAGGATCAGGACGGGCTTTACTTCCTTTCCAAGATTCGTGATATGCACATCGAACACGACCATCGTCGCCACCACACTCGCCGCGGCCGGGATGGGGAGTCCCATGAAATAGCGGCTTTCCGACGCGGTGGAGATGACGTTGAAACGGGCAAGCCGCAAGGCGCCGCAGGCCACGAAGGCAAACATGACGGCCGCGCCCAGCATGCCCTGTCCTTCAAGAGCCCAGGCGTAAATGAGGAAGCCCGGCGCGACCCCGAAGGACACGACGTCCGCCAGCGAATCGTATTCCAATCCGAACTGACTGGTGCCCTTGACCCACCGTGCCGACTTGCCGTCCAACATGTCGAAGATCAGCGCGACCAAGATGGCGTAGGCGGCGTGCAGATAATTGCCGTCGTGGACGGACAGGACGGCGTACAACCCGCAAAACAGGTTCCCCGTCGTCAGGGTATTCGGAATCAGGTAGACGGCCTTCCGACGCTGTTCGGCTTTCGAGAGCACTCCGCGCATCGCCATGGTCAGTTCAACTCCGCCACGATGGTTTCCCCGCCCTTCACTCGTTGGCCGAGGGCCACTCTCACTTGACATTCGATCGGCAGATACAGGTCCATCCGCGACCCGAATCGGATCAGTCCGTATCGCTCGCCCGTTGCCACGCGGTCACCGGGCTCGGCCCAGCAGACGATCCGCCGCGCGATAAGGCCCGCGACCTGTACACAGAGCAGCTTGGCACCGTTCGCGGTCTTCACACAGAGGGCATTTTGCTCGTTCTGTAAGGTGGCCTCGGGCTTATTCGCCGGAACGAATTTCCCTGGCTGGTAAATCACGTTCTCGACCGTTCCCGCGTGGGGGATGCGATTCACGTGCACGTCGAACACATTGAGGAAGATGCTGACGCGAACGCTTTGATCCTTGAGATAGCGCGGCTCAAACTCCCGGTCAACGGCAATGACCTTACCGTCGCCAGGCGCCACCACGACGGCGGAGCCTGTGGGGACCCGACGTGCGGGATTTCGAAAGAACCAGGCGGTAAACACCGTAAGGCCGGCCAACGCCACGGCGGGAACCGTCCCGCCCAATACCCAGGCGGCGGCCGTGGCCGCCGCCCCCACACCTACGAAGGGGAGCCCTTCCCTGACTATCGGCACACCAATCGCGCGATCCGCCATACCCGCTCAGTTCTTCGCCTTATCGACGAGCTTCCCCTTCTTGAGCCACGGCATCATCGCCCGAAGCTTGGCGCCCACTTCCTCGATAGGATGGGCCTCTCCCTTGGCCAACAAAGCATTATACACCGGACGGTTCGCTTGGTTCTCTAAAACCCATTCCTTGGCGAACTGCCCGCTTTGAATCTCCGTCAGGATTTTTTTCATTTCGCGCTTGGTGTCATCCGTGACGACGCGAGGGCCTCGAGTAATATCGCCGTATTTCGCGGTGGTGCTGATCGAATACCGCATATTGGCGATGCCGCCTTCGTAGATCAAATCCACGATGAGTTTCACTTCGTGCAAGCATTCAAAATAAGCCATCTCAGGCGAGTAACCGGCCTCGACCAGGGTTTCGAAACCGTTTTGGATGAGCGCCGTCAGCCCCCCGCACAGTACCACCTGCTCGCCGAACAGGTCCGTTTCGGTCTCTTCCCGGAACGTGGTCTCGATCACCCCTGCGCGCCCGCCGCCGATGGCGCCGGCATAAGCCAAGCCCACCTGTCGGGTCGACCCGCTGGGATCCTGATGCACGGCCAGCAAGCACGGCACCCCGCTCCCCTTCGTGTACTCCGAGCGCACGAGATGACCCGGGCCTTTCGGGGCCACCATGAACACATTGACGCCGGGGGGGGGCACGATCTGCCCGAAGTGTATGTTGAACCCATGGCCGAAGGCCAGGTAGGCGCCCGGCTTGAGGTTCGGGGCAATGTGTTCCCTATAAATGGTCGATTGCTGCTCGTCCGGCGCCAGAATCATCACGACATCCGCTGCTTTCACCGCATCCGCGACCGGCATCACCTTCAGACCGCTGGCCTCCGCCTTCTTCCAGGACGCCCCTTCGCGGAGCCCGACGGTCACCGACACTCCGCTTTCCTTCAGATTGAGCGCGTGCGCGTGTCCTTGGCTGCCGTAGCCGATGACGGCCACGTGGCGATTCCGGATCTGCTGGAGGTCGGCGTCTTTGTCGTAATAAATTTGCATGTGTCACTCCTCAGTGGAAACAGAATGGACGGGAATGTCGCGACAGGAACGAACGCCCCGCCGACGCCGCTTATTCGCGCGCGACCTTCTTGACTGTCGCGGCGGCCGCCCGGATCGGCTCTCGCGCGATGGCCACACGGCCCGTCCGCACGATGTCCTTGATGCCGAGCGGCTGCAGCAGGTTGATGATGGCTTCGATCTTCTTGGGGTCGCCCGTGACTTCGATGGTGTAGGTACTGGCGGTCGAGTCGATGACATTGGCGCGGAAGATATCCGCAATCCGAAGCGCCTCGGCACGATCCTCTTGCCTTGTGTGCACCTTGATCAAGGCCGTCTCTCGCGACACGAACTCGCTCTCGTTGAGATCCACCACCTTGATGATATCGATGAGCTTATTCAGCTGCTTGACGATCTGCTCGATGATCCGCTCGTCGCCGCTCGTGACGATGGTCATTTGCGACATGGACGGATCGAGCGTCGGCGCCACCGACAAACTCTCGATATTGAAGCCCCGGCCGCTGAACAGGCCGGCCACGCGGGACAACACCCCGAACTTATTTTCGACCGTGACCGAAATGATATGTTCCATATTCCTTACACAGGTCCGGGTTCAATGCTCACGGCCCGACGCCGCCTCGCCATTGAGCATGGCCCAACTCGCAGACGCGCTCAGGCGGTCAACACCGTGTCCTTGTCCTCAGGGGCCGATTTGCCCGCGGACTCGATTTTTTTCTTGAGCTCGGGCGAATCGCCCAGGAGCATCTCGTGGTTGCACCCGCCGGCCGGAATCATCGGGTAACAGTTCTCAAACGGGAAGACCGGCACGTCGAGGATCACCGGCTCATCGATCGAAATCATCTCGCGGATGGCCTGGTCCAGGTCCGACACCCTCGACGCCCGCAAGCCCACGGCGCCGTAGGCTTCAGCCAATTTCACGAAATCCGGCGAGGTCCCGAGGTCGCTGCAAGCGTATCGCCCTTCGTAGAACAAATCTTGCCACTGACGAACCATGCCGTGGAAGCCGTTGTTGATTACGACGATCTTGACCGGAAGTCGGTGGGCCACCGCCGACGCGAGTTCCTGCGTGTTCATCTGGACGCTGCCGTCGCCCGCCACGCAGAGCACCAGCCGGTCGCGAAACGCCGCCTGCGCTCCCATGGCGGCCGGGAAGCCGAATCCCATCGTTCCGAGGCCGCCCGAGGTCAACCATCGGTTCGGTTTCGCCAGCTTGAAATATTGTGCCGTCCACATCTGATGCTGGCCGACGTCGGTCGAGACGATGGGGTCACGGTCTTTGGTCAGCTCATACAACCGCTTGATCACGTGTTGCGGCTTGATCTTCCCGTTCGGATCCTGCTCGTAGGTCAGCGGATGCGCCTGCTGCCATTCCTTGATCTGGTCCCACCAGGGCTTGCGGAGCGCCTTCTGCTCTCCGTTGACCGTCGCGCGCAGCATCTGGTTGAGCTCCTGCAGCACGCGCTTGCAGTCGCCCACGATTGGGATATCGACGTGAATGTTCTTCCGGATCGAGGTTGGATCGATGTCGATGTGGATGATCTTCGCCCCCGGGCAAAACTCCGAGACCTTGCCTGTCACGCGATCATCAAAGCGGGCGCCGACGGCGATCACCAGGTCGGAATAGTGCATCGCCATGTTGGCCCAGTAAGTGCCGTGCATCCCCAGCATGCCCATGGACAGCGGGTGTTCCCCCGGAAAGGCCCCCAGCCCCATCAACGTCATGTCGACGGGGATCTGCGTGAGCTCGGCCAGCTCGAGCAACTCCTTCGACGCGCCCGAGAAGACCGCCCCTCCCCCGACATACAAGATCGGCTTCTTCGCCTTGGCGATCGCCTCGGCGGCCTGCTTGATCTGCCACTTGTTGCCGTCATAGGTCGGGTTGTATCCGCGAATGGAGACGGACGAGGGATACTGAAATTCCGTCTTGTTCATGGAGACGTCCTTCGGGATATCCACCAACACGGGACCCGGACGCCCTGTCGTGGCGATATAAAACGCCTCCTTGATGGTGACGGCCAGATCGTTCACGTCCTTGACCAGGAAGTTGTACTTCGTGCAAGGCCGGCTGAGCCCTACGTTGTCAGCCTCTTGAAAGGCGTCGTTCCCGATCAGATTGGTCGGGACCTGGCCGCTGAAACAGACCACAGGCACCGAGTCCATATAGGCATCGGCCAAGGCGGTGATCACGTTGGTCATTCCAGGCCCGGAAGTCACGAGGCACACCCCCGCCTTCCCGGTGGCCTTGGCAAAGCCTTCGGCCATGTGGCCCGCTCCCTGCTCATGCCTGGCCAAGACGACTTCGACATCTTTCTGCTGGTGCAACATGTCGAAAATCTTCAGGACTACTCCGCCGGGCAGCGCGAAGATTGTCTTTACGCCCTCGCGTTTCAGACACTCGATGAAGATTTCCGCTCCTGTGAGTTTCATTTATACTCCTCCCCAGCCGGCACGGTTTCGTGTCATCGTATCTCCGACACCACTCCCCGCGCGAGTGAGTTGCGGATCGTCCAAAACTCTGTGAAATAATAAGAGCTTAAGAATGTGGATAGTATCACCCAGGCAGGCCTGGGTCAATAAGGCCGTCCAGGCCCGCGGCCACACTCCCTTTTTCTCCGAGCCCCGTGCTACTGTCGCCTCACGCGACCTATGGGGCCCCAGATTCACGTCACGATCCTCTCACGGGCCGACTGCCACCTGTGCGACGTCGTCGCGAAGCTGGCACGCCGACTCGAGGCCGACATGAACCTGTCTGTCGCTAAAGTCGATATCGCGAACGATGCACCCCTCCTTCGCCGCCATGGAGACCGCATTCCGGTTGTACTGGTGGATGGACTGGAGGCCGTTGCGGGCCGGATGACGGAATCGGAACTGCGCCGGGCAATCGAACGGACGGCGAAGAAGGCGCGGTGGAGACGGCCTATAAGCCGGATTCTGTCCCGCCTGAGCGCAAGGCTCCGACGAGGGTGACCATTTCTCTGGGCGGCGCGTTGCCGCGCCGCTCGTGCGACCTACCCGAGGACCTCGGCTGGGCCAGCCTAGTAGCGCGCGAGGCGCTATCGTCCCCCTATTTGATCTTGCTCCGGGCGACGCTTGCCGTGCCGGAGATGTCGCCATCTCCGCGGTGGGCTCTTACCCCACCGTTTCACCCTTACCTGAGCTCGCGCAAACGAGCCATCGGCGGTCTATTCTCTGTGGCGCTTGTGTCGAATTGCTCCGCCTGGGGGTTACCCAGCGCCCTGCCCTAGGAGTCCGGACTTTCCTCCAGCCGACTTGCGCCGACCAGCGACCACCCGGCCATCTCCACCGCGCCTGGCCAGTATATCGGGATTCGGATCCGATGAAAAGAGTCCGGCCTGTCCGCACGACAGGCAGAAGGCCACCGTGCGCCAGGCGGCCCGCCCTAGGCGGCCAGCGCCGAGCGCCACTGTGGCAAATGACTGGTTAGTCCGGTCTGGGAGATATACCCCTCATCCAAGATCTGAGGATCCCTGGAAGGATTAGATTCGTCGCGGTCACAAGCATCCGCGACGTGGATGGCGGCCAGGATCGAAAAACCCGTATGCAGGCACCGCATCGGCTCGTGGTGAAAGGTCACCGCCTCGACGATGGCATCCCGTAACCCCCACTTCCCCAACAGATAGGCTCCCACTTGGGCATGGCTTGCCCCAAGGAGTTCCTGCTCGGCATGCGACAGCGTGAGGCGCTGCTCTCTGGCCAGAGCCTGCACCTTGGTGTACTCCTGCGGCAAATTGCTCTCGAGCACCAGTCGCCCGACGTCATGCAGGAGGCCAGCCAGAAACGCATTTTCGATCACGACGCTGCCCACGTCTTCCAGCGACGCGATGGTGCGCGCGTGAGTCGCCACGGCAAAGCCATGCCGCCACACCTCACTCTGACCCGACTCGGAGCCGCATACGCCCGTGCTCCTCGGATCGTGATACACCTTGAACCCGAGCACCATCGACTTCACGTTTTCGATGCCGAGCAACGCCACAGCCTGACCGGCATTCGTCACCGGCGTTCGGAGATTGAACAACACAGAATTGGCCATGCGCAGCAGGTGGGCGGTCATACCCGGATCCTTCCCGATGACCCTCGCCACCGCCTCGGCGGACGAATCCTGCGCCTGTAGCACTCCCAGCAGTTCCTCATAGAGCGTGGGAATCGTCGGCAGATAGCGAATGCCGTTGACCAACCGCTCGACGGCCGCGTTCGTCACCTGGTCGCGAAGCGCACAGGCCCGAGCTAGCGAGGCGCGCAGCATCCCGGGGGTCAAT
Organism: Candidatus Inralta sp.; assembly: GCA_039794185.1. Lineage (GTDB taxonomy): Bacteria > Nitrospirota > Nitrospiria > Nitrospirales > Nitrospiraceae > BQWY01. Next base: position 28,873 of record JBDIVW010000026.1, on the reverse strand, counting down.
GGTTTCGGCAACACTTGGTGGGCGATCTTGAGGGCTTGCCCGACAGTGTCCTGGCCCGCCGCCCCCGAGAAGGCGATGCGGACCGTGTGAGGATATTGGGCCTTGACGTCCTGCAGCAGCGCAATCCCGCTGGCCCCGTCCAAATGAATATCCGCCAGCAGGACGTCGACCGGCCCCTGTGCCAGGATGCGGAGCGCTCGCTCGGCACTATGTACAAACTCCATCTGCCATTCATCGGCGAGTGCGCGCAAGGACGTCCGCAAAAAGTCAAGCACCTGCTGGTCATCGTCGACAAAGAGTAGTGTCTTCACCAGGTCTCCTCCGTGAGTCTCCGGACGAGCCCCCAGGCGGCACCGTCCCACTCGTGTCTATCGGTGAAACGCGAGGAAACCTTGAGGGATCGGCCGGCGGGGTAATGAGAGGGAGCACGTCGGGGCCGGAAGGAGGACATTCCACGAACAAGGAATGCTTTCTCAAATGGATTCGACCCGTTAGAGTGTTTTGAGGTATTCCACCAGGGCGTCCTTCTCCTTCTCGGGCAAGTCGGTGCCGAAGGTGTGCCCCTGATTGCCACTGGCTCGTTGACTCACGTCGTAGCGCGCACCGAGACGTTGGACATCCTCGCGCAATTTCGCGCGCTCATGTTCATCCGGCAACCCGAGCTGATCAGCCTCTTGTCTGGTCGTGACGAACCCCACCTTCACGGGGTTATAGACATCGTAGCCGCGGAAGAACACGGTGGGGCGTTTCTCCACCGGTTCCAGCAAATCGCGCAGGGTCGGCACCGATCCATTGTGCAGGTACGGCGCCCGCAGCCAAATCCCGTCGAGAAATGACGCTACGTAGCCGATCAGGGGCTCCTCGACGAGCCCCTTGCGCTCCAGACCGAAGTCGCGTACGACCTGATTAGCCTTGATCGCGGCCTCCTTGCTCCACGTATCGAGCCGCTCGCGATCCGTCCCGACCTCTTCCACGGGCACGCGCGTGCCCGTGCGCTCGCTCGCATGGCATTTCGCGCAGGCCTGGTTGAACAGGGCCTTGCCTGCCGCGGCTTTCATCGGATCGATCGGGAACGGATACTTAGGAGCGGGATATTGTCCGAGGTAGTCCAGAAACCAATCGACATGTCCAAGAAACTCCGTCCGGCTCTTCGGCCGCGCCCCCACCACCCCGAGCGCGGAGTCCATCACCACGGAGCGGGCGTCATGGCTGTCGCCGGCCAGATTCATGAAGTGCCCCTTTTCCGGCTTGTATTTTTGGAGATTCCACACCGAGGGCATGTCCGTCGGGCCGATGCTGTCATCCATCGGCTCCTTGATCATGAAGTATTTTGTGAGATTCATGGCGTCGTCGCGGCCGCGCCCCCATTCCGGAAAATCCCTGCGGTAGATCCATGCGAACTGTGGCTCGCGTTCGAGCAGCCGCTTTTTCGTGATCGGAATGATGAGGTAGCGATAGAGCAACTTGTCGAGCCATCCAAGATCGGCCACTAATCTGATTTCGCCCATGAGCACGTCCGGATTGAACCGCGGGTCCTTGGCCACGTCGACGAGCAGGCGGAAGAAGGCCTGGAGGTCGAGCGTGTGGTTGGGGCCGGTGAGGACAAACGTCGGTTTGTCGCTCGGCTTGGCTCGATAACTTGCCGTGTGACAGGACGCGCAGGTATTGGCGACACGGGGAAAGCCGATGACCCGCTTGGTAAAGCCGATCGGCATCTCTTGCCCCTCCTCCCAGAGCACCCCGAGGGAGGCATAGCCCCCGGAACCCGGAAACTTATCCGGGAAGACTCGCGGGATGACGTACCAAATCCAGTAGGGAATGCCGGCCTCGTGCTCGGCCCCGATCGAACCGTACTTGAAGCGCATGTCCGGATCCTTGGTGATCCATTCCGGGATGCCCTCGTCGCGGAAGAACTTATACCAGCCGACTGCTGCCCCGGCGATCCCGAGGACCAGCACGAGAAGGAGGACTGCCGTCAATTTTCGCTTCTTGCGCGATATGTCCTCGTACATGGCCCGCCTCCCACCTCTGCTCCGGACCGCGCTAGAACGTCTTCAAGTACTCCACCAACGCCCACTTGTCGTCAGCCGGCAAATCGGCCCCGTAGGCGGCGCCTTCATGACCCTCTCGCCCGTTGCCCGGCAGGGACCGATCCTTGTCATCGGCCGTATTGAACAGGAAATACGATTGTCCGTTCCCCTCCGCCTCCGTGTGCACGAATCCGACCTTCCGCTGATCGTACACGTCGTTGCCTCGAAAGAATCGAGCCGGCCGCCTGCTCCGGGGCTCCAAGAGATCCCGGAGAGTCGGGACCGATCCGTTGTGTAGATACGGGGCGCGCAACCAGATGCCGTCGAGCGGCAGGTTGGCGTATCCGTTGGTCTTGCGAAAATGAGAGAATCGCTCGGTCGGATCGTCGGTCCCCGCGTAGAGCAGGTTCTGGTTGACCGGCAGCTCGTACGTATAGGAATCGAGCCGATAGCGATCGGTGCGAATGCCGGCGATCGGCACCACTGTTCCGACCGCCTGCCCGCTGAAATCGCGCCCGCTTGCGCCGTGGCAGCCGGAGCACCATTTCCGATAGATCGGCGCACCCTTGGCCGCCAGCGTCCGATCGATGGAGAATGGGTACGCCGGCGGCGCTCGGGCCAGGAGCCACTGTTCGACCCGTTTCATGGCGATACGATCGAGCGTGGGCGGGGTGGCGCCCGAGCCGAACGCAGCGCTGCGATTCCGCTCTTCCATGCTCGTGTTGTTCCCGTCCCAATGCAGATGCATCCCTTTGCGCGGTTCCTGCAGCCAAATGGATGGAAAATCGACGACGCCGATGTTTTCCCGCTCCGGCACGTTGTCCATTCTGAAATTCAGCAGGGCCTTGGCAAAGGCGAAGGTGTCGACTCGCCCCGGTCCCCATTCCCGCTCGGGACCCTTGTCGAGCATGAAGGCGAATCGGCGGTCGAGCATCACCAGCCGCGCCCGCATGAGATGCACCGCCATCGGATAGACGACGAATTGGTCCAACAGACCCAGTTCGCCTCCGGCTTCCTGGATCGCCGGGATGATGAGATCGGGTGTGAATCTCGCGTCCTTGGCACAATCGAAGAGAAAACGCTCGAAGGCCATCAAGTCGAGCCGATGCGCCGGCATGCCGGTATACACGAGCGGCACACTCATGGGCGTCTCCCGGACCGTACTCGCATGGCAGGCGGCGCAATTCAGAAAGACGCGATCGATCCCCAAATGCCGGCGTTTGGACACCCCGACCGGCAAATCCCTTTCACCTTCGTAGAGAAAGCCCAGCGCCGCATATTCCCGATTCGGGTATCGAGCCCCGCCCGGCAGATGGTCCGCGCAGACCTTCGGCAGCACCTTCCAGACCCAATAGGGAAACCCCGCCTCCCGCTCGCCCCCCAGCGAGCCGTATTTGAAATGTTCCTCGTCGTCGTCGTATCGAACCGGCTCATCCTGGGTGAATCGCACGACCAATGATACACCGGTGTAAATCACCGCGACCAAGGCGAGGAACAAAACCAGTTTCCAACCTGCTCGCCATCCCGGTCCCGCGCTCATGGTCGCGTGCACTCCGTCACGGTTGAGATCTTCGAGGCTCGACAGGGCCCCGTCCGTTCCCTTTCACCGTCTCCCCTTTCACTCACTCGGTCCGGCATGCAGGCCCGGAGGCCATCGTAGTCGCGCGACAGCAAAACGTCCTGCTGAACGTGGGTGCCGGGCCGATCCCTGAGCCATCGCGCCACCCACGCGACAAGGGCTCGATAGTCCCGCTGGCTCGTCCACGCCTCCAACAGGACGCCATGGCGAAGCACCTCCGTGGCAGGCGGCATGGGCGCCTCCTCGCGCTTCGTCTCGGAGACTGTCCACATGCCCAAACGATAGGCAATCCGTTCGGCGCAGTGACGGAGGTTTGCCTCCACCTCCGACGGGGTTCCGTGGAGGAAGTTCGGTGGGAACACATCCTCGCCGTGATGGCACGCCGCGCAATACCGGTGGAACAAGTGGGCGGGACCGGCTCCGGACCGCCCGGCCTCCTGCCCCGCAATCCCGTGGCCGCCTCCCTCCAGATCTTCCAGGGGCGCAGGGAACCCGATATCCTCGAGGCAGCATCGTTCGATCTCCTCGGCGGCCAAATGGTGATCGAGATCCGTCAACAGTCGAACCCGCCGAAACGGTCGTTTTGCAAACACGTCGGACTGGCCCTGCCGAGTCGCCTGCTCCATGGCGGCCACGGCCGAATCGAGCAGGGCCCCTTCCATTCGGACGACCGCCATGGCCGTTCCCTGGCGGCTCTCCACACCGCGTAGGGAGGCGAACCATTCGATACGGAGTTTCTCGACCGCATCACCGGCGGCGGTCCGCGCGCGAATCCGGCCGGTCTCATCGACGAGATCGAGTCTCAGCGTTCGGCGAAGGCCGGAAACCTTCAGCAACCCGCCCCGAACCCTCACCCTCAGGAACCGCTCACGAGCGTCATCCGCATGAAAGGTAAGTCTCTCGATCCATCCGCCGAGAACACGCCCATGACGCACCGCGATCTCGGCGTCGAATGCCAAGGCGTCCGGTCCCATCTCAGCGGCCATCGACACGTTCGATGGGTTCGCCGGCAAGGCGCGCGAGTCGACCGGCGAGCAGCGGAGCCGGAGTCGGACGGTTGCGGCACCGGACTGGGTCTGATCCACCAGACAGGGGGCCTCATATGCCCGGCTCGGCACCGCCACCTGGGCCGCGCGATCCGATAAGACCCTGTCCAACCGGACCACGTCGGCCTGCGTCACGAACCTCGCCAGACCGACCAGCACCGATTCGAATTCCAGGTTGGTCGCCGGCGGGCGCCACCACCGTAGCGGCTCCCGAAAGGTCGTCGGCTCGTATCGGCCGTATCGGCGTAAGCGCGTCCCGCCTCCTTCCAAGCTCCCGGCTTCCAACGGGGTGAGTCCCGGAAACGTCGACACCGGGACGAGGGTGAAAGGATCGCGGTTGGGAATGTCGGGGTCGGGAATCGCAATCCCATCGGGCCAGCGCCGATTCCACACGGCGACCAACGACGGCGCGAATCGCTCGGAGAAGGCCGGGGGTCGCCAGTCGAACGCGCGACGCCCGGATAACAGATACTGCAGGAAGAAGCGAGTGAGGTGTGCGCGACACTCGATGGACTCCGCAGGGGAGGCCGGCCGTTCGCACGCTTCCTGCCACAGCCACTGCGTGGCCGCGAACTCATTGGCCCGGTCGGTCGCCTCATCAAACGCTTGCGAGACCCCGATGCCGACGCGAACCGGGAATCCGTAAAAGTCGTCCCGTTGCACACCGAGCAGCGCCGCGACCTTGGGGTTGGCGTTCGTTTCCTCCCACAAGGGACGGGAGAAAATCGGGCTCTGATTTTGGTGGCAGGACGTGCACAGTGCGCGATTGGCATAGCGTACGGAGGGCTGTCCGCCCTCGCGATAGTCCCTCACCACCTGGAATTCGAACCGGCCGGCCTCTTCGTTGTAGCTGATGACCTCGAGGACGCCGGCCTTTTCGTGATATCCGATGAACAGACGGTCGGTCAGGACGGGCGCCGAGACTCCTGATTCCAGAGGCGGCTCCATGTCGGCGGCCGCCACGGCCCGGGGGTAGGCGAAAAATCGGCCCTCGGCCGCGCGACGCTGCAGCGAGCGATTCACAGGAAGCAGGAGTCGCTTGAGCGGCAACGAGGCGCCAGCGCCGCTTGCCCGCTGCTCGATCTTGCTCAGCAGAGCCGCGAGCGGGAAGGGCACGTCATGGGAGCGCCTCCCGTCCTTCACCGAGACGACCAGGTGATCGAAGAGCGATCGACCAACCGGCGGCAGGGTGGGTCCAGACGCAGCCGGATCGACTACCCATGCCGGACCGCTTGCAACGGGCCCGGACTGGATCGGCCTCGCTGGATCGCCACGCTCGCAGGCCGAGACGCCGCCCAAGATCATCGTCAGCCCCCAGGCAAGCCCGAGATCCGTCCGACTCGGGACACGGCCCCGTGAAACGACGCGAATGCTCACCCCGCCGAGCGCAGGATTGCGACCAAACCCCAACGACTCCCTCCATCCGGCCGCAGACGCGCGTCCGCCCGATTCACCCGCAGTGGGCCAGAACGTCCGGAGCGCCTATTTGGCCCTCGCCGCGAGACGCTGTGGCCCGACCCAACAGTCTTCGTTCAGGAGGCCGGAGGAGATGAACGCCGGAGTCTCCTTTTCCGCGACATCCTTGTTGTAGAGCGCGAAATTCAGCATGAACACCTTCTTCATGTACGCGCGCCCCAGATAGAAGCCCGGGCGGATCATCCGAATCTCATCGCGAATGTCCAACCCCTCGCGCCCGGCCAAGATGTCCGGCTTTTCGCGATAACCGGGCAGGTCGTCCGTGAACGCATAGTCGATGATGATGGATTCGCGCCGACCGTCCAACAAGCTCTGTCCGCAATACAACTTCGCCGGGAAGAGGAGCCAGGTGTCCTTGCCGTCGATCTCCAGTTTTTGGATGGTCCGGATGTCGGGGCCTACCAGCGGTTTGAGAATCGTGAGATCCTGAATGCGATTCCGCAGCACCCGATGGTCACGATCGAACACCTTCCCTTTCCAGACGACCTCGCCGAGGCGTTCCAACTTGGCGGCTTTCAGATCCACCACAAAACCCTTGATTCCGCCTCCAGCAATCTCGGCCACGCGCGCTCGTTCACTGGTTCCCTTCGGGAAGAACATGCTTCCATCATACACACCGTCCGGGATGGGTCCCGCCGTCAGCCGGGCATAGATTTGATCCACCTGCTCTTGCGTCGCGCCCTTCAAATTCTCCGGCGTGATCTTCATGCGGTCGCCCGGCGCGAGCGGCAACTCGTGCTCCAACCGCGCAAAATCCACTTTCTCGTCATACCGCTCCCCAGTGTGCGCAAACGGAATCGGCGGAGGCTCTTCGCTGCGAGGACAGCCCAAAAGCGCCGCCGCGCCCATCAGCAACAGCCCCAACGCCACCGGATATGCTCGTGTCATGGTCATCACCTGCCAGAAATCGTGGTGGTCATAGGGTCGCCAGGAACGCCGTGAGAGCGTCTTTGTCCGAATCCGAGAGATCCTCGCCGAATCGATGCCCACCGTTTTCGACCAGGGCCAAGCTATTGCTGTAAATCTCCCGCAATTCTCCTCCGATCTCCAACGCCGCGCCGGGCTTCGCCAGCAACGCTTCGCCTTTCTCCCGAATCATCTTCGCCACCTGCTCGCCCCGTTCCGGACCGTAGCGTGCCGCGTATTTGGCCTGTAACTTCTTGAAATCCACCCGCGCCGTCACCACGTCCTCCGCCAACTCCTTGTGCCGGAAGTTCCCGATACGTGCGGCCGGCGTTCCGACTGGAAATCGGACCGCCGTGTCCACGAAACGCTCGACAGCCCCGTCTCCCAGCTTCGGGAACAGCCGCAGTGTCACCTCGGTGTTGAACCCGGTGATCTTCGGAGTGCGCTGAGTCGGATTGAGCAGAGCTTTCATCGACGCCTTAAAGAGTTTGTACCGGCCCTCGACGCTTGGATCGAAGACCCAACAGGGCGGCGGGTTTGCCAGAGGCTTGCCGCTGGAATCCACGTACGGAGAGTGGTAGTGCTCGTCCGGCCCTCCACCGCAGACTTCCGGCCCGATCGCGTTATTGTGCATGAACGGCGCATACGCCCAGAGGCTGAGCAGTGAAATATTGCGGTAGTACCCGCGGCCGCCATCCGACGGCTCCTTGAGATTCGGGTCGCCTGGCTTCGCCCGCAACGTTTCCGAGCCATATTCTTCCCACACGCGTCCCTTCATGTGATTGGAATGCAGCGCCCGCGACCGATTGGTTCCGATTTCAGTGACCGGCACCAGACGGTCGTTTCCCAGCCAATCGACGCGCATCCCTTTCTCCTGTGGATCCCTGGAAACCTCGCGGAAATCCCTGGTCTCAAAGGGTTCACTTTGGCTCGAGTGGCAGCGCGCACAAGATTGCGCAAAGACGACCCTCCCTCGCTCGACCGCTCCTTTGCCGAACTCCCGGTCCAACTGCCGGACCAGCTCTCGATGGTCTTTCAGTCTCCGCGCTTTAAAGAAGTCGGCAGGGGCGCCCGTCATCAGAAACTTCAACACCGCGCCAAGCCGGTCCTCGATGGCCCTGAACTGAGCACAATCACGCCGCGCCTGCCCGATATCAAACGGCGTCTGGCCGTACCCGCGCAAGGTGGGATCGAGCTGGCGCAAGTCCGTCAGGTGATTGACCCACGCCTCCTCCGAGCAACTGCCGATATTGAAATACACCCGTTGGATGGCTTCGAGCGCGCCGATACTGTCTTCTCCGCCCTTCAGAATATGATGGACCCGTTCCGTCTTCCGCCCCCGTTGCCAGCATTTCCCGTCCCGACCCGGCTCGCACCAGCAGGTGCGCTCATCCGCGCCCGCCGGACATTGCGTGGCCTTGCGCCATTTGATGATGTCCTCCTCGAACACGGGTCGCTTCGCCAGGTTGATGATCGCGTTCATCGTCCCGGCATTATTGATCTGGTCGTTGGGGATCGCGGAGGTATCGACCGTTCCGGGACGCGCATGGGCGTAGATTTGGTACTCGATGGTGTTGAGGGCCATCCCCGATCCGAGAATCTGCGCGAAGCGCCCGTATTGGTTGCCGACGGTCCCCGACAGGTTTTCCCATTTCGGATGCACCGGATCCGCGGGCGGATGCAGCGGATCGAAGGCAATATGGCAGGCGCCGCAGGACATGCCGATACGATAGGGCGGTTCGATCGACCCGTCGAACAAACGGCTCTTGGCCGGGGCCTCCCGGTCGTTACGGGGAACCACCTTCGCCGTATAGCCGTCCCAGCTTCCGAACCCGCCGTTGTTCACCCGGCGCCATGCCTCCCTGTCGAATTTTGGATTGGGGAATTTTCTGAGCCCGAGAGCGCCGGTCGACGTACCGAATTCCAGATCGCAGGCCGACTGCCGCTGGTCTTTCGGGCCGTGCGGATCGTCCGGCTCCAGGGCGGCATCTTTCAGATCGCACGCCGGATCGCGATAACCGGTCTTCCCGACAAATTTCAGCAATGCCTCATCTCCCGGGCAGTAGTCGAATCCGTAAGTTTCCTCATAGCTCTTGGCGGGACACTTCGGGTCGCCGGGACGGCAGCAATCGGGATCATTGATGAGCCCCCATCGATAGAACCGCTCGTCTCTCGCCTCGCTTCGGAGCACGCGGTACCAGTCGATCATCACCCCCAGCCGTTGCGGATACACGTACGTGAAAAATCTGGCATTGCCGGCGGTGGCATTGAACCAAATGGCGGCACCGACACGTTCGGCATCGGTGAGTGAGTGGGGTCCGTATTGAAAAGCCGGCGAGGGATGTCCGTTGGCCCTCGCCAGCGCCGAATCGATCCGCGGGGCGGCCAGTCCGATTAGCAGCGCGAGTCCAATTCCGATGACGAGCCCCGATCGCATCGGTCCCATAGGTCAGCTCCTTCCCTGGCCCCGGCACGGCAGCCGCGTGCGCGACAGACGCATATGCTGCCCTGGTGACAGAGGCCCTGATCGCCCGAGGCGACGCGCGCCTCGTCCCGGATCGTGAATGGTGGTGGCGTGTGACTGGAGAAGTGGGGCCGTATACGCCCCGAGTCCGAGGCTTGCGAGCCATGAGTTCACGGCTCTCAGGTGGCACGGCCCGCCTGAGAGCTTGCCCTGAGCCTGCCTTGCCCATGTGGCGCAAGCACGAGACCAACGCGGGCGGTTCAACTGGAGCGACGGCGCAGTCATATCGATAGCGATCGCACATCCGGCGGGAGCCGTGGTGGCGCACAACCCGAAAGCACCGCGTTCGCTGATCTGCAAGGGGCCTGCCGCTCCCCTTGGGCACAGATCCTACTCTTTTCCGCAGGCTGGCACAATGCGTCCAGTCCGCCACGATACAGGTGTATCTGTTTAGATCGATCGTAATGCTGGAAGGATACAGTCGCCCGAGAACAGGGAGATGATAATACCTACGAGAAATCCGGTTCTCACGGCCTTACGAAGAGCGCCGACACGGCTCGCTCCACGTCGCCGGCCGAATCCGCGGCCTGCGGAACATACGCACGGCTCAGCCCGTCACTTTCATCCGAGCGCAGGGGCGCTCCCCGCAGACGTCGGCCACGTGCAGGAGGCAGAGTGGCCCAACCCCGCGAGGCGGCGTGTGGGCGGATCACGATGGAACACGATTGCCGCAACGATCGATTCATCCATCAACGGAAGCGGAATGCCTCGGCGCGGAGCATGAGGGTCCAACCCTGGACATCGAGAGGCGAGAGCGCCAGGGCGATGCGCGTGCCCTACCATCTCGATTATGGAGAGGTGATCTGGGGGAGTTCGGCTCCGAGCCCGAGGCCGTTCGTCGGGTACTTGGACATCGCCTCGGGCATCCATTCCTGCAATTGCTCAATACGCGTGTCGTGGCCAGGATGGGTAGAGACGAACTCCGGTGGCCCCTCGCCCCCCGAAAGCTGATCCATGCGCTCCCACACACGGATCGCCTCTCGCGGATCGTAGCCGGCCTCGGCCGCCAGGAGAAGGCCGATGTAGTCCGCCTCCGATTCGTGCTTGCGACTGAACGGCAGCAGGACGCCGAACTGCGCTCCGGCTCCCAAGGCGGCCATTGCGCCCTGCGTGGCGATCGGGTCGGCGCCGACGACGGCCAGTCCCACGTTCGCGACGGTCAAGAGCCCCTGGGTGAGCACGTTCTGGCTCATCCGCTCGCCGCCGTGTCGCGCCAAGGCATGCACCACCTCGTGCCCCATGATCGCGGCCAGCCCGGCCTCATTCTTGGCCGCGCGGAAGATCCCCGTATAGACGGCGATTTTCCCGCCGGGCAGCGCGAAGGCGTTCAAGGTCTTGTCGTCCTTGATCACGCTCACTTCCCACTCGAATTGATTGGCCAGCTCGGCGTACTTCGATTTCTTCGCGGCTTCGATGACGCGCGCGGCGACCCGTTTGACCGGCTCGACCTCTCGCGGATCGCTGGACATCTTGTTGTTCGGATCGCTCAGGACTTGCTGATAGGCCTGGGCCCCAAGTTGCATCTCCTGGCCGGCCGACACCATCAGCAGTTGCCGGCGGTCCGTATAGGGGTTGGTCGCGCAGCCACTGAGCAGGACCAGCCACATCCATGCCGCAATCAACATGGCCAATGTCTTGTGAGTTGGTCGCGCCGGTCGCTTCCTGTTCACCGGTCCGACTCCTTGTCTTTATGGTGTGAGAAGCCCACGGGGACCTATGTAAAATTGACCCTCCGTCGCCCGTTTGCTAGAGTACGCGAACCGCGATGACCCCTTCAAGCGCACGCCCGTGAACGCCGGGGCTCCGCCGCCAACCTTCGCCTCGATCCCACGGATCGGCACTGACGAATCCGGGAAGGGGGATTATTTCGGCCCACTCGTGATCGCCGCTGCATACGTGGACGCAACGATCGAGCCGGAACTCAAGCTCTTGCAGGTCCGTGACAGTAAGAGGATCTCCGACGGTCGCGTTCTGGAATTGGCGAAGGACCTCCGGACGGTGTGTCCCCACCACCTGGTGGCGATCAGCCCGGAGAGTTACAACCGGCTGTACACCAAGATGAGGAACCTCAATCGCCTGCTGGCTTGGGGGCATGCCCGGGCGCTCGAAAATCTGTTGGAACGGGTCCCCTGTGGACTGGCCATCGCCGACCAGTTCGGAGACGAGCGGTTCGTGCTCCAGGCCCTGATGCAAAAGGGGCGTCAGGTTCGCCTGGTGCAACAGCCCCGCGCGGAAGCCGATCTCGCGGTGGCTGCAGCCTCTATCCTGGCTCGCGCCGAATTTCTGACCCGTCTGGCTCGCCTGTCTCACGAGGTGGGGACGACCCTCCCCAAAGGCGCGTCACCGGCGGTCGAAATGGCGGGGCGGATGGTGGCGCTCAAGCAAGGGCGGGAGGGACTCGGGAAGGTCGCCAAACTCCACTTCAAAACGACGAAGGCCGTTCTTCAGGACCTGCCGTCCACTCAGACGGACTCGCCGACTTCGTCGTCGTGATCCTGACTCGCGCGCATGGCGGCCGGAACTTCCGTTGGCAGTTCCCCTTCCCAGTACAAGATGCGGTGACAATACCCGCAGGTCTGTAGTTCGTCCGAGCGCTTCACTTCCGCGACCAATTGCGGAGGCAACTGGAGCCGACAGCCTTGGCAGATACCGGCACGAAGCGCGGCCAGCGCCCGTTCCTTCCGCTGGGTCTTGAGTTTCATGTACCGCCCCAGCAGGTCGGGTGGCAAGTCTTTGGTAGCCGCCTCATGGCGGGCTTCCAACTCGAGCAACTCCGCCGCCAACCTGGCTTCCTGCTCTGAGATGCTCTGTTTCTCCTGCGCAAACGCGCGTTCGGCTTCGCCCACCTTCGCCTGCGCCTCTTTGAGGCGTTGCTGGACGGAATCGATCTGCTCCATGACGCCGAGAATCCGCTCCTCGATCTCGCCTTTCTTCTTGCTGGCCAACTCAATTTCGAATAAGTGCGCCTGATACTCCTTATTCGTCTTGATCTCAGCCGTCCGCCCCTTCATTTTCTCGATGTGCGCTTCGTGTGTCTCCAACTCTCTCTCGAATCCCTTCCGCTCCTTGGTCAGTGACTCGACGACGACGGCGGCTTCCTTGTGTGCGTCCATAGCCGCACGGAGCGGCCGTTGCGCGGCTTCGAGACGCTCCGGCATCTGGCGGCGTTGCACAGTGATTTCCGCCATGCGCAGATCCAATGCCTGCAATTCGATCAGACGGGGAAGATGAGGATTCACCGCATACCTACGTCGGAGCTGATCCGGCACCGCACGTGAGAAGCAAGCAGCATACCACCGAGAGAACACCGCGCCCGTGGTGGGCCCACTAGGACTCGAACCTAGGACCAGCTGATTATGAGTCAGCCGCTCTGACCACCTGAGCTATGGGCCCAGTCCCCGTGGACACGGCCGTGTCGCGCCCGACCTACAGACTCTCCACGAAGCTGCGCAGTTTCTTGCTCCGGCTCGGATGCCGGAGCTTCCGCAGCGCTTTGGCCTCGATCTGGCGAATGCGTTCCCGCGTCACCTCGAAGTCTTGCCCGACTTCCTCCAAGGTGTGGTCGGTCGCCTCGCCGATTCCGAACCGCTTCCGCAAGACCTTCTCCTCGCGCGGGGTCAAAGTTTCGAGCGCACTGTTGATCTGCCGTTGTAAGTCATACCGAATGGCCGCTTCAAGGGGAGAGACGGCCTTCTTATCTTCGATAAAGTCGCCCAGATGGCTGTCCTCTTCCTCCCCGATCGGCGTCTCCAGCGAAATCGGTTCCCGAGCGATCTTCAGAATCTTTCTGACCTTGTCCAGCGGCATGTCCATCCGCTCGGCAATCTCCTCCGGCAACGGCTCCCGCCCGAGCTTTTGGACCAGATGGCGCGACGTGCGGATCAGTTTGTTGATGGTCTCGATCATATGAACGGGGATCCGAATGGTACGAGCCTGATCGGCGATCGCCCGGGTAATGGCCTGGCGGATCCACCAGGTCGCGTAAGTGCTGAACTTGTAGCCCCGGCGGTATTCGAACTTGTCCACCGCCTTCATCAGCCCGATATTCCCCTCTTGGATCAAATCGAGGAACTGAAGCCCGCGGTTAGTGTATTTCTTCGCGATGCTGACGACCAGCCGGAGGTTGGCCTCGACCAATTCCGCCTTGCCCCGTTTGACCTTCTCCTCGGACTGATCGAGATGCTTGACGGCGTCCTTGATTTCGTCCGCCGACACCAGCGCTTCCTCGGTCTCGATCTGACGAATGCGCCCCTTGGCGGCCAGGTAGACCTTCTTGATGTCCGTCAGCGCCTCCTCGGACAACCCCGTCTTCCGGCGAACGAGGAGAAAATCCGGCCGGCTGCGGGACGCCTTACGCAGCAACTCTTGACCGGCCTCTCCCCCGACACCAAGGCGCCGCTGACAATGGGACACCTCCCGTTCGGCCATTCGAATCTGCGCCGCAATGTCCCGCACGCGCTGCACCATGCGGTCCTTCAGCACGGTGTGGAGGTTGACCGCCTCGATCTTCTCGACCATCTGGATCCGCACCGTCTCAAGCTGTTTCTTGGCCTGCTTGAGCTTCGCGGTATCGCCGCTGACCTGCCGGCATTTGGCGTAGTACATGCGGTAGGCGGTCGAGATCTTGCGTACTTCGTTGAGGGCCTCCAGGGTCCGGATGCGCAGCTCGGTGTCGTCCCGCTCCCCCTCTTCCTCTTCCTCGACTTCCTCTTCGGCGACAGGCACGATTTCCCGGACCTTGATCTTGTCGGCCTTGAGTTGCTCCCGCAGGGCCAGGATGAATTCGATCGTCATCGGCAGCCCGTAGACGATCGAGGCGATTTCCAGCTTGCCTTCTTCGATCCGTTTGGCGATTTCGATTTCGCCCTCGCGGCTGAGCAGCGCCACACTGCCCATCTCCTTCAGGTACAGCCGGACCGGATCGTCGGTGCGGCTGAGCGCACCTGGGGTCAGGTCAATTTCCCGCTCGTTGTCGTCGCCGCTTTCGCCTTCCTCTTCGTCCTCGCTCTCCTTGACGTCAGCGGGCTTCGCGGCACGCTGGGTATCGGCCGATTCGACGATGTCGATATCCATCTCGCCGAACATGCTGACCAGCGTATTCAGTTGCTCCGTCGAGACCGTTTCGGCCGCCAGGGTATTGTTGATGTCCTCGTAAGTCAGAAACCCCTTTTCTTTGCCCAACGCGATCAGCTTCTTGACCTCGACCATAAACTCTTGTTTCGCCATAGGAACTCCTTGCCGCCCGCGTTCCGCCTTGCTTACGCTCGCCCGGCCGCCTTTTCGATTCGCAATGCATTCACCCGTGCATTCAGCAGGTGGACCTCGTCAACCCGCCCCGCCCGGCTTGCCTCTTTCAATTGCTTCACCAACTCCGCCAACGTCGCTTCCCGGCGCCGCCGCTCCAGCGTTTCGAAACACCCCTGCACGGACGCGCGCACGTCGTCGTCGAACCGTTCAAGCAACGACAGTTCGGCGGCAAGCGTCCCGGCCACGGGATCCTGGACCAATTCGTCCAGGATCGGCCGCAACAGGATTCGTCCGTCCGCCCCGCGATGCCGCAGGGCGGCCTCGACGATGCGGCGATGCGCGGGAACCGTAAAGGCGTCCTCCCGCAATCTGGCGGCATCGGCATCCGTCAAATGCCCTTGCAGCAACAGATGGACCAACTCCCGCTCCTCCGGGTTGCCGGCTTTCGTCGCCATCGCGGCCGTACGCCCGACCTCCGAGGTGGCTTTGCCGGCCCGGGCCGATTTTAAAATCTCCGAACGCTCTTTCAACCGGCTTTCCTTGATCCCCAATCGCTCAGCCACCTTGCGCAGCCGTTCGTCCCGTTCGATGGGGTGGCTGATCTTGTTGACGATCTGAAGGACCGCATCCGCGCAACGAACCTTGTCCTCCAGCCTCCCGGAGTCCGCGGTCCGCAGGCTCTGCTCCATAGCGAAGTCCCATAGGCTCGGCGCCTCCCGCTGGAGTGCGCGAAAGGCCTCTGCGCCGCGCGTCCGCACGAACGTGTCCGGATCCTCTCCTTCCGGCAGACTCATCACCGTGACCGCCAGACCGCTATCGACGAACAAGTCCAACGTCCGCAATGCCGCACGGACGCCCGCGGCGTCCGGATCGAAGAGCAACACCATCTGATTCACATACCGGCGCGCGGTGCGGATATGCTCGGGGGTCAGCGCAGTCCCGAGGGTCGCCACGACGTTCTGAATGCCCGCCTGGTGCAACGCAATGACGTCGAAGTACCCTTCGACGATGATGAGTTGATCGAGCCGGCTCGCGGATTCGTACGCGAGATCCAAGGCATAGAGCGTGTGGCCCTTCTTGAACAGCGGCGTATCACGCGAATTCAGGTATTTGGGCTCACCTTCCCCGATGACTCTCCCGCCGAAGCCAACCACACGCCGGCGAAGATCCCGGATGGGGAACATCACTCGCCCGCGAAACTGATCATAGTGGCCCGAAGCAGAGGCGCCACCCGGCACCTGGTTGCGCGGGGCGGCCAGCCCGGCCTGGACCAATTCTGTCGCCGTATACCCTTTCGCGGTCAGTGCGCGAACGAGCCGCTCCCAATCCGGGACGGCATACCCGATCTGAAACTGCGCGGCGGCCGGTGACTCGATGCCGCGGTTGCGTAGATACTCGCGCGCGGACTTACCGGACAACTCGTCCTGGAGCGTCTCCATGAAGTAGGTTCGAGCCGCCTCGTTCACTTCCTCAAGCCGCCGGCGAAGCTGCGCCTCGCGATCCTCTTCAGGGCTGCGGGCGTCGGGCACCTCGACCCCTACCCGCCGCCCCAACTCCCTGATCGCCTCGGGAAACGACAGCCCGGAGACCCTCATGAAAAAGGTGACGGCATCGCCGCTCGCACCGCACCCGAAACAATGAAAGAGCTGCTTGGACGGGCTTACGGTGAACGAGGGGGTGCGCTCGTCGTGGAAGGGACAGCGTGCCTTGAGGTTCTGACCGGTTCTAGCGAGCGTCACATGACCGGACACGAGGTCGACGATATCGAGGCGCTCCTTGATCTGGTTCAGAATGGTCTCTGAAATGAGGCCACGGCTCAAGGGACGGATACCCTTTCAACGCAGTCACAGTCGGGCACGACGACCGCGCGACTCGTATTGCGGTATTGAAGCAGGGAAGAGTTGACCGGTCAGACTAACAGATGGATTTGAAGACTGTCAATGACTTAGGCCGCGTTTCAGCCCGGGGGCCACGCCATGGGACGCCCGCCCAACACATGGAAATGTACATGGAAGACCGATTGACCGGCATCCGGTCCCGTATTTGTCACGATCCGGTAGCCGCGCTGGGGAAGTCCCTTGAGTTTCGCGACCTTGGCGCAGGCCAGCAGGATCGTGCCGAGCATGGTCCGGTCGGGTTCTCCGCACTCATCGACGGAGACCACATGTCGCCTGGGGATGACCAAGACGTGGGCGGGTGCCTGCGGGTGAATGTCCTCAAACGCGAGGGTCTCTTCGTCCTGATAGATCACCTTGGCCGGAATGGTCCCCGCCGCGATGCGGCAGAACAAACAGTCCGTCACGACGCCCTCCCTTCCTCGCCGGTCCGCAGACCGGACTTCCCGTGTCGCTTGGCCAACTCTCGATACACGTCATCGAGAGGGACATCATGCACACCCAGGGCCACCAGGGTGTGGAAGATCAAATCTGCGGTCTCGTAGACGATCTCCTCCCTATTGCGATTCTTGGCGCCCAAGACCACTTCGCCGGCCTCTTCGACGATTTTTTTCAGGATACGGTCGGGATCGCCCTGCAAGAGCTTGGATACGTAGGAGTCCGGAAGGGGGTGATGGCGCCGTTCTTGGATCGTCGAAGCGATTCGCTCCAGGATTCCCCCCTTCGCGTCGGTCGACGGCTGGCCTTGGGACTCTCCCGCGTCCAGCCTGGTGAAAAAGCAGCTCGGTGCACCGGTATGACAGGTCGGCCCGATCGGTTCGGCCTTTACGAGCAGCGTGTCGCCGTCGCAATCGACAAAGAGGTCTTTGAGGAACAACTTGTGCCCGGAGGTTTCACCCTTCTCCCACAGCGTCTGGCGGGAGCGGCTCCAAAAATGGACGGTTTTCCGCTCCAGAGTCTTCTGGAGCGCGTCCCGATTCATGAAGCCGACCATCAGCACGGAGCCGTCGCGCCAATCCTGCACGACGGCGGGGATGAGGCCCTGCTGGTCGAATCTAAGGCGAGAGAGATCCATTAACGAATCGGCACTCCTTTCAGACGGAGATACGCCTTGGCCTCCGGAATCGTGTGGGTCCGATAATGGAAGATGGAGGCGGCGAGCACGGCATCGGCGTGGCCCGCGACGAAGCCCTGGTAGAGGTGCTCCAAGGTTCCCACGCCTCCCGACGCGATCACCGGAATCGAGACGGCCTCGGACACGGCCGCCGTCAGCGCCAGATCGTACCCGGTCTGCTGCCCGTCCTGGTCCATGCTGGTCAGGAGTATCTCTCCGGCACCGTATCGTTCCATGCGTCTGACCCAGTCGATCGCATCGAGGCCGGTCGGCCGCCGACCGCCGTGTGTAAAGACCCCCCAGCCTTGCGCCGGAGCCGCGTTCCGCTTCGCATCGATCGCGACGACGATGCATTGCGTCCCGAATCGCTCGGCCGCTTCCTTGACGAACTCGGGCCGCTCGACTGCTGCGGTATTGATGCTGACCTTGTCGGCACCCGCCGAGAGGAGGGCACGAATATCCTCGAGTGTGCGCACCCCGCCGCCCACCGTGAGCGGCATGAACACCTGCTCGGCCGTACGCGAGACGACATCCAGAATGATTTTACGCTCCTCCTGTGAGGCGGTGATATCGAGGAAGCAGAGCTCGTCGGCGCCTTCCCGATCATAGGCCCGCGCCACCTCCACCGGATCGCCGGCGTCCCGGAGATTCTCGAAACTGACTCCTTTGACGACACGGCCGTCCTTGACGTCCAGACAGGGAATGATCCGTTTGGTCAGCATCAGAGACTCGGTCTAGGCTACGGCTTTGGCGGCATCGGCGTAGCGCAGCTTTCCGTCGTACAGCGCCTTACCGACGATCGCGCCTTCCACGCGCGGTCCGAGCGCCTTGATGGCCATGAGATCTTCGACCCGCGTGACCCCACCGCTCGCAATGACCGGACAGGGGGCTTGACCGACCACCTCGTGAAGCGCCTCGAGGTTCGGCCCGCGCAGCATCCCGTCGCGCGCGATGTCCGTATACACCATGGCGGCCACCGGCAACCCGCTGAATTGTTTTATGAGGTCAATGGCGTTCACATCCGACACCGCCCTCCACCCCTTGATCGCCACGCGTCCGTTGCGCGCATCCACGCCCACGACGATGCGCTGGGGAAATTCCGCGCAGGCCGCCTCCAGGAACGCTCGATCGGTCAGCGCCGCCGTTCCCACCACGACCCGTTCCACGCCGGCACGCAGATACTCCCGTACCGTCTCGATCGATCGGATGCCGCCGCCCACCTGCACCTTCATCCGCACGGAGGCGAGGATGGCCTCGATGGTCGTCAAATTCACCGGACGGCCGTCCACTGCGCCGTTCAAGTCGACGACATGCAGCCACGGAGCCCCTTGTGCCTCCCATGTCCGGGCCATCCCGGCCGGGTCCTCCGAATACACCGTCTCGGTCGCCAAATCACCTTGTCGGAGCCGCACGCATCGCCCGTCCTTCACATCGACTGCTGGAAATACGACCACCGCGTCGACTCCTCTCTCGTCACTCGTTCCGCCCGTAGGGAAAATCCTGCAACACCTTGTCCACTCCATAGGCCGCCAGTTCGGCGGCCGTGACGAAGGCCCCCCTCCGCTCGAAAAAGCCCTGCAGATCTTCCGTCATGGGACGCTGCTTTTCGTAATAATTCCCGACCCAGAGCGTCCGCCCGTCGAGACCGGTCAACGTCATCTCGAACCCGACGGCCGCGGACTCCGCCCCGATCCGACTGCCTACCCGCTCCTGATAGACTCGGACGATGCCCGTCACCACTCCATCGACGCCCAACTTCTTCCCCATCGCCGCGGCAAACTCCCCCGTCCTCCCGGTTTTCGGTATCCCTGCGGCTTCGCGCACCGCAGTGGACGCCTCCTGCAACGACTTGACCGACAGGCCCGCCCGCGCGCCCAGCCGTTCCCAGACCAACCGAGTGACCGTCTCCCCCGCTTTCGGATCCACGACCGACGTGGGCCACTGACGCCCGTGCGTGTCGGACGGAACCGCGATCGCGATATCCGAGCGCTTCACTCCGCTCGGGACCTGAAGGTTCTGCGCCCCGTTGACGACCGCCTGGGGCGTATCGAGCGTGTCGAAGGGGAGCACCGCCAGCGTCCGAATCTGATAGCGCGCCGCATAGGGCGACGTCTCGGTCGTGACTTTCGTGGGACCGCACCCCACGGCCATCAAGAGGACCGCCGCCAGGCCTGCGTGCGCCCACACCCATGTTCCGTTCAATATCCTGTCCCTCATCGCCAGTTGCCGAAATTCTTGATCATCAGCAAACCGACGGCTTGACTTTTTTCCGGGTGGAATTGGCAGGCAAAAATGTTGTCGCGCCACACGCTGGAGACGAACGACACTCCATAGGTTGTCATCGTGGCCCCCAGCGCCGGATCGTCGGGGATCACGTAGTAGGAGTGCACGAAGTACACGCAGGTGCCGGTCTCGACACCCTGGAGAGGCGGCGCCGGACGGGTGACGGTCAGGTCGTTCCACCCCATGTGAGGGACTTTCAACGTTTCGCGCAGCGCTCCCCTCGCCGTCGGCAGGTCGACGCCGCCGAACGGAAAGCGAACGACCCTCCCCGGCAGAATTCCCAGCCCCTTGTGGACACCGAACTCTTCGCTTTCCGCGAACAGCAATTGCAGGCCCAGACAGATGCCCATGAACGGCTTTCCCGATTGAATCGCCTGCCGGACCGGTTGGACCAAGTCGTAGTGTTCGAGGTTTCGCATGCAATCCGGGAACGCCCCGACCCCGGGCAACACCACCTGCCTCGCGTCACGAATGACCTGAGCGGATCGGGTGACGAGGGCCTCATGGCCAGCCGCTTCAAAGGCCTTCTGCACGCTTCGCAGATTTCCCATCCCATAGTCGATGATCGCGATCATGTGTATGCCGCCAATCGTGGGGCGCGTTACAATACCGCAACGGGCGCCGTCCTGCCACTCCCTCGCCGGGCACCGAAGGCCGGCGAACCCGACGTAAAACGAAACGGGGGCAGACTCGTGACGAGTCTGCCCCCTCTCACACGGGGCGAAGGGCGGGATGCGGTCGTTCCCTTACAGCATTCCTTTCGTCGAAAGGACTCTGCCGGCCAAACGTTCCTCCCGCATGGTCGCCTGATCCAGCGCCTTGGCCAAGGCTTTGAAAATTGCTTCCATGATGTGATGCGGGTTTCGCCCGTACACCAGGTTGATGTGAAGGTTGAGCCCTCCGTGAGTGACGAAAGCCTGGAAGAAATCCTCGAACAGACCCAGGTCGAAAGCCTTGATCTTTCGATCCGGCAACGCGACGTTGTACACGAGGAACGGCCGCCCGCTGAGATCAACCGTCACATGCGCCAGGGTTTCGTCGAGCGGCGCCGACGCAAAGCCGAACCGCGTGATCCCGGCCTTCTCACCCAATGCCTGATGCAGCGCCTTTCCCATGACAATGCCGACGTCCTCAACGGTGTGATGTTCGTCGATATCGAGGTCGCCCTTGGCCAACACGGTCAGATCGAAGAACCCGTGCTTGGCCAGCAACTCGAGCATGTGATCGAAAAACCGGATGCCCGTCTCGATCTTGCCCTCCCCCCGCCCGTCGAGAGTCCACTCGACGCGAATGTCGGTCTCCTTCGTGGTGCGGTGAATCGACGCGTGCCGGGATGCCCCTCCGTTCTTTTTCATGAAAACCTGCTTTCTGCGGACTTGGCGTGCGCCTCCAGCCCTTCCATCTGCGCGAGCCGCGTCAACGGCTCCCTAACGCGCTGCAGTTCTTCCTTGGTATAGGCCACGATGTTGCCGATCTTGACGTAGTCGTTCACGGAAAGAGCCGAGAAAAACCGCGCCGTGCCCCCGGTCGGCAACACGTGATTCGGGCCCGCGA
Organism: Candidatus Inralta sp.; assembly: GCA_039794185.1. GTDB lineage: Bacteria > Nitrospirota > Nitrospiria > Nitrospirales > Nitrospiraceae > BQWY01. Next base: position 7,219 of record JBDIVW010000026.1, on the reverse strand, counting down.
GGTAATCGGCCACGGCCGGGGGCGTGTAACGGCCGAGAAAGAGCGCCCCGGCATGCCGCACCTTTTCCAGGAAATCGAAGGGCCGTTCCACCGACAGGGCCACGTGCTCGGCCGCGATTTCATTGGCAACGTCGATGGCCTGTTCCATCGATTCGACCACGAAGGCCGCCGCATGCCGCGCGATCGACTTTGAGAGAATGGCCGCACGCGCCGCGCTTTTCACACGGCCGGCCACCGCCCGAGCGGCATCGCCGGCCAATTTGGCGGACGGCGTCACGAGCCACACTTTGGCGTCTTCGTCATGTTCCGCCTCGCACACCAGATCGGCCGCCACCAATTCCGCGTCCGCCGCCTCGTCGGCCAACACCAATAGTTCACTTGGCCCTGCCACCATGTCGATCCCGACCGTTCCGTACAACAACCGCTTGGCCGTGGCCACGTAGATGTTGCCCGGCCCCAAGATCTTGTCGACCGGGGCAATGGTCGCGGTTCCGTAGGCCATGGCACCCACCGCTTGCACACCGCCGATTCGATAGACCTCGTCGACACCGGCGATATCCGCGGCCACCAGCAAATAGGGATTGATCCCCACCTTCCCGGACGGCGTACACATGATCACGCGACGGACTCCGGCCACCTTGGCGGGAATGGCGGACATGAGTACTGACGACGGATATACGGCCTTGCCGCCCGGTACGTACAACCCGACCGCATCAAGCGGCAAGACAACCTGGCCCAGCGTCGCTCCTTGATCCTGATACATCCAGGTCTTGGTGCGTTGCCGTTCGTGGAAGGTCGTGACCCGTTGCGCCGCCAGCCGTAAAGCGTCCCCTTCGTCCTTGCGAATCTTGTAGTAGGCTTCTTTGGTTTCCTCGGGGGTCACCCGCATCTGCTCGGGGCGCAAACTCACCCGGTCGAATTTCTTGGCGTAGCGGAGGACGGCCCGGTCCCCTCCACGTTCGACGGCATGAAGAATGGCCCGGACCGCCGTCTCGACCTTTCCGGTATCCATCCGCCCGCGCCGAGCTACCTTCTGCACTGCGGCCTTGAAGCCGCGATCGGTGCTATGAATAATCTTCATCGGGCGGCCTCCTGCGTCCGGCGTGTCGTTCGGCGGGTCACACTCGGACGCCCCACCTTCGGAGCCCGCCCATTCCCGGATGCCCCGACACGGCGCAGCGACTGAATGAGGACCGTCACGGCTTGGTGCTTGAGCCGCAGGCTGGCGCGATTGACGATCAATCGGGCCGTCGACTGTGCGATCGTCTCCACCTCCGCGAGGTCGTGTGCCTTCAGCGTCTTACCGGTTTCGACCAGATCCACGATGCGGTCCGCCAGCCCCGTCACCGGCGCCAACTCGATGGACCCGTAGAGCTTGATGATCTCGACGGGAATCCCCTGTCGGTTAAAATAGCCTTCCGTGATTCGCGGATACTTGGTCGCTACACGCACCTTGGAGGAAAGACGGCTTCGAACCTCCTGTCCTCGGAGGGCCGCCACGGAAATCCGGCAGGCGCCGATCTTGAGGTCGACCGGTTCGTAGACGTCAACGTGCTGTTCCATGAGCACGTCCTTGCCCACCACCCCGGCGTCGGCCGCTCCATACTCCACATAGGTCGGCACGTCGCTGGGCCGGACGATGAGAAACGTCACCCCCCGCTCCGGGTAGGTAAAGACCAACCGCCGTGTCTCCTCCGACAACCCCTGAGTCGGGTATCCGGCTCGCTCCAACAAGGGGATCGTTTGGCCCAGGAGTTTTCCTTTTGAGAGCGCGATCGTCAACATCCCATCACACCATCGCCACCGGGGCGCTGCCGGCCCGTCGCCAGATGCTCGCCCCCAAACTCCGCAGTTTGTGTTCAAGCCGCTCGTACCCCCGATCGAGGTGGTAAATCCGCGAGATTTCCGTTGTCCCGTCCGCCGCCAGCCCGGCCAGGACGAGCCCCGCACTGGCGCGTAAGTCCGATGCCATGACGGGCGCCCCCGTCAACCGATCGACTCCCGTCACCACCGCATTGTGCCCCTCCACCTTGACCCGCGCGCCCATACGGTGCAACTCCTGCACATGCATGAATCGGCTTTCGAAAATCGTCTCTGTCACCACGCTTGTTCCCTCGGCAATCGACATCAGGGCCACCATCTGCGCCTGCATGTCCGTCGGAAAGGCCGGGTGGGGCCCCGTCTTGATATCCGTCGCCTTGGGGCGCGTTCGACAGCGCACTCGGAGCGTCTCCTTGCCTTCGTCAATCTCGATCCCGCCTTCGCGCAACTTCTGAATCACGGCTTCCAAATGCTGTGGACGGCAGGCCTCGACGCACACATCACCGCGGGTGATGGCCCCGGCTACCAGATAGGTCCCCACCTCGATTCGATCCGGGATTATCTCGTGATCGGCCGCGTGCAGCGCGGAGACTCCCTGGACCGTGATGACGTCGCTTCCGGCCCCCTGGAGCTGGGCGCCGCGCTTCGCCAAGCAGGCGGCCAGATCGACGATCTCCGGTTCCTTAGCGGCATTTTCGATGACCGTCGTCCCCTCGGCCAGACAGGCGGCCATCATCAAGTTTTCGGTCCCCGTCACCGTCGCCACGTCGCAATAGATCCGCGCGCCGGTGAGGCGCCGGGCCCTCGCCCGGATATACCCGTGCTCGATCGAGACCTCCGCGCCCAATTTGGTCAGCCCAGCCAGATGTAGGTCCACCGGCCGCGAGCCGATCGCGCACCCTCCCGGCAGCGACACGGTCGCCTCCCCCCACCGAGCCAGGAGGGGGCCGAGGACGAGAATCGAGGCCCGCATGGTTCGAACAAGGTCGTACGGCGCCTCCGTCGAATGCACCTGGTCGCACCGGGCGACGAGGCGATCGCCCGCGCTGGTCACCGAACATCCCAGCATGCCAAGTAGCTTCCGCATGGTCATGACATCGGCCACAACCGGCATGTTGGACAGCACCAGATCATCGCTACTGAGAATTGAGGAGGCCAGGATGGGAAGGGCGGCGTTTTTGGCCCCGCTCGCCCTCACCGCCCCCTTGAGAGGAATGCCTCCCGTGATAACCATCCGATCCATAGGGGTCTCGCTTCTGTTACCGCAGGCGGACCGCGGTCACCATCCGGCCGATCCCGGCCTCATCTTTCGTCACGCAACCCGGCGAATAGCCGCCCGCGCGGGCCAGTTCCTCAACGACGAGGTCGGCCTGCCCAATTCCGACCTCCATCACAAGAATCCCCCCCGCCTCGAGGTAGTTGCGAGCCTGAACAGTGATGTTGCGGTGGACATCCACGCCGTCGGGGCCACCGGCTAACGCCAGTCGGGGCTCGTAGCGCCGGACCTCCGGCTGCAGTCTATCCAATTCCCCGTCTGGAATATAGGGAGGGTTAGCGACAACTACGGAGACCCTGCCCTCGAGATCCAGCCCGTGAAATGGGTCGAACAGATCGCCCTGAAACCAGCGGATCCGATCGGATACACCGTGTCGGACGGCATTCTGCTTGGCGACCGCGAGTGCATCCGAGGATCGATCCACGGCGAGGATGCCGCACTGGGGCAACTGAAGAGCCAGCGTGACCGCGAGACAACCGGATCCCGTGCCGATATCGGCGATCAAGCACGTCCGTCCGACGGGCGCTCGCCTCAGCACCTCGTGGATCAACAGCTCGGTTTCTGGCCGCGGAATCAGGACGGCGGAGGTCACGTGAAAGCTCCGGCCGAAAAATTCCTGCGTGCCGAGTAGATATTGCAACGGCTCCCGGGCCGAACGGCGCTCGAGAAGTGCCAAGATGCGATCCCGATCGACCGGGGGGAGGCTTCGCTCAGGGTGGAGACGCAATTCGAGCGGGCGGAGTGAAAGGACCGACTCCAGAATCCAAACAGCTTCCTGCGCAGCGGTCTCGATCCCGGCGTCGGTCAACAGGCGGACCCCGTGAGCCAATACCGCTCCTACGGTGTCTCCGCAGCGAGCGGTTTCAGCCGACGGAGCGGACCTCATAGCGCCTCAGCGGCGGCTTGGGCCTGCGCCGCACGCAGTGCGTCCACGATCTCGTCCAGGTCGCCCTCCATCACCTGATCCAATCGATGCAAGGTCAACCCGATCCGATGGTCGGTGACTCGATTCTGAGGGAAGTTGTAGGTTCGGATTTTCTCGCTCCGATCCCCGGACCCGACCTGGTTCTTGCGGTGCTGGGCGATCTCCGCCTCCTGTTTGGCCCGTTCGGCATCCACGATGCGGACCCGCAGCGTGCGCATGGCCTTGGTGCGATTCTTCAGCTGGGAGCGTTCGTCCTGACAACTCACGACCACCCCGGTCGGGATATGTGTGATGCGAACGGCCGAGTAGGTCGTGTTGACGCTTTGTCCCCCGGCCCCGGACGAACAAAAGGTGTCGATGCGAAGATCCTTGGGGTCGATGTGCACATCCACCTCGTCGACTTCCGGCATGACGGCCACCGTGACGGCCGATGTGTGGATTCGGCCGCTCGCCTCGGTCGCCGGCACCCGCTGAACGCGATGGACCCCGGATTCATACTTGAAGAACCCGTAGGCTCCTTTGCCTTCGATCAAGAGAATGACTTCCTTATACCCCCCGATTCCGGTCCCGGCGGCGTCGACCAATTCCGTTCGCAAGCGCTTGCGTTCTGCGTAGCGCTGGTACATACGAAAGAGATCGCCCGCGAACAGGCCCGCCTCTTCCCCCCCGGTCCCAGCTCGAATCTCCAAGACGATATTTTTCTCGTCGCACGGATCCCGGGGTACCAACAACTCGAAGGCGCGCTCCTCCAATGCCCGACGCTGGGCGTCGAGTTCTTGCGCTTCTTGCTCGGCCAAGGTGCGCAGTTCCGAATCGGCCGAGGAATCGCCCGCGAGCTGCGCGGCCTCGCCCTGCTGGCGAAGACATTCCTGGCGGGCATCGAATAACCGAGCGAGTTCTTCGAGCTCCAGCCGTTCCTTATTCAGTTTGCGGATTTGATCGGGCTGACTGAGGACGGTCTCGTCTTGAAGCTGACGCACGAGCTCGTCATGTCGAGACTTGACGGACTCCCACCTGGAAAGTAAGGCAGCTTCCTTGCCGTCTGCCACCTGGACGTTGGCCACAGGGTATTCTCGCTCCTACGCGCGGGGGAAGGGAACCACACATGGGGTCGATCGGCGAGCTACTTGGATGTCTTGGCGTACTTCTTCTTGAACCGTTCCACACGCCCTTCCGTATCGACGATCTTTTGCATGCCAGTAAAGAACGGGTGGCAACTGGAGCAGATATCTACCTTGAGGTCGCCCACCGTCGTGCGGGTCTTGAATCGGGACCCGCAGGCGCAACTGACCCAGGCGTTACGATAGGCTGGATGAATTCCGTCTTTCATACACGCGACTCCTCATATCAACATGGGCCGAGAGCGTTATCGATTCATCGAGAGGAGGAAATCCTGATTCGTCTTCGTGCCCTGCATCTTATCCATCAGGAATTCCATCGCCTCGACAGTTCCCAGCGGACTCAGCACCTTCCGCAGGATCCACATCTTATTGAGACGATCCTTGTCGACCAGCAACTCTTCTTTTCTCGTGCCGGACTGCGCAATGTCAATAGCGGGGAAAATCCGCTTGTCGGCCAGTCGGCGGTCCAAATGGACTTCCATATTACCAGTTCCCTTGAACTCTTCAAAGATGACGTCATCCATGCGGCTCCCGGTATCGACGAGCGCGGTCGCCATGATGGTGAGACTACCGCCGTTTTCGATGTTCCGGGCGGCACCGAAAAACCGCTTCGGCCGCTGCAGCGCGTTCGAGTCCAACCCGCCGGACAGAACCTTTCCGCTGGGGGGGGCGATCGTATTGTACGCCCGAGCCAGCCGGGTGATGCTGTCCAGCAGGATCACCACATCCCGCTTGTGCTCGACGAGGCGCTTGGCCTTTTCCAGCACCATTTCCGCCACCTGAGCATGCCGCTGGGCCGGCTCGTCAAAGGTCGAACTGATCACTTCCGCCTTGACCTGCCGCTGCCAATCGGTCACCTCTTCGGGGCGCTCGTCGATCAGAAGGACGATCAGCACTACCTCGGGGTGGTTCTTGATGATGGCTCGAGCAATGGCCTGCAGCAGCATGGTTTTGCCGGTCCGTGGCGCGGCGACAATCAACCCACGCTGCCCTTTTCCGATCGGGGTGATCAGATCCATGACGCGGGTGCAATGTTCCTCCGAATGGTGCTCGAGCTTGAGGCGCTCTTCAGGATAGAGCGGCGTCAAATTGTCGAACAAAATCTTGTCGCGCGCGATATCGGGATCCTCGAGATTGACCTTCTCGACTTTCAAGAGCGCGAAGTAGCGCTCGCTTTCCTTCGGCGGGCGAATTTGACCCGATACGATATCGCCGGTACGAAGATTGAACCGGCGGATCTGGGAGGGAGAGATATAAATGTCATCGGGACCGGGCAAATAGTTGGAGTCCGGCGCTCGTAGGAACCCGAACCCGTCGGGCAGCGTTTCCAACACGCCTTCGCCGAACACCACCCCGTTCTTCTCCGTTTGCGCTTGAAGAATCGCGAAAATGAGTTCTTGTTTGCGAAGATTGGCCGCGTTCTCGATCTTGAGTTCGCGCGCCACCTCGTTCAAATCGGCGATGGACTTCTGCTTCAGCTCGGCCAGATGCATGTGATTCCCCCTTCGGCAGGTCTAGGATGATGGCCCGCAAACAATAAATGGCGCGCCCGAAATGCTCCGCCTTCCCCGACGCGCCTTGTCCCGGATATCATGCTGATAATTTAGTTCGTGCTTGAGCGTGTGCGAATGTGAACCTGTAGTGCGACTACCCTGGCGACGCAACGGAGAGGACGGCTGACGAGGGCGACGAACTATTAATGATGATCGTGTTCGGGATGATTGTGTGTCCTTTTCCCGGAAGGCCGACTAGTTTACTGGCAAGAGCTGACGCCATCCGAGCGATGACTCATCTTCGTAATCCGAAATGACAGCCGAATTGCTACTGCTGAGTGTATGTTAGTTCAACTCCAGGAAGTTGAGATACGCAGGTTGGGATATTTTTTTCGGCAAGTGTAACGAATCTAGGGTAGCGCTGATATCTTCTATTGTCAAGCGTCGAACAGAACTAATGTCAAGCCCAAATAGAAATGTCCTCTTCTTCCCAACGTAGAAATGTCCGGTTTATGTTCCGGCTGCCGCCGCGTGTGAGCCCCGTTTCGGCAGCAGCCGCTTCCGCCACGGATGGTCCAGCTTC
>JBDIVW010000025.1:0-76491 GCA_039794185.1 Candidatus Inralta sp. | reverse complement strand
GCGTGTCGTTTCTGCTCCATCGTCAAGCACAATCTCTTCGGTGACCTGTGCAGAGAAATTACACAGCGGTTCCTCCACCGGCCCCTCTTTGGTTTGTCGCGTGCGGACAATCCGGCCGCCGACCACGGAGTAGGGCCCGGCGTCGACGTGCCTGTGATCATCATGACCGTTGAGCGCCGCGTCGGCCGCCGACACACGCGCGGAGATTTCATCGAACTTTTGGCAGGCCGCCTCAAAATCCTCGCGCATAGTAATCCTCCTCGCGGGACAACACGGTGTGCGCCTCAGCAATTCTACGCATGGCGTCGTCGAGTTGCTGCTCGCTCCATAAGGAAAGGTCGATGTGGCGTGCGGATCGGATCACGCGCTCGGCTTCTCGAAGTTGGTCCATACGGAAGCCGTCTTGCTTACGTTGCGCCTCTCGCTTGCGATGTTCGGCATCTCGCCGGCGTCTGGATTCGGGATCGATACGAGTGTCGTAGAAAAGGTTCCGTTGTTCGATGCCCATCGCCGCAGTAATCTCTGCGAGCGAGCAGCCTGAAAAACATGTGAGTAGAAGCGCCTTATCACCCTCGCGGACCGAGAGCGACGGTGTACGATCTGCATGTGCCGGGCACCGCGCCGTCCAGCGGCCGCCGCCGCGCGCGCGGACCCCATCGAGCCGGGACAGCAATTCTTCGGCCGTCATCGCCGCGCCTCCGCATTCGCCTGCGCTTCCTCGAGCGAGCAGCCATCGAGCCCGCGTACCCACGCTTCGAGTTCAGTACGTACAAATACGAGTCGTCCGCCAACCCAACGGAAGGGAATGAGCCTACGCGCGATGAGGCCGGCCACGGCCGCCGCCGCTTCATCTGCCGCCCTCTGGCCGACGCCGGAAGTATCATGGTCGCCGCACACGATGATGGTCGACGCCGGATACTTCCTACGTAGTCCTTCGGCGACCGGCCTCAAGTTCCCCGCATCGAATGCGACGATCACCGGCAGATTCGTCGCTTCGTGCAGGCTCGCGCCCGTCGCGTACCCCTCAACCAAGAGCAGCGTCGCCGCTGTCGCCGGATCGCCGATGGTGAACGAGCCGGCCCGCTTCGCGCCACCGGACAGAAATTTCTTGCCCCCATCTGGGTCGATGAATTCCAACGAGGACAATACAGCGTCTTTGTAAATCGGCACGATCAAGCGGCCATCGGCAGTCCTACGTAGGCCATGCGCCCTGACTTGCTTGCGCCGAAGGTACGGATGCGCGTCCTCGGCGGGTTGTGCCGCAGTCCAGATTTCGTGAGCGCGCTGTGCCGCCTCGGCATGGCGACGCTGTTCCTCGGCCTCGCGTTCGCACTGCATGGCGGCGATGCGGTCGCGATGCGCCGAACGTGCGGCGTCCGTCATGCGAACGTCAGATTTCGCGCGCCATGTTTCCTTCAGGCCGCTTCGCCAATCGCCGAACGAGCCCGCCGGGGTGCCATCAGCAAAAAGGACGTACCAACCAGCATCGTCGTCGTGGCGCCCATTGCTAGCAAATCGATGAAGCTTGCCATCGGGGATGATGTGCTCCGGCGGCCGGAGACCTGCCGCTTCGATTGCAGCGCGAAATTCGTCGGCGGCGGCCGTCATCGGCCGGCCTCGCTGGTCGAGGGGACACGGCGGGATTCGATCCAACGCTGAAGGTCGGACGGTCGATAGCGCACGAGCCGGCCGACGCGGATGAAGGCGGGCCCGGCGCCGCGCACGCGCCACGCTTGCAGGGTTTTGACTCTCACGCCGAGTATGGTCGCCACGTGGTCTTCGCCGTGCAACGCCTCACACGGCTGAACGGTCGGGGATGGGACGGGCATACGCATACCTCCTAGTACGTGATTCAACTAGGTGTGGTTATACCGCAGTCCGCACCCAAAATCCGGACAGAAACCGGACAGAAATTCGACGGGGAGTGTTTTTTTTGAATGGGAGGGGAACTACTGACTGAGGTGCCGCCGGAGGGCCGGCCAGGAGGAGTACCCAAACTTCCGAAGATCGCGCTGCAAGGTCTTTTCGTGTCGCCCCAACTGGCTCGCCACGGCCGCCAGTGTCGCCCTCTCGCCCGCCTCAGACAGCGTCAGGAGGGCCTGCTTCAGCCGGCGTTCAAACGCAGGTCTCGTGTCGTCGAGGCTCGGCCCGGCCGGGCGGCCCGGGCGCGTCATCTTCAGCCGGCGCGCCGCGTCCCGCAACACGAGGGCCGCGTCCGCTGTGCGCTGTAGCCGGTGATGGAGGCCCCCTGTTTTCAAGGCCGCTTCGCGCGCCGCACGGACCGCCGCGACGTGCTGTGGCGGAACGAAGCTCGGGGCCGGTCGCCCCTCGACCACCCAGTCGTCAGAGAGGAAATCCAGCCGTTCGAGGCTCTTTCGCATCAGGACTTGATACTCCTCGTAGACTTTTCCACCGGGAAGCATCGCCGGATCCACGGCCGCGAACCGCTGTTTTGTTTTGACACGGCTCATACTGGTGTCTCCTCTTTCGCCGCCGCTTCGATCACCGTCAACATCCGGGTTGCGTTCGATTCCAGCGCCGCGCGCACGGGATCAAGCTGGAGCCTGGCATAAATCGCGGTTGTGCCGACATTGCTATGATTCAAGGCCCGCCCAATCAGCGGCAGCGAGGCCCCGGCCGCCACGAGCCAGGAGCCCAACGTTCGCCGGAGATCGTGAATCCGCACGTCGTCGAGGCCCGCGGCGCGCTTAATCCGCTCCCAAGGCTTCGCGATGTTCACGAGATGCCCTTTGCCCCATCGGCCGACAAACACGTAGGGATTGCCCGCCAATCGCGGCAGTTTCAATAATTCATCTAGGACGGAGCGCGGAAGGGGGACGAGATGCACACGCCCGGGTTTGGTTTCGGGAATGCGCCAAAGCCCTTGCAATACATCGAGGTCGCCCCATTGCATCGTCAGCACTTCGGAGCGCCGCGCGCCGGTCAGCAACCCCACGATGAACGCCACGCGCACGTAGGGATTCGGTTCGTGCTGCAAGGCCACCCAAAGGCGCGGCAGTTCGTCCGGCGTCACAAACCGATCACGGGAGATTTCGGGAAATTTCTTGATCCGGAGGCACGGGTTAGGACCGGGGTGCAACCCCCAGTCGATGGCGCAATTGAACATACACCGCAGGAGCGTCAGCATGGCGTTGGCTTGACGCGGCATCGGGCGCGCCGTGCGACGGCCAGGCCGGATGACCGAGCTTGGCTCGGTGCCGAGCCTCAGGTGTAAACGGGCAATTTCGTCGCGCGTGATGGTGGTGAGCCGTCGTGGGCGCAAGTGCGCGAGATGGTGATTGAGCACGCCGCGGTCGTTGGCCTGCGAGACTTTCCGAATGGCATGCCGCTCCAGGTAGGCCGTTTCCAAATCCTTGAACGTCGGGGCCACGCGACGGTCCTGGCGTTCCGCGACCGGGTCCCGCCCGTCGAGGATCGCGACGATTTCCTTGCGGGCCTTCACTCGCGCCTCGTCAAGAGTGAGGTCGCCATAGCGGCCGATCGTCCAGCGCTTCACACGCCCCTGGACCAACTTTTCCAGGACGAAGGCCTTGACCCCACGCGCCGTAATCCGGACGGCCAACCCCTTGACCTCATCGTCACGCAAGAACCGTTGCCCTGTCGGTGGGGGCGCGGCCGCGTCAATCAGTTTTTTTGTCAAGCTCATAGCGCACGGGGCCCTTTCCTGTCCGGGGTCCGGTGAGCAACAGCCCAATAAGCTGTGGGCCAGCGGGGACATATCGTGTAGAAGCTGCGTAGAACGAAGACATCGAAATGGGCAGTGGTAGGTAGTAGAACATATGCCTACCCATACTCCAAACTACGCAAGAGGTCAAGTGGAATAGGAAGTGGTCGGAGTAGGTAGAAGTTCTAGTACGTGCCTTCTAAGCTGTGGGTCGCTGGTTCGATTCCAGCCGGGCGCGCCACTCTGGGCCTGTCGACTGGGCCGACGCTCCAGCGAATCGCGGCGGCTTCAGCTCCCACCACAACGACATCAGAGGGCGTCTTTCGATCACCGATCGTCCTCCGCCCTCGTCACAGAGCGTTCGAACAGCGGGCGAACCCGAATCACAGACGATGTGGTTTTACCTTCTGCTGTGAGTAGGATCGGGCGGAAGAGGGGCGACCCGTCACTTCGTGTACCGCATCCGTGTCCCGTGGGCGAGGGAGAGCATGATCTCGCCGGCGGAGAGTTCGATGGGAAAGAAGGCGCCCGAGACCTGGGCGTTATTGATGCTGGCGCCTTCGAGATTCGCTTCCCGAAAATCGATGCCTCGCAAGTCGGCCTGCCGAAAGTAGCTGTCGCTGAAGTCCAAGCCCGCCGCGTCCAGCCCCCGTAGGTCGAGTCCGCGAAAGTCGCAGCAGCGCAGGTCGCAGGTCCGACCCGCGGCCTTCTTGGCGTTGAACTCCTTGATCGCCCCGTCCCGGAGCAGTTGATACATGGGATCGTTGGAGATCTTGAGCTTCGGCGCATCGGGTTTTGGGACACTCATGGAGGGGCCTCCTCACCTGTCTTATCGGTTGGATGCAGCGACACTTGAGCGGGGCCCTGCCGACCGGCCTCGTTCCTGCCACGAACGAACAGTAGGATTGCGATTAAGTCGAAAATGGCGATCCTTTCCATCCGATCCAGCAGAAATCGAACGCAGGGACGGCAAGGGGGCGGACCCGCCGCCCCCTTGCGAACGGATGATCACAACGGTTGACTAAGGATTCTCCTCGGTCGCCGGCCCGGCCGTTTCCACGGCTGCTTCGGAGGTCGGGGACTGGTCGTCCGTTGTTTCGAGCATTGCGGACGGTTCGATCGCGTCGACGGGAGCCACCGTCTCCGGCGAGATCATCGGCAACGTGTCGGTGACCGCCGTGTCGCTTTCCGGTGCTGCCGTTTCGGCGGGAACCGGAGGCATGAGATGCCGGGCGCCGACCTTGATGAACTCCAGGTGCACACGGCGGTTCAGTTGTTGGCATTCGCTGCTGTGGTCCTGGCACAGAGCCCCTTCTTCCCCCAGGCTGACGACCTTCATCGAGGTATCGGGGATACCCAAGCCGGCCAAGAACGCCCGGACCGCTTCCGCCCGTTTCTGTCCCAACGCCTTGTTATAGGCGGCGGACCCCTGTTGATCGGTGTACCCCTGGACGATGACTCCCCAATCGGCTTCCTGCTTGAGAAAGGCGGCGTGCGCGCGTAGATGGGTTTTCGCTTCCTCCGAGAGCCCGTTGCGCCCGAACTCGAAGTAGACGTCCGCGTGCAGGGAATCTTTCAACTGCGTCGGCAGGGTCGGGACGATCGGTGCCGGCTGGATCGCTTCGGTCGCCGGTTGAAGGAGGGCGGGAGGGGGAGGGAGCGAAGGGGCACTGTTGAACGAGCTGGCGGAGGGTGCTGTCCGAGTGTCGTCCTGGGTGGAGATCCAGAAGACGCCTAGGGCGACGGCGAGGATGGCAACGCCGGCTCCGAGGTAGATGACTTCCTTGTGCCCTCGATCCGGCCCGATCACGGTCGGGGCGACGGATCCGGTCTGACTCGCAGCATAGGACGTTTGCAAGGTCTTGCTCATGGCGATGGCTCCTTGTTGTAGCGATCGGTTGGTGGATGTCGTGATCGTTTCTCTCCCCGGAGGCCCGATGCCGTGCATCACCTCCTTCCAGCGACGTGAGAGGGCCGTCCGGTTTGCGGGTGGAGCCTAGAGCAATCACAGTGCCGCCCGCGAAGCGCGGTACGCCGTGAAATTCCTGCGGAGAGACAACTGGTTAGCTGTACGGGGACTATCAGAGCGTCTTGCCGGGAGGCAGTGGCCGATGCGGGGATGCGGGGCTATCCCCGCATGAAGCGTACGACGCAGGCATTCTCGGTGTTGCCCGAAGGCGTAGCGAAGGCCGGCGAACGGGCGGACGACCTGGCGTGTGAAACTCAGGCCTGCGAGACGCCCTTCTTCGATGGTGGTGGAGACAGCGCGTCGTCCGAGGACACGGACTGGCCGTGATGGGCGACTACAAAGTGATGGTGGATGAGGGCGGCAACGGCCCGAAAGTGTCGATCCGGGAGATTCTTGAACCGTTTCCGGCATCCGACCACCGCCTCGGCTTCCGTGGCATAGGAGGCGACGACCGTATTGAGGTGATCCTTGTATTCCAGCAATTTCAACTCGACGGTTCGCAGGAGGGCGGGGTCCTGTGCCAGAACCGCGGCAGCCTTCTGCATGTCGCCCTGCATGTCGACCAAGGCCTGGAAGCAGAGGCCTTTAAGCCGTTGCGTGACGGTGCTGCGATCCCATCCGAGCGCACGGGCCGTCGCCTGCATGTCGAAGGCGTGTCGACGCAGGCACTCCAGGACGGCCGTGTCCCCGGAGATGTCGGCCGAGGGACCCGCAGGGAACCCGACGGGCGAAAGCGGCGGAGTGGCGTGGGGCAACCTCAAGTCCCTTGCGGTCAGCAAGGCCTGGTTGGCCAGCGCGACAGCCTGTTCCAGACACTGAGAAAGTTCCCGGACGTTGTGCGGCCAGGTGTAGCCTCGGAGGGCGTCGATCGCATCCTGCGTGAAGGAGGCGCCGGGCCGTTGAGCGCGCATAGCCGCCTGCGCCAGGAACATGTCGGCGAGATACAGCATGTCGTCTGGACGGTCACGGAGCGGGGGCAAGGCGACGACCAGCCCCTTGAGTCTCGCGTAGAGGTCCTCCCGAAACCAGCCTTCCGCGATGCCGCGCAGCAAGTCCTTATTGGTGGCGGCGACGATGCGAACATCCACCACCGTCGGCTTCGTGGCCCCCACCCGATAAAAACTGCGGTCTTGGAGGACGCGCAACAATTTGGCCTGGTGCTCGGGGCGTAGGTCGCCCACCTCGTCGAGAAAAATGGTCCCGCGCGCGGCCAACTCAAAATAGCCGGGTCGATCCTGGGTTGCGCCGGTGAAACTGCCCCGGACGTGCCCGAAGAGCTCGCTTTCGAAAAGTTCGGGAGAGATCGCCGCCATGTTGACGGCGACGAACGGCTGGCTGCGGCGCGGACTGAGCTGATGCACCGCTCGCGCGAACAGTTCCTTGCCTGTGCCGGACTCGCCGAGGATGAGGACGGGTAGGGTGGATTGGGCCCCGCGTTTGAGGTCGCGGAAGATCCGCAGGAGGCGGGCGTCGCGGGTGAGAATGCCCAACTGTTCGGCTTCCTGTCGGAGCGCCTCGAGGTCGGCTTCCGGGATCGGGGTGTGAACCAGGGTCACCGCGCGGAGTCCGGCGAGTTCCGATTCCAGCCTCGCGAGCTGAAGTCGCGTGTCGCTCTCGCGGGTTTGGGCTTCCTGCAACTCGTGTTGCAGCGTCGCGGTCGAATGCGAGAGGGTCTGCTCCCGATCGGTGGCTTGAGCCGTGTGGGCCCGCGCCGCCTCCAGGTCCTCCTCCAGTTGCTCGACGATGGATTCCTGGCAGACCAGCGCTTCGCGGAGGGCCGCGAGGTCCGCTTGCACGCGGACGACGTTGGATTCCAGCGCCCGCATCTGCCGCCCCGCCGCCAGGTGATTCCAGACGATCGAGCCGGCGGCGGCGGTGGTCATGGCGGCAAACGGCAGGAGCAACGGCAGGCTTACATGCGTGATCGAAAGAACGAGCCAGACCGTGACGAGATAGCAGGCCAGCAGCGCCGACACCCCGGCGAGTCCCCGCCAATCCCTCCACTGGAGCAGGGTCCAGGTCGCGACACTCGCCGCCAGCCATCCTATGAGCACACTCCAGACGCCGGCGGGGCGTGTCGCCCAGTTCCCGGTAAAGAGGCTATGAAGGAGGACCAAGTGGTGGAGCGGTGGATCGGAGCGCTCCGGATGGTCGGAGGCGACGGCGGTTCGCGGGAGGATCACGATCCGGCCTTCCGCCCATGAGCGAAGCTGGTCGGCGTCATGGTGCTCGACGGCATGCAACAGATCACTCAGCGGAAGCCTCAGCGCGGGCACCCGCCCCCGTGCCAGTCCGGGTAGAAGCACCCCGGCTTTAGCATCGATCGGAACGAAGAAGGACGGATCGTGCGTCCGCGTATCAGGCTTCTCGTCGGTCTGCAACCCATATCCGGGCCGGATGCGCAGGCGATCGTCCGCGTGTCCCTTGGCGGTCAGGTAGAGCGAAAGGCCGAAGGCCGGAATGAGCCGGGCTCCGCTGCGGACGAAGAGGGGCACCCGGCGTATCCGCCCGTCGGCGTCGGGGTGGACCGCCTGGTGCGTCACGGCGGCCGCCGGCTCGGCGAAACTGGGCAGCAAGGGAAGCAGGAGATCAGCTTCCAAGATGCGCGGGCCTTCCGTCCGAGGGAGTGAGATCCAACTCCGGTGTACTTGGGCGGCACCCACCGCGCCCCCGGCTCGAGCGATGTTGAGCCCGGGGTCGTGGGCCAGGAGCGGAACGGGGAGGACGGCGCGCTCGCTTTGCGCGATGGCCTCCGCCAGCAAGGCATCGGCGGCCGCGCCTCCATGATCGGGGCTCGAGGGTCGTGTGAGGTATTCGTCGATGCCGATCGCCGCCGCCTCGGATTGAGTGAGCGCGGTGATCACGCGGGCCAGGGCGGGATGATCCCAGGCCAGCCCGGGGTGGCTGCCGTGAGAAACCTCGGGATTGTCCACGAGCAGGATGGGCGCCTCGGGTCCGGCGGACTGATGAGAAGCCCATGTGTCGTACACGAGTGAATCGGCGTAGGTCGGCAGGTGTCCGCCGATCGTCCACAGACCCCATGCGGCGATCGCCGCGCAGAGTCCGATGCCGGCCGACACGGCCAATCGTGTCGCGGTCGTCGCGAGGGTGGGTCGAATCGAGTCGAACGGGTCGAAGCGGTCCTTCATCCGTCAGCCCCGGGTGACGTGGACGCGGTCCCCTGCATCATACCCGGGTCCGGGCGTGGTGTGCGAACGAGTTCGAGAATTTCTCGGCTCACGCGGCGCATGGGAGCAGTGTTCGATATCCTGACGCCGGAGGAAGGTGGCGAGGGAATGCAACAGCCGCGTCCGGGAGGGACGGAGCAGGTTTCGCAGGGCTGGAGATAAACAGCTACGGCGAGGCCGGCGGCGAGGCGGAGTCCGACGGTGCCGGCACGGTATGGGGAGGTGTCCCAGCCGGGTGGGTGGCGAGGTCCTGAAGAAACTGTTCCGCGTAGGCCGGCGGCAGGCCCTTGAGGATTGCCAACGCCTTGGCGCGGTCCGGTGGAACGCCCAACCCCAAGGCGTGAATCCGGGCGAGTGCCAGGCGCGCCTGCGGTGCGCCGTCTCCGGCGGCCATCTCGAAGTAACGCAATATCCGGGCGTCGTTCGGCTTCAGCAGCGGCGGCAAGCCTTGTTCGTAGAGTGCGGCCAAATACCGCTCGCTCAATTCGTCCAGCGCCGTGGCCTCTCGGATCAACGTCGGAACGGCTTCGTCAATGCGAAACGCCTGAAGCAGTGCGATTCCGACGGTTTCCTCGGTCCCGTTGGGAGTGAGTTCCGGGAACGCGTACCATAGATCTGCGCGATAGGCTTGAAAGGCCTTCAAGGTCTTGTTGGGCTCCTTGGAGGAGGCGGACTTGAGCGCCGTCTTGCGCAGGCGCGAGAGCGCGTCCCGCGCCTCCGGAACCCCGTGCTCGCTTGCGGCCATCCACCACCGGATCGCCATCGCGAGGTCGCGGTCGACTCCGGCCCCGGAGGAATAGGCGGCGCCCAGGAAGTATTGGGCTTTCGGATGTCCCGCCTCGGCCGCAGCCTGGAATTCCGGCAGCGCGTCCTTCGGGCGGCCGGCCAATCGGAGGACGACCCCGAGGTGGTAGTGAGTCTCGATCGAGTCGGGCGCGATCGCCAGCGCCGCGCGATACGAGTCGATGGCCCCTCGCACATCGCCCTGACTGTAACGAACGGCGGCGAGATTGTGGTGGGCGGCCACCACCTTGTTGTCTTGCGCAAGGACCGCGGTCAGTTCCTTTTGGGCCTCCTTCCAGCGGCGCTTGGCCATCAGAGCGGTCGCAAGATGCAGCCGCACCGGGATCGAGTCGGGGCGCTCCTGCAGGACGAAGCGATACTCGTCCAGCGCCTCGTCGACCTCTCCCAGTCCGAATAGGGCTTGACCCAAAGCGAAGCGCGCGTCCGTGGCGTTGGGGTCGAGGCGGAGCTCCCTGCGCAGCCGATCGACCGTGGCGAGGTAGTCTCCCTCGAACAAGAGGGGTGATGGCGTCGGAGTTGCGGACGGCTGGGCGTCTTGCGGCGCGATCGCTTCGACGGGCGTCGGCTCGGCCTCGGGCTGACTCTCTGCTTGGGTCTTATCCTGCGAGGACTCTTCCTGGGAGGCCCCAGCCGATGCCTCAGGGGCGGCCTGGTTTTCGGATTGAGTCGGCGGCACCTCGGCCGGCGAGGCGGAGGGAGTGTCCGAAGGTGATTCCGATGGCGCTTCTGCCGGCGGTTCCGGGTGTGACGGGGCGCCCTCGGGCTTCGGGAGCGGCTCTACGTGGATCGCGGGGTCGACGATGGGGCTGGTCTGATCGGATGCCGAACCGGTGACGGCGGAGTCGTCGGTTTGTGAGTGCCCTGTGGCGGGAACCCACACGACCAGAACCGAAACGAGCGCCCGCCACGCGAGTCCCATGGTTTCTTTCATGTAGCAGAAACGGGGGCGCGAAGGCGAGCGCATTCTCCCGTGCGCCAAGGGGGACGAACCAGGTCGTGAATCCGAGGCCCACAGGCACGGCCCGCAGGCGCCATCGGCGACCTTCGGCGCACGAGCATGTGACAGGTTCCCACGTCGACATCCCAGAAATGGCTCATGGCTGCGGCCCCGGCTATCGCTCTTGCGGTTTTTCACAAGGAACACGACCGCGGATCGCTTGGGAGTGGCGTCGCGTTCCCCCGACCTCTTGAACCGACTCGGGAATCCTTGTACCTTACTTCTTCCGGTTTCCGTTGTGATGGTCAGACGAACCGTTCCCCTGGAGAGGGATAAGAAGGAGGATTGATTATGGGACTGCGATTGGGCGACGAAGCGCCGAACTTTACCGCGGAGACGACCGCAGGGACGGTGAATTTCCACGAATGGCTGGGTAACTCGTGGGGCATCTTGTTCTCGCATCCGAAGGATTTCACCCCTGTCTGCACCACCGAGCTGGGCTATATGGCCAAGATCGCGGATGAGTTCAAGAAGCGAAACGTGAAGATCTTGGCGGTCAGCGTGGATCCCTTGGATGCGCACACCGGCTGGGTCAAGGATATCAACGAAACGCAGGGCTGCACCGTCAGCTATCCGTTGATCGCCGATCCGGACCGCAAGGTCGCCACGCTGTACGACATGATTCATCCGAACGCCATCGACAATATGACGGTGCGGTCGGTCTTCGTGATCGGCCCGGACAAGAAGGTCAAATTGATGCTCACCTATCCGGCCTCCTGTGGCCGGAATTTCGACGAGTTGTTGCGCGTGATCGACTCGCTGCAGCTTACGGCGAATTACAAGGTGGCGACGCCGGTGAATTGGAAAGACGGCCAGGATTGCATCATCACGCCGGCGGTCAACGACGACGAGGCCAAGAAACTGTTCCCCAAGGGCTTCAAGGCGGTGAAGCCCTATCTCCGCTACACGCCGCAGCCGAACAAGTAAGCGCGGCGCGAATCTGATGGGCGGGTCGGCCGTGATGCCGTCCCGCCCATCGGCCCTTCGATACCCTCACACCACCAACAGGCCGGCCCTGCGGATGCGCCGCCACGCCCGACTCTTGGTCCAGCGATCGAACGCGTTGACGCCGCCGAACGGAAACTCCTTCCGTATCTCGTTCCATTTCGGGTAGGGACGGTCGCGACGGGCCGGGGTGGCCTCTGTCAGCAAGGCCGCAAGCCAGCCCGCCTCTGCCTGAGGCAGGGTCATCACCACGTCTTCGACACGGGTCAGCAGCACGATCGCGCATTTTCGGCCCGCACGATGGTCGACGATCGGGTCGGCGCCCACCCAGACGAGGCGTCCGTGCGGCGTCGCCGCGTCGCGTCGGTTGGTCCCGCGCGCCGCCAGATCGGCCCAGAGTTTGGAAATGCGCGGACGACGAACCGGCCGCTCGAACCACCGCGTGACCGGGGTGTCAAGCCCGCGTCCCTCCAAATAACCGGCCAACGCCCGTCTGAGACCGAGCCCCACCCACTCGGGGCAGTCGCCTTCGGGGTCGAGGTGGACGAGGTCGTTCTGGGCAAAGCCGCCGAAGTCGGGACCGACGATTCGGATACCGTGTGCCTTGGGATTCAGGCCGACAGGGCTGTGGGCAGTCGCCACGAACTTGTGCCAAAAGGCGGATTGAATCAGGTCCCGTTCGAACAATTGCCGGACCCGTTCCAAGCTCTCCACCGTTTCCTCGATCGTCTCGCTCGGGAATCCGTACATGAGATAGGCGTGGATCATGACTCCGGCCGCCCGGAATGCCGCCGCGACCTGGGCCGTCTGGTCGACGGTGATGCCCTTCTTCATCTTCGCCAATAACCGATCCGACGCCACCTCCAGACCGGCGCTCACGGCGATGCAGCCCGATGCCGCCAGCAGACGGCAGAGGTCCGGCGTAAAGGACTTCTCGAATCGAATGTTGCCCCACCAGGAAATCGACAGCCCGCGCTCCAACAGACCGAGGGCCAAGCCGGCCAGCGAAGCCGGCGGGGCCGCTTCGTCTACGAAGTGGAAGCCGCGCCGTCCCGTCTCGGCGATCAGCGCTTCGACGCGATCGAGCAGAACCCGATCCGGCGTCGGTTCGTAGCGCCCGATGTAATCCAATCCGACATCGCAGAAGGTGCATTGTTTCCAGTAGCAGCCGTGCGCGACGGTCAGCTTGTTCCAATGGCCGTCGGACCAGAGGCGGTGCATCGGATTGGTCGTATCCACGATCGACAGATACCGGTCGAGGGAAAGGCCTTCATAGGTGGGGGTGCCGGTTTCGCTCATGTGGAGACCCGGTTCCGGCGCGCCGTTCCGGAAGACCACGCCATCGGAGGCGCGCCGAAAGGTCCGGCAGAGGTCCGCCTCTTCACGCCGGCCTGCCAGATGCTCCAGGATGCAGAGCAGAGGGCGCTCGCCGTCGTCCAACGTCACGTAATCGACGAAGTCGAAGAGGCGTGGGTCGGTCAGGCGACGCAATTCCGTATTCACGTACCCGCCGCCGAGCGCAATGGGGATGGCGGGCCATCGGGCCCGAATCGTTTGGGCGATCCGCATCGCCCCGTACAGATTGCCGGGGAACGGGACGGTCAGCCCGACGAGGGTCGGTTGATGGCGTAGGATCTGTCGCTCAACCGACTCGAGCATCCACAGATCCGTCAGGCTGGGTTCCACGCTCAGCGCAGCCAGCACTTGATCGAAAGAGCCCGCCGCCGTGCCGACTTGCTCCGCATAGCGGCTCAGGGCGAACTGCGGGGCGATCGTCTGTCCGACCAGGTCGGCCAAATCCTCGAGGTAGAACGTGGCCAGACGTTTGGCCTGCTCGGTTCCGGACAATCGGCCATCCGTTTGCGGCGGGGCGGCGTGGAGTGAGAAGCGCGGCCCTTCCGGCAGGAGCGTCCCCTGGCAAATACGCGTAGCCAACGACGGATCCTTTCCTTGGAGAAATTGCACCACGGGCTCGATGGTGTCCAGATACGCCGGGGCCAACGCCAGCATTTGCCGCGCTTCACCCGGAAGCGTCGCGCGGCGGCCTTTCAGCCGGTCGAATACCTCGGCAAGTCCGGGTCGGGAATAGAGGGCAAGGACCAGGTCGATGCCGACGTCGGACTGCGCAACGGGATAGCCGCGGCTGCGGAGAAACCCCGTGAGGTACGCCGTCGATGGGTAGGGGGTGTTCAACTGTGTCAGGGGTGGGATGAGGAGCAAGGTCCGAGGCGTGGTCATGCGCGCTGACATAGCACAGCCTCAGTCCGGAAGTCTGCCTGGGCGGTCGTCAATCGCCGCGATGAAGCGCCGGCAGGCCTGCCGAAGTCCCTCGCGATCGCGCTGGATGCGGCTGCCGAGAATATAGACGACCTCGTGGCCGTAGAGGTCCCGGATGTCCTCTATGTGTTCGAGCCCGATCCGACCGGCGGCGGTCGGGAACATGGAGGCAACGGGGATCCGGGGAGTCTCGGTGGCTTCGGCGATGCGCGCGCAATCGTCGCGACCGATCCCAAAATCAGCGCCCCAGGTCGGATAAATGCTGACATCGGCCCCCATGACCCGCGGCAACGTTCCGTAGAGCACTGCGGGCGCGATCCCCTGACGTCGGTCCAATCCATACGTGCCCAGCAATGCAGGATGGCTGAAGATCGGCAGCCCGATTGTCCTATCCGCCGCCAGCGCCCGCAGGGCGTCATACCCGGTGAGGCCCGGACAGATCAAGAGGCCCCCGGCTCCGGCACGGGTGGCGTACCGCGCCCGCTCGCGCACCTCTTCGGGAGCGCCGCTCACGTGGGCGACATACCGGCACGAGCCGTCGGTCGTCCGGTTCGCATCCGATACGGCTTCGGCGCAGGCAGCCACCCGGTCCTGGAAGCGGCAGAAGGGTTGATCGGTCATCCCTTGATCGTCCTTGATCCAGTCGACGCCGCCCAGGGCGAATTCCCGCGCCAACGAAGCCAAGCGATCCGGCGGGAGACCAAGCGGTTTGAGCACGGCGCAGACCAACGGGCGATTGGGGACGCCCAAGAGCCCGCGGAGTCCGACACGACCGAACCGGGGTCCGTGAAACGGTGGCAGTACGTCCGCGGGGAGCTCGAGCCCCACCACCCTGATTCCGGGTTTCAGACTGCTGGTGCCGAACAGGAGATGGAGGCATTCGGCTCCCGACCGGCCGAGGAGCTCGATCGGAAAGCTGATCGCCGCGGTGGACTGATCCGACCCGGCCGCTTCGAGCGATTCGACTCGCCCGATGAGCGACTCTCGAATGGGGCCGTCGGGAATGATCTCCTCCGCGGACTCGACCGTCTGGTCGATGCAGAGGACCTCGGCCGTCCGTTGCGCGGAGGAACCGGAGGCCTGCAACAGATATCGCACGATCACGCGCGCACCGGACAATCCGAGGGAGGGTGGTGTCGTTTCGGATGGACGGCTCATGCGCTCCACAGGTATCACAGGGCGTGATGGCGCCGCCACTGCCGGCCCCTCGACTGGCGGCGTGCATGGTGTCGTGCTATACGAAGAGACGACTTTCGGCAAGGAGGGTTCCATGAGGCACGTGTTGCGAGGGGTGATGGTGCGCTGGCTCCTGCTTCCGGCGATGATCCTGCTCCCCGGAGGCGGGTTGGCCCAGTTCGAGGGAAGCCGGCTCGTCGACCTGACCTATTCCTTCGACGATGCGACCCTCGCCTGGCCGGGTAACGAGCCGTTTCGGTGGGAGCAGACGGTCTGGGGGCGCTCGGCGGCCGGCGCCTGGTACGCGGCCGGGCATTTCAGCATGGCGGAGCATAGCGGCACACACATCGACGCCCCCATTCATTTCGCCGAAAACCGACACACGCTCGACGCCATTCCGCTCCGGCAGCTGATCGGACCGGCCGTGGTGATCCCGGTGAACGGCTCGGTGAACGAAAATCCCGATTATCGAGTCTCCGTGCGGGACCTCCAACAGTGGGAAACGCGACACGGCCGGATCCCGGCCGGGGCGGTGGTCTTGGCCCATACGGGGTGGGGGAGCCGCTGGCCGAACCGGAATCGCTACTTCGGCAGTGCGACGCCGGACGACGCCGGAACCCTGCACTTTCCGGGATTCTCGCGCGAGGCGGCCGAATTTCTCGTGCGCGAGCGGACGATCAGCGGCGTGGGCATCGATACTCCGAGCATCGATTACGGTCCGTCGCGCGATTTCGTCGTGCATCGGGTGTTGAACGAGGCCGATGTGTATGGATTGGAAAATATCGCCAATCTGGACCAAGTGCCGGAGAGCGGCGCGACGCTGATCGCGCTGCCCATGAAGATTGCAGGCGGGACCGGAGGCCCGGTCCGGATCATCGCATTGGTGCCCGGTTCAGGGGGGGAGCGGCCATGAACGTGGCGGTGTTGGGTACCGGGCTCATGGGCCGGGCGATGGCCGAGCGGCTCGCGGCCTGCGGACATCAGGTGGTCGTCTATAATCGTACCCCGGCCAAGAGCGCGCCGCTGGCACGGCTGGGAATCGAGGTGGCCGCCACCACGCAGGGGGCGCTTCAGCAGGCCGCCTGCGCCCTGCTCGTGCTCTCCGATGCCGCGGCCATCCGTTCGATGTTGTCGGGCGCCGAGGTTGCCGCGGTCCTCGGCGGGAAAGCCGTCATCCAAATGGGCACGATCGGACCGGCCGAGAGCCGAGGCTTGCTTCGTGACCTGTCGGCCGCGGGATGTCGCTATCTCGAAGCGCCCGTGCTGGGCAGTTCGGCCGAGGTCCAAGCGGGCCGGCTCATCGTCATGGTCGGGTCGCGGGCGGACGAATACGAGCAATGGGCTCCCCTGTTGTCGTGCTTAGGGAGCGACCCCGAATTCATCGGTCCGGTCGGGTCTGCAGCCGCATTGAAACTGGCTCTCAATCAACTTATTGCCTCCCACATCGTGGCATTCTCGCTCAGCCTGGGCTATGTGGCGCGGACGGGCGTGTCGGTGGAGTTGTTCCGGAAGGTTCTCGGACGAAGCGCGCTGTCGGCGCCGATGTTCGAGAAGAAGTACCCGAGGTTGGAGCGCCGCCGATATGAAAACCCGAACTTCTCGGTGCGCCATTTGTTGAAGGATGTGCGGCTGTTCCTCGGGGAGGCGGAAGCCGCGGGACTCGACGGCCGGAGCCTCGGCGGTGTGCCGTCGCTGCTGGAGCGGGCGATCGAGCTTCATCATGGGGACGACGATTATTCGGCCGTCTTCGAAGCGATCAATCCAAATCCGTCGCCAGATTCTTCGCCAGAACCTCCGCCGGATCCTTCGGGCCGACGTTCCTGACGAAGCGGGAGCACAAGGCGCCGTTCGGGATTGGCGGCTCAGGCGGGGACGAATTTCAACGACACCCCGTTGATACAGTACCGGAGCCCGGTCGGTTTCGGCCCGTCGTTGAACACGTGACCTTGGTGGCCGTCGCACCGTGCGCAATGCACCTCGGTGCGCGGATAGAGGAGGTAGTAGTCGGTCTTCGTGCCGATGACGTGCGGCGCGATCGGCTGCCAAAAACTCGGCCATCCGGTCCCGCTGTCGAATTTGTGGTCGGATGACCAGAGCGGCAGCTCGCATCCGGCGCAGAGATACACGCCTTTTGCTTTGTTGTCGTGCAAGGGGTTGGTGAACGCCCGTTCCGTGTGCTCTTTCCTCAGGACCTGAAACTGTTCGGGAGACAGCGCCTTTCGCCACTCGTCCTCCGTCTTGGACACGCGCACGATTTGAGCGGGGATATCCACGGTTGTCCCTCCAGTGTTGGCACGTTTGGCCAGGAGATCGACGCCCACCATCAGGGCGGCACGCAGCACGGCATCGTTTTTCCTCGCTCAACCTTCCCGGGGCGAGAGGCGCACCGCCCCCTCCGGAGTCGCCGTACCGAACGATATCTTACAGGTCATGTGTCCGCCGTCTCAACCGAACCGGGGCAGTGGGCCGATAGGGCTCGACCCTTGATTTCCCCGGTAGCGGCCTGATACCTCCGAAAGAGCACCGAGGTCTATGGAAAATCCGGCTCATACAACGGTCTGGCTCTCGTGGAGTAGCGGGAAAGACAGCGCGTGGGCTTGTCACCTGCTCCGGCAACGGAAGGATCTGACCGTCGGGGCGCTGATCACCACGATCAATCGAGAGGTCCGCCGCGTGGCCATGCACGGGGTGCGCGAATCCTTGGTCGAAGCCCAGGCCCGGGCGTTGGGCCTTCCGCTCATCCGCGTCCCGCTCCCGCACCCCTGTTCCAACGACGCGTACGAACAGGCCATGGACCTGGTCTGGGCGCGGGCGACCGAGGCGTCCGTGGAGCGGATCGCCTTTGGCGATCTGTATTTGGAAGACATCCGTCGCTACCGGGAGAGTCAATTGCAACGGGCAGGATTGACGCCCCTGTTTCCCCTCTGGGGAGCGGACACGGCGACCCTGGCCAGGCAGATGATCGAGGGAGGGCTGCGAGCCGTCGTGACGTGCGTCGACTCGCGACGGCTGCCGAGCTCTTTCGCCGGACGCGTCTTCGATCGGGAATTTCTCGCGGATTTGCCCGGCGACGTCGATCCCTGCGGCGAGCGGGGGGAGTTTCACACGTTTGCCTTTGCCGGGCCGATGTTCGCGAAGCCCCTCTCCATTACGATCGGGGAGACCATCGAGCGGGACGGTTTTGTGTTTACCGACGTGTGCCCGGAGAGGGGCGAATAGAATAAATGGAAGCGGCGCGCGCAGGCCCGGCGGGGGCGGGGAGGAACGCCGATCAGTCGTCGGTGGAACGCGAGAGCCTTCGGCGGATGGCCGATCTGCTCGCGCGGATCTTGGATACGGCGATCCCCGTCCCGGGCACCTCATGGCGCATCGGGCTGGATCCGCTCCTGGGCCTCGTCCCCGGGATCGGCGACGCGATCGCCAACGTCATCGGCTCGGGCATCCTGGTGCTGGCCACACGCTTCGGCGTGCCCCGAATTGTGTTGGTCCGCATGTCGATCAACATGTTTCTCAACGGGGCGTTCGGGGCCGTGCCGGTGCTGGGCGATCTGTTCTCGGTTTGGTTTCGAAGCAACGCGCGCAATGCGATCCTGCTCCGGCGGCACTCGCAATCGGAGCGACAATCAAGCACGGCCGGGGATTGGCTGTTCGTGATCGGACTGGGCGTGGCGACCTTGACGGCGATGGTTGCCACGATCATCGGGGTGTTGTGGATCACCGTCCGACTGTGGCGGCTCCTGACCGGGTAGTCAGGAGCCGCCGGCGCTCAGCGTGCCCCGATGGCCTGCGGGTCGTCCGCTGCGTCCGTCGCCTCGGAGAATCGCCCGTTTTCCGTCCGTCTCTGGAATGCCGCCCGAAGGACCTCCGCGGCCTGCTCGACGAGCACGAACGTCAGATCCTGTTGGACTTCCTGGGGCACGTCTTTCAAGTCTTTTTCGTTCGCCTTCGGCAGGATGACGCGTCGGATCCCGGCCCGATGCGCGGCGAGGACCTTTTCCTTGATGCCGCCGACCGGCAGCACGAGTCCGCTCAGGCTGATCTCCCCGGTCATGGCCGTGTCTCGGCGGACGGGCACTCCGCTGTAGACGGAGGCCAGCGCCGCCACCATCGTGATGCCTGCCGAGGGGCCGTCCTTGGGAATCGCCCCGGAGGGCACGTGGATGTGCACTCCGTTCCGCTTGAACCGCGAGATGTCCAATCCCATGCTCTCGGCGTGAGACCAGAGGTAGCTGCGCGCGGCGCGCGCGGATTCCTGCATCACGTCGCCCAGTTGCCCGGTCAACGTGAGGTCATGGCTCCCGGGTAGGAGCGTCGTTTCAATGTACAGGACGTCTCCGCCCGTCGGCGTCCAAGCCAAACCGGTCGCGACGCCGGCAGGGAGTTCCTTCCGGATTTCCTCCGGCGAAAATCGCTCGATGCCCAACCATTCCCGTACTCGGTCCGTGGTCACCTCGATGGGGAGCGTCGAAGCCGGGCTCGCGGCCTCGGCGATGGCCAGGGCGATCTTGCGCGTGAGCTTGCCCAGTTGCTGCTCGAGCTGCCTGACGCCGGCCTCCCGCGTGTACCGTGCGATGATCTCCGCGAGGACCGTCGGGGACAGCCGTATGTCGTCCGGGTTCAGTCCTGCCTCCTTCACCCGCCGCGGCCACAAGTATCGTTCGGCGATGGCGAGTTTTTCTCGCTCGCTGTACCCGGGCAAGCGGATGATCTCCATCCGGTCCAGGAGCGGCTGCGAGATCGGATCCAGCGTATTGGCCGTTGTGACGAACAGGATCTTCGACAGGTCGAGCGGAAGATCCAGATAGTGGTCCCGGAACGTGTGGTTCTGCGCCGGGTCCAGAATTTCCAGCAGGGCCGCCGCCGGGTCTCCCCGAAAGTCCCGTCCCATCTTGTCCACTTCATCGAGCATGAGGACCGGATTGTTCACGCCGGCCCGCCGCAGGGCTTGAACGATCCCTCCCGGCATCGCGCCCACATAGGTGCGCCGGTGTCCGCGCAACTCGGCTTCGTCGTGCACGCCGCCGAGGCTGAATCGTTCGAAACGCCTTCCCAGCGCCCGTGCGATGGACTGCCCCAGACTGGTCTTCCCGACGCCCGGAGGGCCAACCAGACAGAGGATGGGCGCCTTGGCCGTCGGGTTCAGTTTCAGGACGGCCAGATGCTCCACGATCCGCTCCTTGACCTCCTGGATCCCGTAATGATCTTCGTCCAGCACCTGGCGGACCCGCGCAAGATCCAAGCTGTCTTCGGAGGCCTTGGTCCAGGGCAACTCGAGCACGAGCTCCAGGTAGTTGCGCAGGACCTGATGATCGCCCGACGCAGGCGGGAGCTTGCTCAATCGGGTCAGGTCTCGCTCGGCTTCCTTGCGAACCGCTTCGGGCAAGTCCGCCTCCTTGATGCGCTTCTTGAGTTCGGCGACTTCGCCGTCCTCATCCTCCTGCTCGCCCAGTTCGCGCTGGATCGCCTTGAGCTGTTCGCGCAGGATGTACTCGCGTTGGTTCTTGCCGATGTTTTCCTGTGCCTCGGTGGCGATCTTGTTCCGAATGGTCAGGATCTGCACCTCCCGCGTGAGCGCCGCGTAGACCGCCCGATACAGGTCGATCTTGGTGGCCGCTTCGAGGAGGGTTTGCTCCTCGGCCAGGGTCAGGTTGAGGACCGACGCGGCGCGATAGGCCAGCGTTACCGGGTCTCCCTCCTGTCCGAGAGAAAGCAGGGCGTCGTTGATGCCTGATGGTTGAACGAGTTTCAGCAGCTCGGCCGTCAGATCCATGATCGCGCGCACCAGCGCGTCGCTCTCCGGGCTGCTCTCGCCGGGAATCGGCAAGGCCCGCACTCGTGCGAGGAGAAAGGGATCCGTCTGCTCGACCTTCACCACCACCTCACGGTCGAGGCCTTGAACCAAGGTCTGCAACTGGCCGTCGCTTCCGCGACCAAGCTGTTTGATGACGGCCTTGGTGCCGATGGTGTGCAGTTCGTCCTGTCCCGGGTTTTCCGTCTGCGGGTCGCGCTGCGCCACGATGACCAGGGTCTTGTCTTCGGCCTTCACCGCGGCTTCGATGGCCGCAACCGAACGTGGACGCCCGATCGTCAGCGGCATCATGGCTCCGGGAAACAACACGCCCCTCTTGATGGGCAATATGGGCAAGGTGACGAATGTGTCTTGATCCGGCATGGGACCTCCTGGCTGTGCGTCGAGTGGACGTATAGTTCTAGGTAGACCCGATCCGTGGAAAGTCAACCCGGGCTGGGGAAATGGGAAAGGTAGGAGCGAGTCGGCGCACGGCGCCGGCCTCAACGATCGACGAACAACGCCCCCGGCCCATCGACGACGGACTGGAGGTTGCTCCGCCGCGCGCTGCCGTTGGGGAACGTGCGGGCGTAGTAATCGCTTCCCTGCAAATCGACAAACGCCGCTGTACTGCCATTGTTAGCATATCCTAAACCTCGGGGAATGTGGTAACGGTCCTTTCCCCCCTCCTCGACGAACACGCTCCAAGCTTGAGTGTCGGCGATACCGAGCCCGTTGGATCGCTCGAAACTGTAGGTGTCATCGTCCATGCCGGCATCGATCCCGAGCACCACGCCGAGATCCCAGGCTGCCGCCCCGTTGTAATGCGGCCCCGTCGAATCGTAGTAGTCGGCGCCCTGATAATCGAGGAACAGTCCGACTCCGAAATGGGCGCCCGAGGCCTGCCCGTATCGGGCCGCCAGGTGATCGTCGTTGCCGTCCAAGTCGAGCTTCATGCCGATGCCGAAGAAGTAGCCGGTTCCCTGCGAGAAATTCGAAGACTGGTAGTGATCGTTGCCTCGCAAATCCAGCAGCATCCCCATGCCGCCGGAGAGCGCGTATCCGAGATCGTCCGGGTTCTTGGACAGGATTCGGGCGCCCGCTCCCACCCCCATGCCGAAACAATCGTACTGAAACAGCGGGGTGTTCGGATTTCCGTCGGGGACGTCCGCGAGGTTGTACAGGCTGGGAATCTTGTTGCCGCACTGGTAGTTGTCGTCGCCGGCGAGGTCCACCAGCGCGCCGATGCCGGACGGGCCTCCGAAACCCAGCGCATACCCCGCGCTCTGATACTGATCGTTGCCCTCCGCATCGAGCAGCAACCCGAGTCCGGCGATGGAGGCGCCCTGGGTGAACCGCGCGCCGGTGTAGAGGTCGTTGCCGCCTTCGTCGTAGAGCATGCCGATCCCCGCAAAGCCGGTTCCACCGGAGCCGTCCGGCAATTCGTAGGTATCGTTGCCGGCCTTGTCGATGAGGATCCCGACCCCCAATCGTCCCGTGGCCAACCCCAGGTGAGAGGAGGGCAGGTAGGCGTCGTTGCCGGCCAAATCGATCACGATGTGGACGCGCTGATCCGCATGGTTGGGCGCGGCGACCACTCCTCGATATGTATCGTCGCCGCCGATATCGATGAGGAGGGCGATCCTGCCGTCGAGTTGGTAGGTATTCGAGCCGGGGCCACCCACGACGATCAGTCCCGCGGGTGTTTCTTTGACCAGGAGCACCTCTCCCTTGATCCCCTCGACGGATTGTTTCACCGCTGGGGCCGCGCGCAAGGTGCCGGTCAACTGGCGCAGCAAGTCCAGGTTGGCGAGTTTCGTGGCGAGCTGTGCGGCCGAGACCAGCGCATCGTAGCCCACGAACTCCTGACTCAGTTGAATGTAGCGACGGTTGCTATAAAGTTGAAAACGGGTTTGGCTGTCCGGGTCGGTCGATTGCGGACGATAGTCGTCGATGAACCGGACCGGATGCTCGAACAGGAACTCTCTGTCTTCGGTGGACAAGGCCAGGGTGGCCCGCTGGCAGAGACGGGCGACCTCCTCGAGAATCGTCGCCAGGACGTCCTGGGGGGTCTTGCTCTTCGTGCGGATCGGCGGCAAGGACACGGGACCGTGGCCGGGTTTCACGCGGAACTTCTCGAGCGTTAACAGGAGGTCCTCCAAGCCCTCCGTGCCGTGTTTGGAAAGCGCCGCGATCAAGAGCCCGTATGCCTCAAGCTGATTCATGCCTTCCCAGGGATCCAAGAGCGTCTCGACGGCGTCCGGCCGTTTGCCGAGCGCGGGATAGGTCCGGGCCCCCGAGAGCGACAGCAGAGTGGCTTTCTGTTGTGTGGATACGTTGCCTTCGACCAAGGGGGCGACCTGACGCGACAGACGGCTGACCGCGGGCTCCACGCCGAGTCCGGGAGGCAGGACCGGCTCGATCGGTCCCTGCGGCAAGGTCGGGAGCTCGGCGCGGCAGGCCCCCAGTAGCGTCAGGACCACCAGGCAAGCGAGCAGAACGGGTGAAATGCGCCCAAGTTGTATGCTATGCATGGGTGGTTGCGTCACGCTACGACTGGCTCAGAGGCATGCGCTACTGTTCCCACTGTGGGTCGCCGCTCGAAAAACGCATTCCGCCCGGAGACACGCTGCCCCGCTTTGTGTGCGAAGCCTGCCAAGCCATCCATTATGAAAACCCGAAAATCGTCGCCGGGTGCATACCGGAATGGTCCGGCCGGATCCTGTTGTGCCGCCGGGCGATCGAACCCCGCTCCGGGTTCTGGACCTTCCCGGCCGGCTTTATGGAACTCGGTGAGAGCACCGAGCAGGCGGCGTGTCGGGAGACGTTGGAAGAGGCCATGGCCGTGGTCGAACAGTGCCGGCTCTATTCCGTCGTCAGTATGCCTCGAATCAATCAGGTATATATGGTGTTTCGCGCTCAACTCGTGACGCCGGAGTTCGCCCCTGGGACAGAGAGCCTCGAGGTCAGTCTGTTCGATCCCCACAGCATCCCCTGGAGCGACCTCGCGTTCCCCGTCATTGCCGACATTCTTCGCCGCTATGTCGACGATTCCGCGAAGGGACACTATTCGCTGTACGTCGCCGATCTCCGCTAGCGCGAATCAGGCCGGCCTCCGGCGGCACAGGATCAGTCGGCACCGGCGTCGCGCTTGAGAGGATCGCGATCTTCGGCGCACCGCAGTACGGAAGTTGGGGGAGGTGTGAAAGCCAGCGGCTCCGCATCCTCCAGCCGCTCCTTAACCTGCGCCTGAAGGCCGGCTCAAGGAGGCCCCCTGCCCACTGGCGCCGCCCTGCGAATCGGAGTCGCGAGGGCGGTTCGAAGCCGATCGGAGCCGGGCGAATATGTCTATTATTGTACCGCAGAACCGGGCTGGCTCGTCGTCATTTCCAAAAGGCCGGGAAGGGCGAACAATGGACCGCTCAACGGCGGCTCCGCCGCGCCTGAGAGCGATTGCATTTGGGTCGTCTCGTTCCTAGAATGCCCCCTGACGCACATGGCCCGCGCCCGTTCCACCCGAAGAAATCACCCGCCTCCCCGCCGGCGGGAACCCCCGGCGGCGGAGCCGTTGGTGGCTCCCGGCGCGAAGCGGCGCTTCGCTGCTCGGCTGTTGAAATGGTATCGGGAACACGGACGTGACCTGCCGTGGCGGCAGACCTCCGATCCGTATCGCATTCTCGTGTCGGAAGTCATGCTGCAGCAGACGCAAGTGGATCGGGTGATTCCGAAGTATCAGGAGTTTCTCGAACGGTATCCCGATTTCGCCACGCTGGCCGAGGCGCCGGTGGAAGAGGTCCGGCAGACTTGGTATCCGCTGGGCTATAACGTTCGGCCGCATCGGCTCCACAGCATCGCCCAGGAAACCGTAGCCCGATACGGCGGCCGCCTGCCCAACGATTCCGATGAGCTGCTGTCGTTCAAAGGCATCGGGCGATACACCGCCGGCGCCATCCGTTCCTTTGCCTTCAACGAGGATGCTCCGATCTTGGATACGAACGTCATTCGGGTGCTCCATCGGATTTTCGTCGGCACGGGTCAGCCGAAATCCATGAAGGCCGCGCTCTGGAAGCTGTCCGAGGCCTTGATTCCACGGGGGCGCGGGTACGACTTCAACCAGGCCTTGATGGATTTCGGCGCGCTGCTCTGCACCGCCAGGGATCCCTATTGCCTCCTCTGTCCCATGAAATCGTTCTGCAAGAGTTATCCGTTCGACTCTCGGCCCCCGACATGAGCGCTTCCGACGCTCTCGACGAGACGGTCCGCGTTGCCGCAGGCATCATTACCCGGGACGGACGGCTCCTGATCGCCAAACGGCCCAAGGGGAGCCACCTCGAGGGGCTCTGGGAGTTCCCGGGAGGGAAATGCGAGCCCGGGGAGACGATGGAAGCCTGCCTGCACCGGGAGCTGTGGGAGGAACTGGAAGTCCGGGTCGCGGATCCGATTCGGCTCTGCGTCCTGCGCCACGCCTATCCGGAGAAGACGGTAGAAGTGCACTTTTTTCGGTGCCGTCTCGCGTCCGGTGAGGCGCGCCCCTCGGCGGGCAGCGAGCTGCGCTGGGTCGCGCCGGCCGAGCTGTCCGAGTACGAGTTCCCTCAGGCCGACCGATCGATCATCGAGACGCTTCAGCGCGGCGAGGCGCCGCCCCGATGAAAATGGTCCTGGACATCGAGACGATTCCAGCATCCAAAGAAGAGTGGGCGCGTCTTGCCGGGGTGACCATTCGGTCGAATGAGGAGCCCGCGGCGGATCTGTTCGCACAGGCGGATGAGGAGGCTCGGCGGCGAGATGAAGAGGAACTCTACGCCAAATCCGCGTTCGACGGGACCTACGCCAGGATCGTCTGCATCGGGGCGGTGTTCCTGAGCGACGACCTGGAGCCTCGCGGCGCCACGTGCTGGTTCGGTGCGAATGAGAAGGAGCTGCTGCAACGCTTCTGGCAGCGCGTGGGTAAAGAGCGTCCCGCTCTGTGGATCACGCACAACGGTCTCGGCTTCGACCTGCCGTTCATCAAGAAGCGTTCGATCATTCACCAGGTCAGGCCGACGATCGACGTCAACCTCGCCAGGTTCCGAACGGAACCGGTGTACGACACCATGGCCGTGTGGAGCAACTGGGACTCGAGAGGGTGGGTCAAGCTGGACACGCTGGCTCGGGCCCTGGGCGTGGAAACCAAATCCGGAAGCGGAAATCAGGTGCTGCCGATGTGGGAACGTGGAGCGGCGAAAGACATCGCGCTCTACTGCCTGCACGATGCCTATGTCACCTACGCGTGTTACACCCGCATGACGTTTCGCCCGCCGTTGTCTCGCGAAGTCGTCCTCCTGCACCCCGAGCTGATCGAGACTCCCTGACGCGGCTATTTGGTCGAGGAGCCCGGGTCCATCGCGGGAGTCTTCTTCAAGACCTCCAAAATGGCTCGGTGCTCGGTGGCGCCGGCCGGCGCGGGTTTCGCCGGAGTCTTGGCCGGTTTGGCGCGAGCCCCGGCTTTCTTGGACGCGGACTTCGTGGCCGGCTTCACCGATGACCCGGCGGACTTGGCGCCCGGCGTTTTCTGCGAGGATGCTGTGGGTGCGGGCGACGTGACGGTTGTAGCGGGGGGTGTGGTCGCGGCGGACTTGGCGGGTGAAGGCGGCGCCGGAACGGGCCTCACCGGGGCGTCGATGGGTGCGGGGACAGCCTTCGATGGAAGGGTGGCCGAAGGCGGGGGCGTCGGGCTCGGCTTCTGAGTCGAGTCTGAGACAGGGATCCGCGTCAGGGCCATGTGGTCGATGACGAAACTCAGCAAGTACGGTCGTCCGAGCCCGACGTCCGCGGTCGCCTTCTGCGTTCTGGCGACCGTGCGGGGTTCGAAGGCGAGCGCGTGCGCGTCGGCCGGCGCCAGCGAGTGTGTGGACGTTCCGAAGAAGGACGAGGAAGCGGGAGACGATCGGGAGGACAGGGGCGTCAGGTAGACGGCGGGTCCCTTTACGTAAAGCGTCCCACCGCTGATCCCGCCACGCAGGGCTTCGTCCCCTGTGAGCCGAAAGACGACGATATGTTCGGGACGGGCCTTGGAGAGCGCGTGGGCCAGTAAGGGGGCCAAGAAGTCGATCTCCTGCTGCGAGTAGACTTGTGCCAGCCCCCCGGAACCCACCTGGACTCCCTGGAGGATGCGAGCCACGATCTTCGGATCGAGGGGCGCGGGGTGGGAGGCTTCAAAGGACCAGTCCACGATTTCTTCCAGCGCCACCGTGCCTCCGCCGCTCGCGTGCAGAACCTGCTGGGTGGTGAGAATGCTGCCGCACCCGGCGGCCGTGAGCGTCAGCGAGAACGCCGCGATGAGCCCGCCAGGAAAAACCTGCGTGCGAGGCAGAGTGCTTTTCATGATGAACTCCGGGGCGGAGGGTGAATGGAACCGAACGGGATACCGTCCAACGGGAACGGACGTGCGGGAGAATGGGGCGAGTTACCAGATACCCAGGCCCATGAGGATAATGCCCATCGCCATCCATCCTACGAGGCCGACCGAAATGATTGTTTCGAAGCTCATGACGTGTGCCTCATCTGTGGTTGATGGTGAGCGGCTTCATGCCGGGGCCGGTCTCCGCCAGTCGCAACCATTGAGGCCACAAGCAATCCACATGCCCGTTGTCGGCGGTTCTTGAATGGTCGCACACCGCAAAGGCAGGGAACTGTTCTACGTGCTGCTCGGGGCCGGATGCCGCAATAAAAAGCTTACGCGTTCAATGCATTATTGTAGACAAGGCTTTGAATAATAAAGCGATACGTAAAGACATTTTTCATCGATCAACACACTTCCAAACCTCGTGGGTCAGTCGATCGTGATCCATGGCAGATAGCCGAAGGGAGCTCTGTTTGCGTCGAGGCCTGAAGAGGATGCACAGTTTCTGTACACAGGGGTAAAAATTGTGCACGGGCTCCTCCGCGTGGCTGCGTTTGGCGGTCTCGAAACTCGCGGATGCTGGGGCTGCAGCGCATCGTCTGTCGGGGTCAGGGGTGAACCGGCCGTCCCAGCAGTGTCGTGACGGTGGCCGACTCCACCAGGATGGTTGCCATGGATCCCGGAGTCACCGGATCACCGGCGGGATCGGGGGATTTGGACCAGACGACCGTCATGTTGTCGTCGGTCCGGCCCATCCATTGCGCAGCCGACCGTTTGCTGTTGCCTTCCACGAGGACGGACACGGTGTCTCCGATGCGGCGCTGGTTCAAGCCCAGGGAGATGTTCCGCTGGAGTTCGATCAATCTTGCGACACGTTCGCCCTTGACCTGCTCCGGCACATCGTCCGGGTATTTCCTGGCCGCGATAGTATGCTTTCGCTCCGAATACTTGAAGATGAAGGCCGCGTGAAAGCGGACTTGTTCCATGGTGCGATAGGTGTCAAGAAACTCGTCCTCGGTTTCCGTGGGGAACCCGCAGATGATGTCGGTGGTGAGGGCGATCCGGTCGTGCTTACGCCGAATGGCCTCGACCAGATCCATGAATTCCCGCTGTGTGTAGGTACGGCCCATGAGGTCGAGCATCCGATCGTTCCCGGCCTGGAGCGGCAGATGGATGTGTTTGCAAATACGCGGATGTTCCGCGATCGCCTCCAACAGCCGAGGGGGAAAATCCTTTGGGTGCGGTGACGTGAATCGGACGCGGTCGATGCCCGGGGTGTCCGCGACGGCCGTGATGAGTCTGGCGAAATCCCACTGATCATACCGGTAGGAATTCACATTCTGGCCGAGCAGCGTGACTTGCCGATAACCTTGTTCCGCCAGCAATCGCGCCTCGTCCAAGATCCCCTCGGGGTCGCGGGATCGTTCCCGCCCGCGGGTATAGGGAACGACGCAAAACGTGCAGAAGTTGTCGCAGCCCCGCATGATGGCGATCCAGGCGTTAACCCCCGGCTCGCGCTCTGGCAGGATGTCTCCGTAGGTTTCGTACTCGGAGAGGTCCACGGCGAGGCCTTTCCCGCTAAGCCCGCGCTCACCCGCTTCGAGGGCCGCCTCCAGCAGTTTCGGCAACCGGCGGTACCCGTCCGGTCCGACCAGGATGTCGACCAGCGGCTCCTTGTCCGTGAGCTCCGACTTGAGACTTTGGGCCATGCAGCCGAGCACGCCGACGACCAAGGGTCTGGTCCGCTTGACTGCGCGAAGTTCGGCCAGGTGGCCGTATACACGCGTATGCGCATGTTCGCGAATGGCGCACGTATTCATGAGGACCACATCCGCCCGCTCGCGGTCTTCGGTGAATTCGAAGCCGTCCCTCCTCAGGAGGCTACGGACGAGTTCGCTGTCGTACTCGTTCATCTGGCAGCCGAAGGTTTCGATGTGGACGAGACGGGGCATCATCGGATCATTGGAAGGGGGGTGGTTCCACACGAGGACACTTCTCCGAGGGCCGTGCCGTCGATGTATCCGGTGATCACCGTGTCGCGGATGGAGTTGGGCGGCGCCTGGTCGGCCGGAACGGAGACGCGCAGGAAATTTCCGGTGGTCCCCGACCGGCGGCCATTCTTCAAGGATTTCTCGAACAGGACCGGCAGGGTGCGACCGATTGATGCGCGATGAAACGCTGCCGCCTTCCGGCTCGACAACGCGGCCAACGCGCGGCTACGGCGGGCGATGACACCGGAGTCCACGGGATTCAGGAGCTTGGGAGCCGTCGTTCCCGGCCGCGGCGAATAACTGAACACGTGGAAGTAGGAAAATGGGAGCGTCTCCACGAGCGAGACGGTCGCGTCGAACGCCTGCTCGTCCTCTCCCGGAAAACCGACCATCAGATCCGTTCCCAGACCGAGTTCCGGAATCCATCTCAGAGCCTTCTCGATCAGCCACCGGTAGTCGTCCGCTTTGTAGCGCCGATGCATGGCCTCGAGGATACGGTCATCGCCGCTTTGCAGCGGAACGTGCAGGAAGGCACACAGTTTCGACGACTCGGCCATGTGGATCAGGAGGTCGTCCGAGACGGTCGTCGGTTCAATCGAAGAAATTCGGATGCGGGCGATGCCGGGAACCGCTTCGAGCCGGCGGATCACGTCCAAGAGCGTTGCGCCTTGGTAGGCGTACCGGCCGATGTTCACGCCGGTCAACACCAGTTCCTGATGGCCCGCTTCGGCCAGGGCTTCCGCTTCCCGGACGAGATCCCCGAAGCGGCGGCTCCGCTCGCGTCCCCGGGCCGACGGAATGATGCAAAAGCTGCACATGAAGTTGCAACCGTCCTGGACTTTGAGCAACGCCCGCGTGGAGTCCGAATAGGCCGTCCCCGGCAAGGTGAAATCTTCACGGTCGATCGAGCGGGTATACAGGACCTCGGGCGCGGGCCGTTTGCGCAACGCCGTGGGCGCCGGGAGATAGTCGGCCAAATGCATTTTGTACTGGGTGCCGACCAGCAAGTCGATGCCCGGTACGGATCGCAATCGCTCCGCTCCGGTCTGAGCGTAACAGCCGGTCACGGCCACGAAGGCGTCGGGGGAATGGCGGAGCGTTTTCCGGATCGCGTAGCGACAGTCCTTCTCGGCGTGTTCCGTGACGGAGCAGGTATTGAGCACCAAGAGATCCGTCTCCGTCCCAAAGGGCACGACTCGATACCCTCTGCGGCGCAAAGAATCGGCAAGCACCGCGGTTTCCGCCTGGCTGAGGCGGCAGCCGAGCGTGTGGAGCGAAGCGCGCGGTGAGATGGCGTCGTCGATCACGGGTCGTCATTATAGGAGAGCGTCCTCCGGCGAGCAAGCCGACGCGACGATGGCGCGACGTTTCGAGGAAACGTGTTCCGATGAATTGACAGCGATCCTTGCAGCCGATAAAGTGACCGGGCCGGCCCATCGCAATACGCAACGGAGGTATGCGAATGCACATCCTCAGATGGTGTCTGATGGCCTTCCTCCTGGTCTCCTCGGGGACGGTGTCCCAGGCCTCGCCGTATAACGCCTTGCCGGTGGAACCGGATTACGAGGTGCGCATCGACGAGCTGTACGATCATGAGGCCAGGCTGTTTATCCTGCTCTATTCGCTGAAGGGCAACGGCGAGGTGGACTACATCACCGCCCGGCCGGTGCTGGAATACAGCCGCAGCAACTACGGAAACCCCGTCTACTACACCGATCAGCATCCGATCTTCTATTGGTGGAACCACACCATGTGGAACGATCCCGAAATGGACGGCGTGAACGGGAACGAGCGCGTGTACGCCGAAAACATCGAATTCGACATCTCGCGGTACAAACCCTGCCTGTTCAACGGTCAGCCCTGCTGACCGGCCGAAGCGGTCGCCCGGCAGCCTTCCCCTCCGCAGGCATCCCTCCGTCCGCAAGTCCGCAATTCCGTGCCGCTCCGCTCGAGCTGTGGTAGAACTCGCATGAGTTGCGCGTCCGTTCGTCGCCGATTGCCTGCATGTTGAGGTCCCTTGCCAATCGCCGCATTGCCGTCATGCTGCCCCTGGGGTTCGCCTCGGGGCTTCCGCTGGCCCTGACGACCGGTACCCTCCAAGCCTGGTTGTCCGTCGCCGGGGTCGACCTGAAAACGATCGGCGTCTTTACCCTGGTGGGCTTTCCGTACACGCTGAAGTTTTTGTGGGCGCCCTTCATGGACCGGTTCGTGCTCCCCTGGTTCGGGCGCCGCCGCGGATGGATGCTGACGACCCAACTCGCCTCGATGGGCGGGGTCGCCGTCATGGCCGCGATCGATCCGGCGCGCTGGCCTTGGTGGTTGGGGCTGGCGGCGCTCGTCGTGGCGTTTACTTCGGCCTCCCAAGATATCGTCTTCGACGCGTACCGCACCGAAACTCTCCGGCCGCCCGAGCGCGGATTCGGCGCCGCCGTGTGGGTCAATGGATACCGGTTGGCCATGATCGTCTCGGCGGTGCTGGCGTTGATCCTCGCGGAGCACATCGGGTGGGCGAGCACCTATGTGGTCATGGCCGGGTTCATGACGATCGGGCTCGCGGCGATTTTGGCAGCGCCCGAGCCGGAGAACGTGGAGCGCGGCCCCGCCACGCTGCAGGAGGCCTTCGTCGGGCCGCTGGTGGAGTTTTTCTCACGCCATGCCGGACTGTCGCTGCTGCTCCTCGTGGCGCTCTACAAGATCGGCGATGCCTTTGCGGGATCGCTCCAGACCGCATTTCTCATCCGCGGCGTCGGGTTCTCCGCCGGGGAGGTCGGCTACATGAAGGGTCTGGGGATTGGGTTGACGTTGGCCGGCGCGCTGGCGGGGGGGATCGGGATGACGCGCCTGGGACTGTTCCGGGCGCTCCTGATCTTCGGCGTCTGTCAGGCGCTCTCGAATCTCTCCTTCATGCTGCTGGCCGCCGCGGGGAAGAGTTACCCGTTGCTGGTCTTCGCCGTCGCCTCGGAAAACCTGACGGGTGGAATGGGCACCGCCGCATTCGTGGCCCTGGTGATGGCCTTGTGCCATCACAAGTATACGGCGACCCAGTTTGCGCTGCTGTCGTCGGTCGAGGCGTTCGGTCGCGTCCTGCTCGGCCGCCCCTCGGCCGATCTGGTTGAATGGATCGGGTGGGGCGCTTACTTCTTCGTGACGTTTCTGGCGGCCATCCCGGGTCTGGCGCTGCTCTGGTACGTGAGGGCCGATGTGGAACGGGCCGAACGGTCGCACACCTCCCGTGCCATGTCGTTCGATGCGCCGTGAGAGCGCGCCTCAGGTCTTGAGCCGACGCTGGAGAAAGAGGATGAACAGCATCAGGACCGGAAGCGGGGCGACGAGATACGGGACCAGCCACAACCAGATGTTCTGGCCGCGGACCCGCGCTTGGTCGATCATCCAGACGAAAATCCAGACGACGAGTCCCACGTAGTTCAGCGACATCCAGCGTGTCGTGTGGATTTTGAGCCCGCTGCTCGAATCCGCCGGCCCTTGGACGAGGAAGAGCGTCAACAGAATCAAGAACCCTCCGAACAGTCCCGCAACCAATCGTTTGCTCCACACGTACATGACGTCCTCCCGCGGCGACGGTAGAAATCCCGCGAGATAGGGCTCGCGGCGGGGGTAGGCTACTGAGCCGATCAGGGATTGTCAATTCGGCTCCACGCCGCCTCCGGTCGCCGTCGGATGTCGATCTGACGGTACAGCTCGGCCGTCGTTGCCAGACCGACCGAGGGGCGACGTTCAATGTGGCGCTGCTTTGCGGCCTCGCCTCGCGGACCAGCAGCCGGGCACGTCGAGCGATACCGATCCAGGGTCGCATCCCGTCTATTTTTTGTTTTTGCCGCCGCCGTCACACTGGTATTTTGGCCCTGGGCGGGCTTCTCGCCCAGGGATAATTGCTCCTGTTTTGACCTTCTGTCATGACGATAGGACGCGTCCGTGCTGTGGATAACGCGACAGAATTTTCGGCAAATTCGCGTCGCGTGCCTCTTCGAGCGAATTCACAGGCTATCCCGTGATTTCACAGCAAAAACACAACATTTAGTGTTGACAAAAAATCGTGATCGCTATATGTAGGTGTCAACAAATCCTGTGGCGAGAAAGCACGAAGCCACGTTTCGAACCTGGTCGATCGCTTCCACCACCTCATTTCAGTCCAACCTTCACCGCATCGGGTGACCTCGAAGGAGGGGAGACCGTGAGAATTGAACGTCGATTCACGAAGCGAGGAGAGGGTCCTTACGCGCGCATCCAATTCGTGAAACGTTCCTCCGAGATTCGGAATCCGGATGGATCGGTCGTCTTTAAGGTGGACGACATTCAGGTCCCGGACTCGTGGACGCAGCTCGCCATCGACATCCTGGCACAGAAGTATTTCAGGAAGGCGGGGGTGCCTCAGGTGGATGCCGAGGGGCAGCCGGTCACGGACAAGGACGGCAAGCCCGTCCTTGGGCCGGAGCGGGATGCTCGCCAGGTCTTCGGGCGTTTGGCTGGTTGCTGGACTTCCTGGGGGAAGCGCTACGGCTATTTCAAAACGGACGAGGATGCCTCGGCCTTCCACGACGAGCTCTGCCATATGCTCGCCAGGCAGATGGCGGCGCCGAACTCGCCGCAATGGTTCAACACCGGGTTGCACTACGCCTATGGGCTCTCGGGTCCCGCACAAGGCCACTACTATGTGGATCCCGACAGCCGCGAGGTGGTCAAGGCCGCCAACGCCTTCGAGCATCCGCAACCGCATGCCTGCTTCATTCAATCGGTCGACGACGATCTCGTCAACGAGAACGGCATCATGGACCTCTGGGTGCGGGAGGCGCGCCTGTTCAAGTATGGGTCCGGGACCGGAACCAACTTTTCCCGTCTGCGCGGGGATGGCGAGCCGCTGTCGGGAGGCGGACGGTCGTCGGGTCTGATGTCGTTCCTCAAGATCGGCGATCGCGCGGCCGGCGCCATTAAGTCCGGCGGCACGACCCGTCGCGCGGCGAAGATGGTCTGTCTTGATCTGGACCATCCGGACATTGAGGAATTCATCGACTGGAAAGTGGTGGAAGAGCAGAAGGTGGCCGCGATGGTCACCGGGTCGAGGGTGTGCGCCGACCGGCTCAACGCCGTGTTGAAGGCCTGTCACGTGACGGACGGCGCGGGCCAATCCCGCGTCGAGCTGGACACCGGGGCCAATGTCGCCCTGCGCGATGCCATCAAGTCGGCGCGGTCGGCCGGTGTGCCCGAGGCCTATATCCAGCGAATGTTCGCGTATGCGAATGAGGGCTATACGCATTTCGTCTTTCATGAATACGACACCAATTGGGACGGACGGGCCTATCAAACCGTCTCGGGCCAGAATTCCAACAACAGCATCCGCATTCCCAACGCGTTTTTTCACGCGCTCGAGCAGGACGGGGACTGGCAGCTTACCCGTCGAACCGACGGCAAGGCCGTCAAGACGATCAAGGCGAGGAAACTCTGGGATCAGATTGCCTGGGCGGCGTGGATCTGCGCGGATCCCGGCACGCAATACGACTCGACGATCAATGAATGGCACACCTGCCCGGAGGACGGGCGCATCAACGCCTCCAACCCCTGTTCGGAGTACATGTTCCTCGATGACACGGCCTGCAATCTGGCCTCGCTGAATTTGGGGACCTTCTTCACCGATGCCGGAGAGTTCGACCTGGAGGATTTTCGGCATGCGGTTCGACTCTGGACGGTGGTGCTGGAGATCAGCGTCCTCATGGCGTCGTTCCCGAGCCGCGCCATCGCGGAGAGAAGTTATGAGTTCCGCACCCTTGGCCTCGGGTATGCCAATCTCGGGAGTGTGCTGATGCGACAGGGGATTCCCTATGATTCGCCCAAGGCGCTGGCGATTTGCGGTGCGATCACGGCGATCATGACCGGCGAGTCCTACGCGACCTCCGCCGAAATGGCGGCCGGGCTGGGAACGTTCCCCGGCTATGCCAGGAATCGGGAGCACATGTTGCGGGTCATGCGGAATCATCGCCGCGCCGCCTACTGTGCGCCTGCGGAGGAGTACGAGGGTTTGACGGTCACCCCGATGGGGATCCACGCCGAGCATTGCCCGCCGGATTTGTTGCTTGCCGCCCGCCGGGCATGGGATCGCGCGCTGGAGCTCGGGATGGCCTATGGGTATCGCAATGCCCAAGTGTCCGTGATCGCGCCGACCGGCACGATCGGACTGGTGATGGATTGCGACACGACCGGCATCGAGCCCGACTTCGCGCTCGTGAAGTTTAAGAAACTCGCCGGAGGCGGGTATTTCAAAATCATCAACCAGAGTGTGCCGTCGGCCCTGCGGACATTGGGATACAACGAGCAGCAGATCCAAGAGATTTCCCTCTACTGCACCGGCCATAAGACGCTGGAGGGAGCGCCGTTTATCAACCACGAAACGTTGCTGGCGAAGGGGTTCGACCGGCCGGCGTTGGAGCGGTTGGAGAGCGCCCTGGGCCAGGCCTTCGACATTCAGTTCGCCTTCAATAAATGGACGCTGGGCGAGGAGTTCTGCCGAGAGCAGCTGGGCCTCTCCGACGAGCAACTGGGCGACGCCAAGTTCAACCTTCTGAAGGCGCTGGGATTTCGCCAGGAGGAAATCGTGGCCGCCAACGACTATTGCTGCGGCACGATGACCGTGGAGGGGGCGCCGCATTTGAAATCGGAGCACCTCCCGGTCTTCGATTGCGCCAATCGATGCGGCCGGTTGGGCCAACGCTTCATCCCGGTGGACGCGCATATCCGCATGATGGCGGCGGCGCAACCGTTCATCAGCGGGGCGATCAGCAAGACGATCAACATGCCTGCGGATGCCACGGTCGAAGACGTCAAGTCGGCCTACCTCCTGGCCTGGAAACTCATGATCAAGGCCGTGGCGCTGTATCGCGACGGCTCGAAACTGAGCCAGCCGCTGAATGCCTCGCACGACTCCGGCGCCGCGGTGGACGCGAAGCCGGACGTCATGGCGGCGGCCGAGAAGGTCGCCGAGCGGGTGCTGGTCC
Organism: Candidatus Inralta sp.; assembly: GCA_039794185.1. GTDB lineage: Bacteria > Nitrospirota > Nitrospiria > Nitrospirales > Nitrospiraceae > BQWY01. Next base: position 40,285 of record JBDIVW010000025.1, on the reverse strand, counting down.
GCTATCGCTATCTGGGGAAGCGGCGTGCCTTGCCGGCGAGACGAAGCGGCTACACGCAGAAAGCCATCGTGGGTGGACATAAGATCTATCTGCGGACGGGCGAGTATTCCGACGGCACGCTGGGGGAGATCTTCCTGGACATGCACAAGGAAGGCGCCGCCTTTCGGAGCCTGATGAACTGTTTCGCCATCGCGATTTCCCTGGGCCTTCAACACGGGGTGCCGTTGGAGGAATTCGTCGAGGCATTCGTCTTTACCCGCTTCGAGCCGAACGGACCGGTCAAATTGAACGACCGGATCAAAATGTCCACGTCGATCATCGATTATATCTTCAGGGAATTGGCGGTGACGTATCTGGAGCGGTACGACCTTGCCCAAGTGGTGTCCGACGATCTGCGCATGGATTCCGTGAAGAAGGACGAGCAAGATCCCGAATGCATGGACGAGGAGGCCGATCCGGAGTTTCTGGCCTCGTCGACGTCCGTCCGGCCCGAATACTTCCCCGAGCGACACGGGGTCATCGGACGGGGCAAGTCGAACGGAAACGGCAACGGAAACGGGAACGGCAGCATCGCGCACAAGGTCGAGCTGACGCGTGAAACCTTGACACTGACGGCGGTGCAGATCGCCAGGCAGCAGGGATACGAGGGCGATCCATGCCAGGAATGCAAACAGTTCAAGATGGTGAGAAACGGCACCTGCCTGAAGTGCGAAAATTGTGGAGCCACCAGCGGGTGCTCGTGACTCGAACCAGGCTAGTTTAGTGGGCGAGAGAGCGTGAGGTCGCTCGCCGCAATGTGGTTGCCGTGCCGCGCGGTATGGGTGTCGGGAAGCCATGTGTGACTTGTGACGTGGGTGCGGATCCCATGCGACCTCTGTTCCGGGGGTCGCACGCTGGGTTGGTGGGAAGCCGAATATTCGTGGATGGAAGGTTGGATCCTGTTTCCTTGGGGCGCCAAACGCCTCTAGGCGGCTTTCTGTCGACCGTTGTAGTGCAGGCTTTTCCAGCCCCAAGCCTTCTCCCGATGCCCACCGCGTCCAGGGGCCCGGGGGAAGGTTCAGAACGCCTCTCGCTCCGCTCCTGACCTTGGCTGCCGTCCCGGACCGCTCTCGATGCGAAACTGTTCTTTCCTCTTCGAGGCCTCCTAAGTCATTGCCGACCAAAAGGTCGTGCTCACTTCCTGCGAGATAAACAAAACATGACGAACGTCATATTTTATAGATATCCGCCCCTCTATAGTCGCATGGCTTCGAGTTGGTTCCACTTAACAAGGGGGTCGTGATGGGTAGACAGAGACAAGGGTTGTGGCTAACGGGTGCGGCGGTGTTCGCCCTGGCGGCAGGGGTCGAGGCGAAGACGGTCAAGGTCGACATGAAAGCCGTTGAAACGGAGGTCGTGATCGACGGAGCGGGCACGACCTATAGCGCCTGGACTTTCAATAATCAGTTCCCTGGTCCGGTCATCCGCGTCCAGCAGGGCGATACGGTCGACTTCAGCTTTAGCAATCCGTCGACCAACAGCCGGCCGCACTCCATGGACTTCCACGCCGCGCAGACGGATTTTCTGACTCACTATCGGGAACTCAATCCCGGGGAGTCGTTGCAGTATTCGTGGGAGGCCAAGGAAACGGGCATCTTCGTGTATCACTGCGGCGCATCTCCGATGATTCAGCACCTGGCCAGGGGCATGATGGGCGCCATCATCGTGGACCCAAAAGATCCGAAGGCGATGCCGAAGGTGGATCGCGAATATGTCTTGGTACAGAGCGAACTGTACAAGGATCCGGATGATGTCCAAGGCATGTTCGATCGGAAGCACGAGCACGTGGTGTTCAACGGTGGAGTGTTTCGATACGATCCGGTCCATGGCGCAAGTGGAGGGGACTTCTTGGAGGCGAAGCCAGGAGAACGGGTGCGCATCTATTTTGTGAATGCGGGCCCGAATAACTTCTCAGCGGTTCATCCGATTGCCGAGTTATGGGAAGATGTATGGGAGAGCGGCAACCCCGCGAACCGCCTCCGGGGTGTGCAGACCTACATGGTGCCTCCCGCAGGCGCGGCCATTATGGACATGGTCGTGGACAAGGGGGAGGGGGTCATCCCGATCGTGACCCATTCGTTGACGGATGCGTTGCGCGGCGCCATCGCAATTCTGAAAGTGCACAAGGATGCGAAGGATCTGCCGCTCATGCCCTTCGTGCCGCCGGGCAAGGTGAAGGTCACCTCGCTCGAGGCGCAGTAGCGGAGAGGGAGTCTCTCTATTAGACGGTAATGGCCATCACCCGGCGAATTGGTCGGGTGGTGGCTCTCTCCACCGCTGTTCTCCCGGCCGGCGCCCCGCGAGCCAGCGGATTACAATTTCGGCGGCAGTTTCTTCGACGACACGGGCGACATAAGATTGCTCGTCTTGTCCAGTGGTCTCAGGGGCACGGGGAAGAGAGTCGGTCCACGATCTCCCTCTTCGCGCGGCATCTTCCTCCTTCACATCGACCGGTGATCGTTCTGTCGGCCAGCTGGTTGACGGCGAACATCGATCCGCTTCCGCTGTTTCCCGTGGTTGGTGCCGCGTGCATCGAAGTGGCGCGGTGGTGCGTCGGACGCAACGTGAGCACGGTTTCCCCGGGCTGGCGCCGTCAGCGCGCAATCAAGTGGAATGTGCCGAGCGGCCTCGCTCGACCGTTGAGGAGGATTTCCACCCGGTGTCGTCCGGGATAGTGCGTGCGTGTGGTCATGGTTGCGAGCGACACGGTCTTCTTGAGCGCGATGCTGGAGCGAGGAGCGAGATCAATGGTTCTGAGCTTGAACACTTTCGGAATGGCCGTGCCGTTGGCCTTTACGAAATGAATACAAAAGTCGGCGAGCACCCGTTGCCGTGTCGATCGTGGATTGCTGATTTCGAAGCTCACCGTCACTCGTTGCCCCAATCGTACCCGTCCCGGCTCGACGGCGCGTTTGCGGATGACCACCCGAGCCGGGTGACCGGCCCCTAACAGGCGCAAGGCGCCCGGTTCACCTCGCTTCACCGCGGACCGTAAGGCGTGCCGGATCAGCCAGCGGCGTTCCTCCGTTGCGTTTCGCAGCCAAGCTCGGGCGGTATCCACCAGCAAAGCGGGATGGTCTTTCCCGATGTCGTTCAGATTGTTCGCCACCGATCGACGCACGGACAGGTCCGGATCGTCTTTCAACAATTCGAGCAAGGCCAGGACCGGCTTTGGGTCGGCCTGAAAGGCTCGCAATCTAGGCGCCCACGGCAACCGAGGGCGCGTCCCCTCGGAAACCAGCCGGCGCACGTCGGGATTGGGATCGGCGGCCCAACGTGTCAATTGGGCCAGCGTGGCGGCTTGATGGCGCTCAAGAAACGGCCGAATGCTGAATTCGGCCGTGAAGCGTTGGGTGAGTCCGTATTGGGCGCGCATCAATACTTCGAAGTGCCCGAGCCCATACTCGGCGACGAACATCACGTGGGGCAAGTAGAGAAATGACGCCATCCCTCGGTCGCCGTCTCGTTTTGGGAGAGGAGGGCCGAGTGAGGCCAGCAGGATGTCGATGGCGTGCTCGTAGTCGTGGGGAAGGTGCCGGCGAAGCGCTCGTGCAAGGTGCCGTCCTCGCGGCATCAAGCCCAAGGGGGCGTACCCGGCCATGGCCGTTTGAAGGAAGTCCGACTTCGAAAAGGCCGGAAAAACGGCCGCGATCATCTCCGCGATGGTGCCGGGTATCTCGATGCCGAAGTAGTTTCTCAGTGGTTCAGCCATTGGACATCCTTGTGCTCGGGCCAACAAAGAGTCGCCTTGGGCGGAGATTGCCGGGATTGTACCCGGTCGGGCCTGCCCCAATCTATCTATCACCCCGTGCGTGCGTCGGGGATGCTGCGCGTGCGAATCGAAGCGCCGTCGAGGCTTCAGACCCGCGTGTCGACATCTGGGATTCTCCCAAGCGGCCGGCCGCCGAATCCGGCGAGACGACTTCGAGCGCGTGCGCCGGTTCACCCGCGGTCCGGTGGCCTCGTCGCGGCGATGCAGCCCCGCCAGGGGAGTTCCTTGCTACGGATTGAGCCCCGGCCAACGGCCGGGAGCCTGAGAGGCCCCTTGCGACTCGACTCGGGCGTGTAGCGTCGAAGAGTTGACAGGGTGTTGTCGTCGCTATATACAGAATCTAAGTAGATGCCGTTAAAATCGGTCTGCGTCAGAGAGCGCGCGGCCGACGGATCCCGATGCGCAGGTGAGCGACATGGAGAAGCGACCGGAGGGGCAATCGATCGATGCGGCCGCCGTGAGGGACTCCTGGCGGACGCGGGGGTTCTCTTGTGGTGTTTGGGTTGATCCGCCTGGGCAAGTATGGGAGGATTATGTGCATTCGACCGACGAACTCGTGATGCTGCTCGACGGGGCGCTCGAGTTGGACATTGAGGGGCGCGGATGGAGGCCGGCGATCGGCGAGGAAGTATTCATCCCGGCCCGCGCCCGACATTCGGTGCGCAATGTCGGCGGATCCACCACCAGGTGGTTGTACGGATATAAACACTCATAGGTGGAGTATCATCGATGCCGACAGCGAGACAACTGGTCGTGTCAGGTCAAAGCAAGCCCGGATTTCTTGCCCAGGTGGTTTCGGTCTTGGCCGACGCCAAGGTCAATATCAAGGCCTTCTCCGCCCCGGAAGTAAGCGGAAGGGGGTATCTCCGCCTGCTGGTATCCGATCTGGGGCAGGCGAAAAGCGCCCTTCGGGCCGCCAAAATCAAATTTCGGGATGAAACGGCCCTCGTGCTGAGCCTCGAAAATCGGCCCGGCGCGCTCTCCGACGTCGCGGGCGTCCTGCGAAAGGCCCGTATCAACATCAAATGCGGCTACTGTACCCCGTCCCGTGAGGGAAGCCGCGCGATCGTGGTGCTGACCGTTTCGAACACGGCCAAGGCACTGACCTTGCTTCGAGGGCAATCGTTGGACGAGTTCTAGGCCCTCCCCGTGGGACCGCGCCCTCTCGGTACGTCCTCGCTTCCGCCCGTTCCTTCCGCCGCCATCGTCCCGGCGACCCTGGCGATCGGGATATTGATACTCAGCGGGTGCTCAGGAACCCGGGCGCACAAGATTGCCCATCCGCCGGGCTATCCCATTGGGTACATCGAGCGAGGGATGGCCTCTTGGTACGGTCCCGGCTTCCATGGGAACCCAACCGCAAGCGGAGAGATCTACGACATGAACCGCTTGACCGCCGCGCACCGGACCCTCCCGTTCGGATCCATCGCCGTGGTTCGATCTCTCCTCACCGGCCGTGAGGTGACGGTGCGGATCAACGACCGGGGGCCTTTCGCCAGGGGACGGGTGCTCGATCTGTCCTATGCAGGAGCGAAAAAACTCGGCATGGTTGGGCCTGGCACGGACAAGGTCGAGCTTCGTGTCGTGGCCTTCCAGGGAGCCGGTGGTGCTCCAGGAGTTCTCCGGGTCCAGGTGGGGTCCTTCTCAGAGCTCGAGCGGGCCCGAGCCTTACTCGCCCAACTCGAGATTTCCCATTACAATGCCAGGATCGTCCAAACCGATGGGGCGGGAGGGCCCCTTTATCGCGTGCAGGTCGGGTATTACCAGTCAGAGGAGCAGGCTCAGTCGGCCGCCCGTCGGCTGGGGATGTTGTTCCGAATCGATCCGATGGTCGTCAGAGATGAAGGCCCCTAAGCCATGATACAGGGCAACGCGCAGGATTCTACCTCCGAGCTTGTATCCTAAGCGATTGATAAACAATGAAGATGGTCATCCATTGAGAACGGCTAATTGTCTTGATGCGTCTTGTCCCGTATGTTAGAAATTTAGCTGTCTACACGCGATATGGGCCAAGAACCTGACCTAGGCACACCCCGTTTCTACGGCTCGACCCTCACGATGGCTTCGGCGATCTTAGTCGGAGCACGATCCCTATGTACAAAGGCGGCGGTCTGAAACCGCCCGTTCATCCCTGCTGCCAGGGAGCGACCCGATGACGGACATTCTCGTCCTTCTGTTCCTCATTCTATTGTCGGCCCTGATTTCCGCGACCGAGATCGGCTTTTTCGCCGTGGGCGAGACCAGGCTCCGGGCTTTGGCCGAAGGGGGGAGCAAGCGGGCTGCCATGGCTCACCGGCTCCGGCAAAACCCCCAACGGCTGCTGTCGACCATTATGGTCGGCGACAACCTGGTAACGGCCCTCGTTCCTTCCTATACAACCCTGTTGATCATCCAACTCATCGACGCGCAGGCGTTCGGCGGTTGGATTCAGGGGCTGGCCGAAGCCCTGGCCGTCGCCCTGGGCGCCTTGACGTTCGTGCTCATGATCTTCGGCGACGTGGTTCCCAAGACCTTGGCGGCCAAATACGCCGAACATGTGGCGCTGAACATGGCCTACCCCGTGCATTGGATTCAGCAAGCCTTGAAGCCGCTGCTGTTCCTACTGGAGCCGATCATCGACCGAGTCACGGGAGGGAAGGGCTTGACCGTTCCCTTCGTGACCGAAGAAGAGCTGAAGATCATGCTGGACGTGGGCAGCAAGTCGGGCATGATCGAGAGTCACGAGGCCCGCATGATTAATCGGGTGTTTCAGCTCAACGACCTGACCGCCGAGCACGCGATGACGCCCCGGCAGTTCGTATTCTCCCTCGATGCCAACTTGAGGCTCGGGGAGGCCCAGGAGCATCTGTTTCGGTCGAAGTATTCGCGAATCCCGGTCGTGGACGGCACGCTCGATAACGTCATCGGCATCCTGTACAAGAACCGGGCGCTGACCGAGCTGTCGAAGGGCAATGCCCACATCCGCCTGCGGGACATCTCCCAGCCCCCGTTGTTCGTTCCGACCAAGAAGACCGCCGACGAGCTGATGAAGCAATTCCAGCAGGAGAAGCGCCACATGGCGGTCGTCGTCAACGAGTTCGGTGGGGTGGTCGGGCTCGTGACGTTGGAAGACATCCTCGAGGAAGTCGTCGGGGATATTCTGGACGAGACCGATCAAAGCGAGGAACTCATCAAACGGCTCGGCAAGAACCAACTCGTGGTGCACGGGCGGACGGAGGTTCGCCGGATCAACGAATTCCTCAAGTTGGATTTGGACGAAGAAGCCAATACGATCAGCGGGCTGATCCAGGAGCACTTGGGGCGGATTCCGGCGGTGGGGGAGGAAGTCCTGTTGAACGATTGCAGGTTGATCGTGCAGGACGCCGACCAGAAATCGATCAAACGCGTGCAGATTCTCAAGGAAGAAAAGACGTCCCCGACGACCGAGCCCGTCAATCTTCAGGCGAGCTAGTCATTTGGCTGCCTGCGGTGGGCCGACCATGGCCTCGAATTCCTCCTCGCTCAGGACCCTGACGCCAAGCGTCCGGGCTTGAGCCAGCTTCGAACCCGCATCCGTGCCGGCCACCACCAAATCGGTTTTCTTGCTGACGGCCGAGGTCACGCGCCCACCCAGCGCTTCCACCCGCCGCTTCGCTTCGTCGCGGCTCCACCGGGCGAGCCCGCCGGTAAAGACCACGCTCTTCCCCGCCAGCGGGGAGTCTTGGTGCCGGCCGCCGGGCGCGCGCGATCGAACGGTGACTCCCGCCTCCAGGAGCTTTTCGATAACCCGCTGATTGCCCTCCTCGCGGAAGAACCGCGCGACGCTCCGGGATATCTCCGGGCCGACCTCGTGGATGCGCTGGAGATCGTCCTCCTTCGCGGTCATCAGGGCGTCCAGCGTTCCGAAATGGTCCGCGAGCAGCCGCGCCACGTGCTGGCCGACCTGGCGAATGCCGAGTCCCATCAGGAACCGTTCCAGCGGAATCTCTCGACGCCGGTGGATGGCGTCGAGCAAGAGCGTGGCAGATCGGTCCGCAAACCCGTCCAGGGTCAATAGCTGGTCTTTCGTCAACCGGTACAAATCGGCCACGTCCCGGACGAACCCGCGGTCGACCAACTGCGCCACGGTTTTCTCTCCCATCCCGTCGATATCGACCGCCTGTTTGGAGGCGAAGTGTTGAAGGCTGCCCTTGAGCTGGGCCTGGCAGACCGCCTGACCCGTGCAATAGAAGTAGGCGCCTTCCCGGGCCACGGCCGAGCCGCAGACGGGGCATTGGCCGGGCATCTCGAAGGGCAGACTGCGGACCTCGCCGGGTACGGCGATCCGTTCCGCGATCGCGGGGATGACGTCGCCGGCCCGCTCGACTTTCACGGTGTCCCCGACCCGAACGTCCTTACGGGCCACCTCGTCCGCGTTGTGGAGCGTCGCGCGGCTGATCGTCACTCCTCCCACTTCGACCGGCTTGAGCAGCGCCAGGGGAGTCAGGGTACCGGTCCGACCGACGGAGACGACGATGTCCTGCACGAGTGTGATTTCCTTACGGGGCGGAAACTTGAAGGCGATCGCCCAGCGCGGGCTGCGCGATTTGCTGCCGAGGCGCTCCTGCCACTCGCGGCGGTTGAGTTTCACGACCATGCCGTCGATTTCGAAGGGAAGCGTCTCCCGCTCCGCCTCCATCCGCTTGTGCACCTCGATCACCCGTTCGATCGTGGAGCAGCGATGGCGGTGCGTCGGAATCGGCAGGCCCCAGGCGGCCATGGCCTCCAGCTCTTCCCAGTGGCTATCGGGCGGAGGCCCGGATTGCGCCATCACTTCATAGCACGTGACGACCAGGGGACGCCCCGCGGTGATGCGTGAATCGAGCTGTCGCACGGACCCCGCCGCGGCGTTGCGCGGGTTGGCGAAGCCCTCTTCGCCCCGCTCGGTCATGCGGCGGTTGAGCGCTTGAAAATCCTCCAAGCGCATGTACACTTCGCCCCGGACCACCAGGCGCGCCGGCGGTGTTGGTTCGCTCTGGAGTTGCAGGGGGAGGGAGCGGACCGTGCGGAGATTGACGGTGACGTCCTCGCCCGTGAAGCCGTCGCCGCGCGTGGCCCCGCGCACGAACCTTCCCTGCTCGTACACCAGCTCGATCGACAGGCCGTCGAACTTCGGTTCGACCGTATATTCCACCTCATCCCGATCGAGCTCCCGCTTCACACGTTTGTCGAACGCGATTACGTCGTCGACATCGGTCAAGGAATCCAGGCTGAGCATCGGCCGTTCGTGCGTGATCTTCGACAGTTCGTCCAACGGCGGCGCGCCGACGCGTTGGGTGGGCGAGTCGGGCGTCGCGAGGTCCGGATGCGCCGCTTCGAGCTCCTGCAGCTCGCGAAAGAGCCGGTCGTACTCGGCGTCGGAAATCTCCGGCCGGTCCCGCACGTAATACAGATGGTCGTGATGCCGAATCGCCCGGCGCAGGGCCTCGATCTGGGCGGCAGGATCGGAGCGGGTCATGGGCGGGCTCGCCTTCTATCGAATGAACCGAGCGGCATAGCTGCGGACCTCATGGCCGTTGAGGACGTGAAAGCGGCGAAGGCGGTCGACGACTTGACCGTTGAAGCGGCTGAGCGGGACCGGGACAAGGCGTCTCCGGTAGCGCCGGGCGATCTGGCGCCAGCGGGCACGGGGCGGTTGAGGCGAGACCAAGACGATATGCGGCTCCCTGGAGTGGCGTGCGGCTCCCGCGATCAACCGCTCTTCCAAGGTCTGCGTGAAATCCAGTTGCCGGTCGGTCCACAGGTCGGGAATCGGGCGTGGCGGGAACAGAAACATCGCGCCCCCATACTGCGATTGGCCGACCCCCGGTCCGACCAAGTGTTCCAAAAAATCGGTGGCGAAAAACGACAAGGTGGATTCCTGTTGGTGTTCCGCATACCAGGTCGCGCGCCACGTATAACGGGTGGGATCGGCCGGGGTCTCGAACAGGAACACCACGACCTCGACGTTGCCCCGGGCCGGAGGAATATCCTTGACGTAAATATCCATGCGCGCGTCGAGACGCGGGCCGTCCGACGAACGGATGCGCGGAAGGCGCTGCTTGCGCGGCCAGTTGCGGAGACTCTCCCGCAGATCGATGCCGTCCTTCAGCGAGGTCGTGAATTTGTCGACCTTCGCGAGGTCGGCCCCCAGGAGCGCGCGGGCCTGGTCCCGCACGTGGCTCGTAAAACTTTCGATCTTCTGATCCTCCGGCGGCCACGAACATTGCCGAAACGGATCCCATTGCAAGCCCCACCGTCGATGCGTCACAGGTTTGGGTTCGGGCCGTAGTGATAACGAACGCCATGTCAGGGGCTGCCCGGCCAGCCGGTTCTTTGCGGGGACGGTGCGGCCGTCGTCCAGCGCCAGCTTGTCGATCCCCGCCTCGACCTCTTGAGCCCAGGACGCCTCCGCCTGGTCTTGATAGTCGTAGCGCGTCGCGGTCTCGAGCAGGGTGATCGCGAATTGATCGCCGGCGATCTGCTTGGCCGCCAGAGCGAGGCCGTAGAGGTCCGGGGTCAAGCGGCGGTCCAGGAGGGCCAGATTGCGCACGTATTGGAGGTAGGTCTGGAGCACGGTCGGAGTCACCCAATTCGTGGCGCCGGCGCCGGTGGCCTGCGCGGTGCTCATCCAGCGCTCGCGAGTCGCCAGCAGCAGCTCCTTGATCCCGTCGATCGAGAGGTGGCGGTCCGTGCACAGGTTCGCACGGCGCCGCTCGTAGAGTTCGGTCAAATATGGAAGTTCGGCCAGCACGAAATAGAGGGTGTTGGGCGCGACGAGGGCGGCGCTGACCGAGACGGGCCCGGCTTCGGGAAACCGATAGGGCAGCCGGCGGAGATACGCCTCACGGAGCCACGGCCAATCGGTCACGTGGCAGAGGCACAGGATGCGCTCGTACTCGAGTTCCAACTCGTGGAGGCGAAACGCCATCCAGGCGATACGTTCCCATCGTTGAGTTCCGTGAACCGGCGCCGGCGCTACGGTGACCATCGCTGCGGCATAGGCCGCCACCGACACCGCCTTGAGCGCATAGGGGTCCGGAGCGAGGTACGCCGCCGGCTCGAAGGCATCGACCTCCCGGTCGATATAGGCGCGGGCCGTCCCCTCCGCCATCACGTTGCGAATGGCCATGATGATCGGCTGGCAAGGATCGACCGGGACGAAACTGACGGTCGGAGCCCCGGCTTCGGCTGGCTCGTCCAAGATCACCAGATGGATGCGCGGTAACGCCTCGATGGCGCGTTCGAGGGGGCGCTCGACCGAGGGAGGCAAGGGGAGCGCCAGGCAGTCCCACGGAGCGGCCATGAGCGTCTCCCGCACTTCCTGTGCCATGTCGCCGCTGCCATGGATGATCGGCAGGACGGTGACACGGGAAGACAGTTGGAGCGCGGCGACAGCGGACGAAGGCAGCGGCGTCATCTATCGATCGGGATGGAGCGGACCGTCGCTCTCGAAGAAAAAATCCCCCAGTCCCCGAGGCAGCGGTTGGTCGCCAAGCGCGCGTTGACGCCGGCGGGCCTGCGCGTCGAGATCCAGCGCCTCCTCTCCCAGCACCTTGACCAGGGCCTCACGCCACGCGTCGTCCTTGGCGAGCGGGTGCGTTGGCTCTTGGGCCAGCCGCTTCAGGGCGTACTGCAAAACGTGGATGCCGTCGCGCACCGAGTATTCCAGATTCAATTGATGAGCCTGTTGCAGAAATTCGACCGTGAGCGCGAGTAAATCCTCCGAGCCGAACGGAAGATGGTAGCGCAGGATGGCCAGCTCGTCCTCCCGCCGGGGAAAGCCGACGCTCAGCGTGGGTTGCAGCCGCGACAGGATATAGTCCGGGACCTCGTACGTCGACGCGTCCTCGTTCATGGTCACGCAGCAGCGGAAGTCTGGATGCGCGTCGATCAGAAGCCCGGCGACGATCGACTCCACGCAGCGCCGGTGGTCCAGCAGCGAAGCGAGAGAAGCCCAGCTCTTTTCGTTCATGCGGTTGCCTTCGTCCAGCACGCAGACGCCGCCGACCAGCATGGCGGTCACGAGCGGGGAGGCGTGGTAGGCGATGGTACCCGATTCGGCCAGCACCGGCGTGATCAGCAGATCCTCAGGCCTCGTATCGGCCGTGCATTGAAACACGTAGAGCTCCTGCCCGCGATCGCGGGCGGCACTCATGGCCAGCGTCGTTTTGCCGATCCCGGGCGGACCGGTGACACGCGGAGAGAGGGGCAGGTCGCGGGGATCCACGACCAGCCAACAGGCCAGAAGCTGCTTGAGGATCTCCCGTTTGCCGATCCATTCCTGCGTTCGCGTCATTGGCTGGGCCAGATGCAGCCGGACCCCGTCGATGTGACGGGTTCTCTGCGGCGACTGGTGGTTCATGTGGTTTGGGAATGCATATCGACAGCCCAGGCACCAAGCGGACCCTAGCATAGGCCCCGAGGGCGGTCAAACACCGCCTAACTGCCCGAGGAGCTTTGACTTTCGGCCCATGGCCGACTATTCTTGACCGCTTACCGATAGCGGCGTCGATCGGGTGGGAGGACGGCCCTGGACAGTCCAGGCGGTGATTCGCCCGGGGCATTGTGAGGGTGATGCCCGGCAGAAAGGATTGGACTTGGTATGAGCGTGAATCGAATCGGATTGGCCCTGACGGTGGCTGGCGGTCTCTTGATGACCACGGGGTGCGTGTTCAAGGAAACCTACGAGGCGGAAAAAGCCAGGAGCTTGAATTTTCAGCGGTTGTTGGCTCAGGAGGAAAAGCGCACGGCCGAACTCGACAACGAGCTCAAGCGCGTCAAGCGCGATACGGCGGAGTACGAGGCGCGTAATCGTGAGCTGACGGCGCAGGTCCAAGCGGCGCGCGAACAAATGGCGCGGGTACAGGAAGAAACGGATGCCCTGCGGGAAGCCATCGCCCTTCAGCAGAAGGCGCAGGAGCAGATGCAGAAGATGCCGCCGCCCAAGTCCAAGACGGCGGAACTGGCGACGCCCTCGGCGCCAAAGACCGGGCTCCGTCCCGACGAGGGCGCGATGACGGGCGGCGCGACGGACGACTCGAAGCCGAACGTGTTGATCGATGCGGCCTCGCTTGCCCAATCGAAGCTCGACGCGGATCGGGACTCGGTCGCCGCCGGGCGGAAAGCCATTCGGCATCAAGTCAAACCCGGGGATACGGTCTACCGGTTGAGCCGGCGGTACGGCACGACCATTGAAAAAATCCGCGAATGGAACAATCGGAAGGACGATCTTCTGGAAGTCGGCGAACACATCATCGTCGGGTTCGAATAACGGCGGACGGCATGGCGGAGCGTCGGTATTCACTTTCACGCGACGAGTTTCGCGCCCTGGCCGGGCAGGGGAACCTGATTCCGCTGTACCGTGAAATTCTAGCGGACTATGAAACCCCGGTCTCGGCCTTCGCCAAGATCGATCACGGACCCACCGCTTTCCTCCTCGAGAGCGTGGAAGGGCGGGAGAACTGGGCGCGGTATTCGTTTCTCGGCAGCGGCTCTCCGCTGACCATTCGCGAAGATCGCGGCGCCGTCGTGGTGACGGAAGGAAAGCGGGTCAAGCGGCTGCACGGGCGTCAGGACCCGCTCACGGTGCTCAGGGAGCTGATGACCCGGTATCGACCCGTGGTCGTACCGGGACTTCCCCGCTTCGTCGGCGGCGCGGTCGGTTATGCCGGCTACGACGTCGTGCGCGCGTTCGAGGAGATCGGGTATCGCCGGAAGGAAGGGCTCGAGGTCCCGGAATTCGCGTTTCTGATCACCGATACCCTGCTGATCTTCGACCGCGTCACGCAAACCATCAAGGTCGTGGCCTGCGCACATCTGTCGTCGGATCGCGAAGCCGCCGTGCGGAAAGCCTACCGGGACGCGACCGGCAGAATCGAGCGCATCATCGCGCGTCTCAGGCGTCCGCTGAAGCGGGAGCGGCCCAAGAGTCGCCGCACGCAGAGTACCTTCACCTCGAACATGAGCAAAGCCGACTTCGAGAAAATGGTGGTTCGCACCAAGGAGTACATCTGCGCGGGCGACATCGTGCAGGCGGTCGTCTCACAACGGTGGGAGACCACCATGCACGCGAAACCGTTCGAACTCTATCGGGCGCTGCGCGTCATCAATCCGTCCCCGTACCTGTACTACTTGCGGATCGGCGGGGTTCAACTCGTCGGCTCATCGCCGGAAATTCTCGTGCGGTGCGAGGACGGGCAGGTGGCGGTGCGGCCGATCGCCGGCACGCGTCCGCGCGGAAAGACGCCCGAGGAGGACCGCGCTTTGGCGCAGGAGCTCCTGGCCGATGAAAAGGAGCGGGCCGAACACGTCATGCTGGTCGATCTCGGCCGCAACGACCTGGGCCGTGTCGCGCGCCAAGGGTCGGTGCGGGTCGAGTCACTGATGCAGATCGAGCGGTATTCCCACGTCATGCACATCGTATCCCACGTGCGGGGCGAGTTGGACGAGGGGCGGGACGCGTATGACGTGTTCCGGGCCTGCTTTCCGGCCGGGACGGTCTCGGGTGCGCCGAAGATCAGGGCGATGCAAATTATCGAGGAGTTGGAACCGACGCGGCGGGGTCCGTATGCGGGCGCTGTCGGCTATTTCAGCTTCTCCGGCAACATGGACGTGTGCATCAATATCCGAACCGTCGTCCTCAAAGGGCGGGAGGCCTACATTCAGGCGGGCGCCGGCATCGTGGCCGATTCCAATCCCGAACATGAATACAGGGAAACCTGCAACAAGGCCCGCGCCATGATGAAGGCCATCGACATGGCGGAACAGGGCCTGGAATGAAAACGTCACACATCAATCGTCACGCGTCACCCGCAAGCTGGGCGGAATCTTGCTCCGAGGACCGGTGGCGAATGACGGGTGACGCCGATCGGGATTGACCATGTTGCTCATGATCGACAACTACGATTCCTTTACCTACAACCTCGTCCAATATTTCGGCGAGCTGGGTGAGGACGTGCGCGTGTTTCGCAACGACAAGATCACCGTCGACGAGATCGCCGCCCTCCGCCCTGATCGCATCGTCGTCTCCCCGGGCCCCTGCACGCCCAAGGAAGCGGGGGTGTCGGTGGAGACCATCGTGCGCTTCGCCGGCAAGCTGCCGTTGCTCGGGGTGTGCCTGGGGCACCAATCCCTCGCCGTGGCCTTCGGAGGCGAGGTGGTGCGGGCTCCTCGGCTCATGCACGGCAAGACGTCGATGATCCGGCACGACGGGAAGACGCTCTATCGCGGACTCCCGAATCCCTTCGAGGCGACCCGGTACCACTCGTTGATCGTGAAACGGGACACGCTGCCCTCCTGCTTCGAAATCTCCGCGGAAACGGAGGAAGGCGAGATCATGGGGATGCGCCATAAGACGCTCGGGGTGGAGGGCGTGCAGTTTCATCCGGAATCGATTCTCACGACGGCCGGCAAGGATCTGTTGCGTAATTTCCTGAAACTGTAGCGAGCGCCCCCCGCCGTCGGCTTCGACCCACCCGCTCACCACCGTGGTGCTGGCCGGCGAATGACCGACCACCGAGGGCTGGAATGATGATCAAGGACGCCATCGCGAAACTGGCCGACAAGACCGACCTCACGGAAAAGGAATCCGAGGAGGCGATGCTGCAGATCATGGAGGGGCAGGCCACGCCCGCGCAGATCGCCGCCTTTCTGATGGGCCTGCGGGTCAAGGGCGAAACGATAGGGGAGATCGCTGGGGCTGTCCGGGCGATGCGGTCCAAGGCGCTGCGCATCCGGCTGGGCGCAAGCAAGGTTGTCGATACCTGCGGCACCGGGGGCGACCGGGCCCACACCTTCAACATCTCGACCACCGCGGCGTTCGTCGTCGCGGGCGCCGGGCTCACCGTCGCCAAGCACGGCAATCGCTCGGTGTCCTCCAAGTCGGGCAGCGCCGACGTGCTGACGGCCTTGGGCGTGCGGATCGATTTGCCCGCGGACCGCGTCGCCGACTGCATCGACGAGGTCGGCGTGGGATTTCTTTTCGCTCCGCTCTATCACGGCGCGATGAAGCATTGCGCAGCTCCGCGGCAGGAGATGGGGATTCGAACGCTGCTGAACATATTGGGGCCGTTGTCCAATCCGGCCGCGGCCGGGTTGCAGGTCGTCGGCGTGTTCGACGAGCGACTGACCGAGCTGCTCGCCAGGGTGCTCGTCCACCTGGGCACGCAGCATTGTTTCGTCGTCCACGGGATGGACGGACTGGACGAAGTCACCTCGACCACGAAGACGAAGATCGCTGAAGGAAAGGCCGGCGTCGTCTCGAGTTACCTCGTTTCGCCTCAAGACTTCGGCGTCGAGCGGGCCTCCATGAAGGATTTGATCGGAGGGTCGGCCGACGACAACGCGCAGATCACGCGGGAGATTCTGCAGGGGCGCAAAGGCCCGAAGCGGGACATCGTGTGCATGAACACCGCGCCGGCACTGGTGGCCGGCGGGCTGGCCAAGACGTTGCGTGAGGGGTTCCTGCTGGCCGGCCAGGCGATCGATGCGGGGAAGGCCATCGACAAACTGGATCGGTTGATCACCTTCACGAAGAGGGCCGTGGCGTGATTCTCGATCGGATCCTCGAGCATAAACGTGCCGAGTTACGGCACAAGCAGAGTCAAGGCTACCTCAAGGAGCTGAAAGCCCGGATTCGCGACGCCGGATCCCCCTTGGGCTTTGCCGACACGCTGCATGCGACCCGCAAGCCCGAGGCGCCGGCCTTGATCGCGGAGGTCAAGAAGGCGTCCCCGAGTCTGGGTCTGCTCCGTCCTGAGTTCGAGGAACGGTTCGATCCGGTGGCCATCGCCGAATCGTATCGCGTGCACGGAGCGTCGGCGCTTTCGGTGCTGACCGACGAAGAGTTCTTCAGGGGCAGCCTCGACTATCTGCGCGAGGTGAAACGCAAGGTCGGGCTCCCGACCCTGAACAAGGAATTCATGGTCGGGGAGGTTCAGTTCTACGAGGCCCGGGCCAACGGGGCGGACGCGGTGCTGTTGATCGTCGCGGGGCTGGAGCGACGGCAGCTCGTCGATTTTCACGCACTGGCGCGGGAGTTGGCGCTGGACGTGCTGATCGAAACGCATCACGAACGCGAACTGGACACGGTTTTGGAGTGGGTGCCGGACGCTCGGCTCATCGGGATCAACAATCGCGATCTCAGGACGTTCGCCACGGATCTCGATGTGACGTTCAGATTGGCTAAGCGCATTCCCAAGGGAAAACTCATCGTCAGCGAGAGCGGCATCCATAAGCGGGGCGACGTCCAGCGGTTGCTCGAGGCCGGGGTGCACGCGATGCTCATCGGAGAGTCGCTCATCCGGGCGGACGATCGGGCGGCCAAAATGAACGAACTCCTGGGGCGCGGCACGAGCGGCACGCCGCGCGGGAGCGCATAGGGATAAGCGCGTGTCTCGATGTTGACCGTCAAAGTCTGCGGCATCACCAACGAGGCGGACGGCGTCGCGGCCGTCGAGGCCGGAGCGAACGCTCTCGGGTTCATCCTCTATCGAAAGAGCCCGCGGTACGTCGAACCCAAGGTGGTGAAAGCCATCGTGGCGGTGCTGCCCCCGTTCGTCGTGCCGGTCGGCGTCTTCGTGAACGAGGAGGCTCACGTCGTCCGCGAGACGATGGACGATTGCGGGTTGATGCTGGCCCAGCTTCATGGGGATGAAAACGCGGCCTATTGCGAACGTCTGGGACGTCCCGCGCTCAAAGCGTTCCGCCTGCGCGATCGAGGATCCTTGCTCGCTCTCGCCGAATATCAGGGACGAGCGGGGGTACGGGGCTTCGTGGTGGATACCTACAGCGAAGAGGCCTACGGCGGGACCGGGCGGACGACCGACTGGACGTTGGCTGCCGAGGTGGCCCGCGTCTCGCGCATTCTGCTGGCCGGCGGATTGACCTCAGCCAACGTGGCGGACGCCATCCGCACCGTGCGCCCTTATGGGGTCGACGTGAGCAGCGGAGTGGAGGTGTCGCCTGGTCGAAAGGATCATGCCAAGGTGCGGGCGTTTCTCGAGGCGGTGCGCCTTGTTTCCGCGTGACGCCCTGACTATACTCGGTGGCGGGGACTCACGATGATGGAGACGTTTCCAGACGACCGAGGCCGTTTCGGACCCTACGGGGGACGCTATGTTCCGGAAACGCTGATGCCGGCTCTCTTGGAGCTGGAGCAGCAGTATGAAAAGGCTAAGAAAGACAATGCCTTTCGGATCGAATTTCAGAAATACCTTCATGAATATGTCGGCCGGCCGACGCCGCTCTATTTCGCCGCGCGGCTGACGAAGAAACTGGGTGGCGCCAAAATTTATTTGAAGCGCGAGGACCTCTGTCACACCGGGGCGCACAAGATCAACAATGCCATCGGCCAGGCCCTTTTGGCGAAGCGGATGAAAAAGCCGCGCGTGATCGCCGAGACGGGCGCCGGCCAGCACGGGGTTGCGACGGCCACGGTGGCCGCCATGTTCGGGCTCGAGTGCGAAATCTACATGGGAACGGAAGACATGCAACGCCAAGCGCTGAACGTGTTCCGCATGCGCCTGCTCGGTTCCAAGGTCACCGGGGTGGAGGCGGGCAGCCGCACGTTGAAGGACGCCATCAGCGAGGCCATGCGTGATTGGACGACCAATGTGCGCACCACCCATTACATTCTCGGGTCGGTGCTGGGCGCGCATCCCTATCCGATGATGATTCGTGATTTTCAAGCGGTTATCGGACGCGAAGCTCGCCGGCAGATTCTTGCCGCCGAAGGACGGTTGCCGGACCATCTCGTGGCGTGTGTCGGCGGGGGAAGCAACTCCATCGGGTTGTTCTGCGCGTTTCTCAAGGACGCCAAGGCCAAGATGACCGGCGTCGAAGCCGGCGGGTTGGGCGTGGCGAGCGGGAAACACGCCGCCCGGTTTTCCGGCGGCCGTCCAGGGGTCCTGCAGGGCACCATGACCTACCTGTTGCAGGACGAGAACGGTCAGATCAACCTGACCCACTCCGTCTCGGCCGGGTTGGACTATGCCGCCGTGGGGCCCGAGCATGCGTTCTACCACGATCGGGGACGGATCCGGTACACGTCGGTGACGGATGAGGAAGCGCTCGCGGCGTTCGATCTGCTGGCGCGCGAAGAAGGCATCGTTCCCGCGCTCGAAAGCGCGCACGCGATCGCCGAGGTCGTGAAGCTGGCGCCGCAGATGAAGAAGGGCCAGATCATCCTGGTCAACCTCTCCGGCCGGGGGGATAAGGATGTGCAACACGTGGCGAGGCTGCGGGGAGTGACCCTCTGATGAGTCGGTTGGAGACCACGTTCAAGACGCTGGCTTCGAACGGGGAGAAAGCGCTGATCACCTACATCATGGCCGGGGATCCCTCGCTGCAGGACACGGAACAACTCGTGCTGAGCTTGGAGCGGGCCGGGGCGGATGTCATCGAGTTGGGGGTGCCGTTTTCCGATCCGATCGCGGACGGTCCGATCATCCAGCAAGCCGCCGACCGGGCGTTGAAAAGCGGGACGTCCCTGCGCAAGATTCTCGGGCTCGTGCGCACGCTGCGCGCCACAACGCAGATCCCGCTGGTCTTGATGGCCTATTACAATACGATTCATGCCTACGGAGAAGCCGCCTTCTGTCACGACGCCGTCGCGGTCGGGGTGGACGGCCTGATCGTCCCGGACATGCCGGTCGAGGAGGCGGGGCCGTTGAAAGCGGCGGCAACGCCGGCCGGATTGGATCTGGTCTTTCTCCTTGCGCCCACCAGCACGCCGGCCCGGCGGGCCATGATCGCCCGCGAGTCGCACGGCTTTGTGTATTACGTGTCGCTGACGGGGATCACCGGCGCTCAATTGAGCGATATGGGCGAGGTCGAAGCGAATGTCGCGCGCATCAGGCGAGTCAGCAAGGTGCCGATCTCGGTCGGGTTCGGTGTGGCCACGCCGGAGGATGCGAAGCGGATCGCCAAGACGGCCGACGGCGTGATCGTCGGCAGCGCGCTCGTCAAGCGCGTGGCCGAGTTGCCGCAGAACCCCGGTATGATGGAGCGCATCGCCGAGTTCGTCCACTCGCTCAAGCGCGCGATGGCGCCGACTGCCGTTTGACGCGCTTAGAAGATCAGCCCGATCGACCCTGATGCGAGGGCGCCCCTTTCGCGGAAGTCGTATCCCCACCCACATCCACGGTAAGGGCAAGTAGGCGGAAGCCGAACCCGACGGTGGGAGTGACGGTCGACAGCGAATCCTCGACATTTTTCAGCGCACCGGCCCGTAAAAAGAAGGCCTTGCCGAAGCGTTGCTCTGCACCTACGCTGATCACGCGGCTCTTGATGTTCGGGAGCAAAGTTTTGTTGACGGTAAGATCTCCATCTACCGTCAACGTCAGGCTCTCGTAAGGGTTGACCGCCACGCCGCCACGAAACTGCGGAGTCAGCTTGAACTCGCCCCCGGTGGGGCTATCGAATGTCGGCTCGTTGATGTCTTTAGCGACGACTCCCAGGCGAAGCCACGGCAGCGGACTCACGAGGGCGCCCAGGTCCAATCCAACGGCCGTCGTCGTTTTCGCCTTGGACAAGTCGCTGGGAAAGTCCACGGTGCCCTCGGGACCACGAATATTGAGAAAACTCGAGTAGGCGGCGCCTTGAATCACCTTGGCAGTCGCGCCGACGGAAAGAAGTCCATTGGCCAGTGCATAGGCCACCGACATACCGACTTGCCTGGCTTCGAGACCGCGTAAGGCCATCTGCCCGTCGACGCTGAGGTTGCCGCCATTCAGGCCGACGGACGCCGGCGTCGAAACAAAGGTCCCTCCGGTGGCCACGTCCGATACGTTCATGCCCACCGCGACGTTGCCGAGCCATCCTTTGAAGTACAGTCCGCCAGCGGCTGCCGCGGACGCCGAGGTCCCAGGCTGGTTCAACCGGTTCAGCAGATTTTGGAGCCGAGCCTGATTGGCGGCCGAGCTGTCCCCCAGATTCACGTCGTCGATCTCGTCCAGGATGTCTCCGAGATCGCCACGATCGACGACCTGTGCACCGGCGGCCACGCGGAGGTCGACCCCTCGCTCCATGGCCAGCCCAGCGGGATTCCAGTAGGTAGCCAGCGAGTCGGTGGTCACGGCGACTCCAGCCCCGCCCATCCCCATAGCCCGGGGTCCCACAATGGAAAACTCGACGGCACCTGATGGCGTGGCCGTCGCCATGATGGTCGCGAGCGCACTCACGGCAAACCAACGACTCGTCATCATGGATCTCCTCCCTGTTTCGGGGACAGCCTGAAATATTGGGCAAATACTAAGGGAACACGTCTACGGGAGAGTCTAGTCAGGAGGGGCGACGGCGTCAAACAAGAGCGGAATTCTGGATGATCTGGCCATCCTCCATGTGGAGAATGCGGTCGGCCTGCGCGGACAGTTTCGGGTTATGGGTGACGATGATGAAGGTCGTTCCCCGGCTGCGGTTCAAGTGTCTCATCAGGCTGAAGACTTCGTCGCCGGTGTGGGTGTCGAGGTTGCCGGTGGGCTCGTCCGCCAGCACGAGCTCGGGCCGTTGCATCAAGGCGCGCGCCACGGCCACCCGCTGCTGCTCGCCTCCGGACAGTTCCCCTGGCTTGTGATGCAGCCGCTCGGCGAGTCCCACCTCGGTAAGCAGCGTGGTGGCCTCGGCTTGGATGTCGGCCGCCGGTCGTCCCTGGATGATGGCGGGGAGGCAGGCGTTTTCGAACGCCGTGAACTCCGGCAGGAGGTGGTGAAACTGAAAGACGAAACCGATCCGGCGGTTGCGAAACTCGGCCTGTTCCTGCTCGCTCATACGGAAGACGTCCCGGCCGTCGAAATACACCGTGCCCTGGGTCGGTTTCTCGAGTGTGCCGAGGATGTGCATGAGTGTGCTCTTGCCGGCGCCGGACGCGCCGACGATGGCGATGAATTCCCCCCGGCCGATCTCGAGATTGAGGCCGCGGAGCACGACCAATTCCCGGCCGTTCATCGGGAAGGATTTCGTGAGATCGACGACCTTAATCACGCGGAGCCTCGCCGCATCGGGTCAGTCACGTCACTCATAGCGCAGGGCCGCCGCCGGGTCGAGCTTCGAGGCCTGCCAGGAGGGGAATACGGTGGCCGCGAAGCTGATCAGGATCGCCGTCATGGACACCAGGAGCACGTCCACGGCCTGCACGTGCACGGGGATCTTGCTGATGTAATACACCGTGGGATCGAAGGTCCAGTAATGCTGGATGAACCAGAGAAACGTATAGCCCAGGGGAATGCCCAGAAACGTGCCGGAGAGGCCGATGATCAGTCCGTTCAGCATGAAGATGCGCATGATGGCCTTCCGCGTGGCGCCCATGGCCTTGAGGATCGCGATCTCCTTCTGCTTTTCCGTGACGATCATCGTGAGCGTGCTGATGATGTTGAACGACGCCACGATGGTGATCAGCACGAGGAGCAGGTACATCATCGTTTTTTCGAGCTTGAGCGCGGAGAACAGGTTGCGGTTGAGCTGCATCCAATCGCGAGCGGAAAACGGAAAACCCAGGGAATGCTCGATGTCGCGGGCGACGTCCCCGGCCTTGAAAATGTCCGTCACCTTCACCTCGATCCCGGTGACCGTCGCGCCCAGATTAAAGAACTTCTGGGCTTCGTCGATGGAGATGTAGGCGAGCGACGAATCGTACTCGTACATGCCGGATTCGAACAGGCCGACCACGGCGAACGTACGGATCTTCGGCGTGATGCTGACGGCGCTCACGGGCCCGACCGGCGAGACGACGTTGATGGCGTCCCCCACGAAGGCGCTGAGCCGGAGCGCGAGTTCCTTGCCCAGGATGATGCCGGGGCGGGGAGCCTGCTCGGTTTGCCCCTCGGCGCCGGTCGGGAGGGTGAGCAGGGTCTGTTTGCTGAGATCCTCCAGCTTGCCGACCTTGAGATTGCGGGCGACTTCCGTCACCGTGCCTTCGCGTTTCGGGTCGATGCCGCGCAGCACGATGCCTTGCACCCCGGATTGGCTGCTGAGCAGCACCTGCTTGTAGATGAAGGGCGTCGCGGCGACCACCTCGGGGACCTGCTCGATCCGCTGGACGAAGGCCTCGTAGTCGCTCAGGTTGTCTTTGGTCCGATCCTGCACGATGATATGTGACGTCGTCCCGATGATCTTGGCCTGCACGTCTTCCTTGAAGCCGGTCATGATCCCCAGCGTTCCGATCAGCGCGGCGACGCCCAGCGTGATCCCGGTCACCGACACGAAGGTGTTGAGGGAGATGGTGCGTTGCCGGCGCTTGGCCCGCAGGTATCGAAGACCGATGAACACCTCGTAAGGAAGCGGCATGTTACTTCTCCGGGCGTAGTTGCGGGAAGAGGATCACGTCGCGAATCGAGGCCTGGTTCGTGAAGAGCATCACCAGCCGGTCGATGCCGATGCCCTCGCCCGCGGTCGGCGGCATCCCGTACTCCAATGCCCGCACGAAATCCTCGTCGAGATAGTGGGCTTCCACGTCGCCGGCCGCCCGCTTGGCGTCCTGGGCCTCGAATCGCTGTCGCTGGTCGATCGGGTCGTTCAACTCGGAAAACGCGTTGGCGATCTCCCGGCCGGCGATGTAGAGCTCGAAACGATCGGTCAGCGAGGGGTCGCCGTCCTTGCGACGCGCGAGGGGCGACAACTCGATGGGATAGTCGGTAATGAACGTGGGCTGGATCAACTGGGGTTCGACCGTCTCCTCGAAGATCTCGTTGACGATGTCATAGAGCGGCGCCTTCGGATCGACCGGGACGCCCAGCCGCTTGGCGGTGTCCAGCGCCGCCGGCACATCCGCAATGGCCTCGGGAGCGAGGTGATTGACTTCCAGGATCGCTTCGCGGTACGACCGGCGCCGCCAGGGGGAGGCCAGGTTGATCCGTTGGCCCTGGTAGTCCAGTTCCGTCGTGCCCAGCACGGACGAGGCCAGCGAGGAGAGCATGTCCTCCGTCAGGAGGATCAGGTCGTTGTAGTCCGCATAGGCGGTGTAGAACTCGAGCATCGTGAATTCGGGATTGTGAATCGTGGAGATGCCTTCGTTGCGAAAGTTGCGGTTGATTTCGAAGACGCGGGGGAAACCGCCGACGATCAGGCGCTTCAGGTACAGCTCGGGGGCGATGCGGAGATACAGGTCGACGCCCAGGGCGTTGTGATGCGTCACGAAGGGCCGGGCGGTCGCTCCGCCGGGAATGGGCTGCATCATCGGGGTTTCGACCTCGAGGTAGCCTCGGGCGGTCAGATAGTGGCGAATGCCGGCGATGATCCGGCTGCGCAGCACGAAGATCTGCTGCACCTCCGGGTTGGCGATCAAATCGACGTACCGCTGCCGATAGCGCGTCTCCACGTCCGTGAGTCCGTGCCACTTTTCCGGGAGAGGACGCAGGGCCTTGCTGAGGAACGTGAGACTGCGCGCCTCGATCGTGAACTCGTTCGTCTTGGTCCGGAACAAGGTGCCGCCGACGCCGATCCAGTCCCCGACGTCCAACTCGTCGGCCAGCCGGTGGGCCTGGTCTCCGAGAATATCCTTCTTGAGGTACACCTGGAGGCGGTCCGAGCCGTCCTGCAGGACCGCGAAGGCGGCCTTGCCGAATCGACGCATGCCGACGATACGGCCGGCGACGGTGCAGGTGATCGCCTCCGCCTCGAGTTGTGCCTTCGTCTTCTCGCCGTGATTTCGAAGCAGCTCCCCGGCCCGATCCGTCCAGGCGAAGCGCGTGCCGTAGGGCGCCACGTGCATAGCGCGAAGGCTGTCCAGTTTCTTCAAGCGTTGCCGTCGCTGATCGTTCAGTTCGTCCATTGGGCGTCCTGCGTTTAGACGGGGAGTTCCTCACTGACGGGGGTTGTCCCGCCGTCCAGTTTCTTCTTCAAATAGGCTTCTATGAAGTCCTGCACGTCGCCGTCCATTACCCGGTGGACGTCACCCACTTCATACCCCGTGCGGTGATCTTTGACCATCTGATAGGGCTGAAACACATACGACCGGATCTGGCTTCCCCAGGCGATGTCCTTTTTCTCCCCGACGATCGCGTTGAACTCCGCTTCCTTCTTCTGCCGCTCCAGCTCGTACAACCGGGCTTTCAGAATCTTCATCGCGCCCATGCGGTTCTGCAGTTGGGAGCGCTCGTTCTGGCACTGCACCACGATGCCGCTTGGCAGGTGGGTGATGCGGATGGCCGTCTCGACCTTGTTGACGTTCTGGCCGCCCGCCCCGCCAGCCCGGAACGTGTCGATCCGGAGATCTTTGTCCTCGATGGCGACGTCGACGTCGTCACTGAGCTCGGGATACACGAAGACCGAGGAGAACGAGGTGTGGCGGCGTTTGTTCGCGTCGAAGGGCGAGATACGGACCAGCCGATGGACGCCGGCTTCCGCCTTCAGATACCCGTAGGCGTAGGGTCCGGTCACCGAGATCGTGGCGCTCTTGATGCCCGCTTCGTCCCCGGCCTGCAGATCCAACGTGTCCACCTTGTAGCCGGCGCGCTCCGCCCAGCGCACGTACATCCGCAGCAGCATCTGCGCCCAATCCTGCGACTCCGTGCCGCCGGCCCCGGGGTGAATGGCGAGGAGCGCGTTGTTTTCGTCGAGGTCCCCCGACAGCAGCAACTGGATATGGAGTTGATGGAGCGCCCGCTCGAAACGATCCAGTTCGGCGGCGAGTTCCGCTTCGAGCGCCGCGTCGCCGGACTCTTCGGCCAATTCCACCATCGCCTGCAGGTCGGCTAGCGTCCGCTCCAGGTCGCGCCAGCGCCGCAGCTCGCGCTCCATGCTCGCTTTCTTCCGTGTCACGCGCGCAGCGGCTCGCGGGTCCTTCCAGAAGTCGGGCTGTTCGATCTGGCGTTCGAGAAATGGGAGGTCGGCGGTCAATCGAGGCAGGTCAAAGATGCCCCCGTAGCTCGGCGACTTGTTCAACCACTCGCTTGAGGCGACCACGACTTTCTTCCAGCATAGGGGATATCCTCTTTCAACGTGGGACCACGTCGGGCTCATCGACGCGACGAGCGCACGGCGCCCCGGCTCATGACCAGGCAAAGTCCGGCGATTATAACACAGGCGTAGGCGAACACGTCACCGAACCGCGTGTAAAACGTTCGGTCCCGGCGTAAGGGCAGCGTCCCCGTCAGGGCCTCCTCGGTGAAGATCGGGGTGGCCTGGAGGACGCGGCCGTAGGGATCGATAAAGCCGGAGATGCCGGTGTTGGCCGCGCGGGCGAACGCCCGGCGGTTTTCCACGGCGCGGAACTGCACCATCCCGAAGTGCTGGTACGGGGCGGCGGATTCGCCGAACCAGGCGTCATTGGTAATGGTCGTCATGAAATCGGCGCCCTCCTCGACGAATCGGCGCACCAAGTCCGGGAAGATGACCTCATAGCAAATGACCACTCCGAATTGACCGCGGTCCTGCGGCTCCGGCCTCCCCGGCCGTTCCGACGGTCGGGGGATGCGCTGCGGGACCGGGAGCACCGTGGCGCTCGTGCCGGGCTCGAAGTCGCCGATGCCCTCCACCAGTTTATCCAGGAACCACAGCAGCGAATGGTGGAACGGAATGTATTCCCCGAAGGGCACGAGGTGTTGCTTATCATACCGGCCGACGATCTTGCCGACCGGCGACAGGAGGTAGGCGCTGTTCAACAAATAGGGGCGGCCGTCCGGATAACGGCGCACCGCCGGACTGCCGAAGAAGAGCGGCGTATCGATCTCGCGAACGAGCGCCCCGATCACCTGCTGGTAGCCCAGCTCCAGCTCATAGACGAAGGGAGTGGCGGCTTCCGGCCACAGCAACAGATCGGCGCCTCGCGCGGCGGCCCGTGACAGTCTCGTGTACCGATCGATCGTCTCTTGCCGAAAGGCCTCGTCCCACTTGCGAGCCTGATCGATGTTGGCTTGCACGAGCCCCACCGTGACGGACGGGGCGTTCACCTGGGAGGATCCCGTCGAAACGGGCGGCGCCTGCCGGAGCACCATCGTGCCGTAGCTCCACGCCAGCAGGACGGCCAGACCCGCGGCAAGCGGAGGCAGCCAGGGGAGGGGGCCGAGATGAGCACGTCCCGCGGCAAACGGCAGGCGAAGCAGCGCGAGGAAACCGATGTTGCCCTGGACGAGCAGAAACGACAATCCGTAGACGCCGGTGTGATCGACCACCTGAATAATGGCGGGCCAGCTTCCTTGGGTATAGGCTAGGAGCGCCCAGGGGATCCCCGTGAGCGCGTACATCCGCGCCAGCTCCAGCGCGACCCACCAACAGGGTGCCGCGAGCCATGTCCAGCCGGGAATCGAAGACGAAAAGCGCGATACACCCCAGGCATACAAGGCGATGTAGACGCCGAGGTAGAGGGCGAAGAGCAGGAGGACGCCGTAACTCGGCAGGAGCGGGACCTTGCCGTAGACGTGCATGGCCGTGACGACCCAGAGCATGATGCCGCAAAAGGCGATCGTGCCGGCGAGCCACCCGAGCCAGAAGGCTCGCTTGGGCGCGCCGGATTCGGCCGCCAGATGCAGCGGGATCAACGCGACCCACGCGAGGGGATAGAAGTTGGTGTCCGGGAAGCAGAAGGGGAGCAACAACCCGCTCGCGCCGGCGCACACGAGTTGGAGCGCGAGCCCGATGACCATCGTGGCGCGAGCATAGCGAAAGCGCGTAGCTGAAGCAAGCCGTCGATCCAGCTGATGGGACGGGCCGGGGGGGCCAGCTATTGACCTCGCTGCATGAACGGCGCATGAATGTCTCCGTCTACGGAAGTCTCCGGACAGAGCCGGGGGCACGGTTGACGGCAATCGAAACGTGCCTTATCTACCGCACCACGTACTCCACTCGCGCAAGGGAGGTTCGTATGCAATCAGATGCCTCGTTCGACCGCAGGCCGGGTCGGCGGGTTCCGCTCGCCGGAGCCGCGGTGGTGCTCGGGTTGGTGACGCTTACGGGTACGGTCGCCGGTTGCGGATATAACGACCTGCAGGGACTCGACGAGGATACGAAGGCCGCTTGGAGCGAAGTCGTCAACCAGTATCAACGGCGCGCCGATTTGATTCCAAACCTGGTCGAGACCGTCAAGGGTTACGCCGCCCACGAAAAGGAGACGTTGGAAAGCGTGGTCGCGGCGCGCTCCAAGGCTACGGGCGTGAGTGTGACGCCGGACACCCTCAAGGATCCGGAGTCGTTCAGGCAGTACCAGGAGGCGCAGGCCGGGCTCACGGGCGCGCTGGGGCGTCTGCTCGCCATCGCCGAGAACTATCCCAATCTAAAGGCGGACCAAAATTTTCGCGATCTCCAGAGCCAACTGGAAGGCACGGAAAACCGAATCGCGGTCGCGCGCAAGCGCTACATCGAAAGGGTCGCCGAGTACAATAAGGCCGTGCGGTTCTTCCCTACGAACCTGACTGCCCGATTCCTGTTGGGTCTGCAAGAGAGGCCGAATTTCACTGTGGCGGATGAAAAGGCGATCGCGAAGCCGCCGGAGGTCAAGTTCTAAGCCGGCCGGCAGGACCGAGGAGAGCCATGGGGCGCGCCAGCCGACCGGGGTGGGGGTTGTTCGCGGTCGTCGTGCTCGTGCTCAGCATCCTGGTGCCGCCTGCCGGCGCGCTCGACGTCCCGCCGCTTACCGGCCGCGTCGTCGATCTCGCCGGCGCGCTGCCCTCCTCGGTGCGCGAGCGCCTCGCCGACACCCTCGCCGAACACGAACGTACGACCGGCAACCAGGTTGCGGTGCTCATCGTGCCGTCGCTCGAAGGGGAGGATCTGTTCACCTTCTCACATCGGGTGGCGACGACCTGGCGCCTCGGGGAGAAAGGAACCGACAACGGTGCGCTGCTGCTCGTGGCGCTCAAGGATCGGAAGATTCGCATCGAGGTCGGGTACGGGTTGGAAGGCGCGCTCACCGACGCCCGGTCGTCGCAGATCATCCGCCACGCCATCGCGCCGCGCTTCCGTGCTGGAGACATCCCCGGCGGGGTCACGGCCGGCGTCGAGGCGATCCTCCAGAGCATCGCCGGAACCTACGAGGCGCCCACTCCGGCGCAGCCCGCGGCGGATCACGCCGGCCGGGTGATCGACGTCCTGTTTGCCGTCATGCTGGGGACGGTCATCGGGTTGGTCGTATCAGGATTTCATCGCCGCCTCGGACCGCTCGTGGGGGGCGCCCTGTCGTTTCTGGCGGCGCCGTGGGTGCTCCCGGCGCTCCTGTCCGGCGGTATCGCGCTGGCCATCGTAGCCTGGCTGCGGTATCGACTCGACGAGGTCCCTTCGCCGACACGACGGGGACGAGGCGGGCGAAGGACGCTCGACGACGGGTGGTGGTACACGACGAACGGCGGGGGCTGGAGCTCCGACGGCTATGCGGGTGGAGGCGACCTGGGGTTTTCGGGAGGCGGCGGGGACTTCGGCGGCGGAGGCGCAAGTGGAGACTGGTAGGCCGGAGGTTTTGACCGAAACGGAATGCCGCCGGATCGAAGAGGCGGTTCGGACGGCCGAACGAGCAACGCGCGCGGAAATCGTTCCGATGATCGTTGCGCGATCCGGACTCTATCGAGAGGCGCGCCATCGTTCGGGGCTGGCCACGGCGTTCCTGGTGCTCCTCGGTCTGTTGATGCTGGAACGGCAGTGGACCGCGTGGGGCTGGCATGCGGCCAATGGGGTCTGGCTCGTGCTGGCCACGGCCATGGCCTATGGCCTTGGCGCCTGGGCGGGAGGGTGGCCTCCGCTGATCCGCCTGATGACCTCCCGCGAACGGCGCGCGCACAAAGTGCGGCTACGGGCGGAACGGGCCTTCGCGCAATTGGGCGTCGCGCAGACGCGGGAACGCACCGGCGTGCTGCTCTTCGTGTCGCTGCTGGAGCATCAGGTGTCCGTGATGCCGGATCGCGCGTTGGCGAAGCGCATCCCGCCCACCGAATGGCACACGGTCGTGAACGCCGTGATCGGACCGATCAAGCGCGGTCACATCGCGGAGGGGTTGTGCGCGGGCATCGAACAATGCGGGGCGTTGCTGGTCGCTCGCGCCCCGGCGCTGCCGGAGTCGAATCCGAACGAGCTGCCGGACCGGTTGCGGTTCGAGTCGTAGGGCGGTCAGGCCGCCGCGGCGTTCGCGTTGTTCAAGAGTTGCTTGACCTGCGAGTGAGCGAGGACCACCTCCGGCGCGCGTTGTAACGCTTCGTAGTAACTTCGTCCCCACCCGTCGCCTTCCTGAGACGGCCGAAGCAGCGCTTTGGTCTCGCCCAGAAGATCGAGGGCTTCCTGCTGCGCCTCCGGAGTCTCCTGGTCGAGCACCTCGTCGATCCGGACCACCAACTGCGAGAGGGGATGGAGCCAGGTAAACCAGGGGTCGTCCATCACCAGTTGGAGCAACTGGCCGTTGGAGGCTACGCGCCCGAAAATCCGCTCGTAGGTCAGCCGCTCGGCCTCGATCAAGGCGCGATGCAGATCGAGCAGGCCGCGGCGGAGTTCCTGCAGGCCATGACGCGAACGTTCTTGGGGAGAAGGCCGTTTGGCTGTGCGCGAGGTTCCCATGGGCTTATTCTACCACCGAAATTGGAACACGCCAGTGAGGGATCGTCTCGACATGGTCTGAGTTCGGTCAAACGTCGGCGAGGCTTGAGGCCACCCCCGGGAAGACGCCGGGGGTGGGGAGGAAGGCGACGAGGGCGGGGTCAGTGGGAGCTGGCGAAAAGTTCGGACCGCTCTTTCGTCACGAGGCGGGCCAGGCGCATCTGATTGTCCAGCGAGAGGTCTTCCAATTCAATCCCAAACGCGGCCCCGCTCGACCATCGTACGGAAGCGCGCTGCACCACGATCGCGCCCTCGTGGCCGAGGGGCACCAGGAGCAGCAGGAGCTGCATGCCCGGACACACCGGCTGCGTGCCCTGCACACACCCGCCGGAGGCCGAGAGATTATCCACCACGCCGCTGGCATGAAAGCGACCGTTGGTATAGTACACGGCGCACTCGAATGGGACTCGACGGCTCTTGCGCGAGAGAAAATGTGACGTCATCGAAACGATCCTTTCCTGAGGCGGCCCGCCGACCGGCGGAACGGGATGAGCGACGCCGGTCGGCAGACCGAACCATGAGTCGTGAGCGAAACATCCAGCACCTCCACGCGACCACAATACCCAGGCCCGCCCAACTGAGATGAGTCGGCAGGAGCACCCGGCCGCCGAGCCGGGCCTTGGCCCATTCCAACAGACCGGCGAAGCAGATCGCGAGCGATAGGCTGACTGCCGCGTTCGTTTATGTCGACCACCCACGCAGCTCCAGGCTGCGCAGCAACAACCAGGCGAGCAATCCGGTCGCGGGCGCAGAGGGCCAGGCGTGGAGCTGGGAGTGGACCAGCGTCAACACGACGCCGAAGATCCGTTCGCCAGGGGTGGCCATGGCGCACAGGACCAGCACGATCCTGTACCATATCGTCAATGGAGGCCAAGGCGCATCGCCGCCTTTCGTCGTCTGTGACCTGCTCACGGCCGAACGTACGTGGAGAGTACTCGGCCGGTGGACAGACAAACCAGTGGGCAATGGTAGCGGCGGCCCTGCTTTGGTGGGGCAGACCGAATGGCCGAGCGATCGGGGGCCGGTTCGCGTTGCGGTGACGGCGCGCAGCATGGGCGGATTGTGTCAGTACGAAGCTGCGGCGCGGACACGGCTCCCTCTGTCGCGGGATGGGAGAAACAGTCGGCCGCGACTGTGAATCCGATCTGGGCCGGTGTGATCCAAATCCGATGAGTCGAATCGGACCCTTGTGCGTTCTGGCGTCGGCGAAGTGTTTTGCGTCGTACGGGGCAAACCGGGTAACATGACGAAGCACCGCGGGATCGACGAAAGGGAGAGCGATGATGACACGACTACGACGGGGAATGATGCTGATCGGCATCTGCGGAATGCTGGCATGGGCCGGTTGTGGCGGCGACCGAGCGGAAATCAAGGAAGACCGCCTGACGGTCGGCAAGGTTCAGGGCGAAATCAAGGTCGGCATGTCCGCCGCCAAGGTAGCGGAACTGTTGGGGTCGCCTAACATCGTGACGACCGACGAAAAGCGGCGGGAGGTCTGGATTTACGACAAGGTGTCGACCGACCGGGTGGACACGGCCAGTTCCAGCTACGCCGGGCTGATCATCCTCGGCGGCAGCAGCAGCGACCGCAGCAGCTCTCAGCGCCAGCGCACCCTCACCATCATCATCAAATACGACGAAGACAAGAAGGTTCGGGATTTTGCCTATAACGCGACCCAGTTCTGAACGGTCCGGGCGGGCCGTTCGTCGGAGTGCGTGCGGCGTGTCCGGGGCGGCAGCCCTGTGCCTGCTCGGGAGTCTGCTGGGCGGATGTGTCGCGCACACCCAGCCGGCGGAATTGTTTCAGCTCACCCCGGAATCGACCGCCAATCGCGTCATGCAAATTCGCACCTTCGAGACACGGGATGCCAACGAGTTGCTCTCGGCCTCGGCTTCCGTCCTGCAAGATCTCGGGTTTCAGGTCGAGGAAAGTGTGCGTGACGTCGGCTTCCTGCGCGCCAGCAAGGAGCGCAGCGCCCGGGAGTATGGCCAGTACCTCCAACGGACGCTCATCTTGATCCTGTCGTTGGGGAAGGCGCTCGTCCCCGTTGATCTCCATCAAAAGATCGCCGCGTCTCTCGTCGCGCGCCCGCTCAATCCGGAGGGCACGCGCCACGAAGTGCGGGTGCTGTTTTATCGGGCGGTTTGGAAAGGCGACGGACAGGCCGACCGGCAATACATTCCCCCTGGCGAGCAGTACATGGAAATGATTCGCGATCCGGAAATCTATCAGCAGTTTTTCGCCCGGCTCTCCAAAGCCGTCTTTTTGGAAGCACACACGATCTGACGGGGGGCAGGAGCACGCATATGAAGGCGAAACGAGCGGGCGCGGGGCGCGTGGCGATCGCGTTGGCGGGGGCGCTGCTGGCCGGCTGCGCGGCGCCCGAGCCTCGGCAGGAGTTATTGGCTCCCACCGACGCGCAGATGAAGATTCGCAGCCTGCAGACCCGGCAGTTCGAGCTTCAGGATCGTACTGTCGCCATGCGGGGCGTCATCGCAGCGCTGCAAGACCTGGGCTTCATCATC
The DNA here is from genome assembly GCA_039794185.1 of Candidatus Inralta sp. Classification (GTDB taxonomy): domain Bacteria; phylum Nitrospirota; class Nitrospiria; order Nitrospirales; family Nitrospiraceae; genus BQWY01. Next base: position 7,444 of record JBDIVW010000025.1, on the reverse strand, counting down.
GAGCGGGCCAACGAGCAACTCGGCCTGGTGACGGCGGCCCGGTTCGCCGAACCGAACTACTACGACGTCGTGACGGTCACCGTGACGGTGCGTCCCGAGACCGGCGAGCGAATGACCATCCGCGCCAACGCGATTTACAACAACCGGCCCATCGAAGATCCCAAGGTCTACCAGAACTTCTTCGCCGCACTCCAACGTTCATTGTTTCTCACGAAGGAATGAAGATGCCCGCCATGTGGCCACGCCGCCCGTTCTGGATGCGCACCTGTCGTGGCTGGATGGCTGCCGTGACGGCATGGGTTGCGCTGGCGGCGGGCGGTTGTTCCCCGTACGATCTCCGGCATGACAACCAATGGAACGCGCGCGAGCAGATCTGGCTTTCCGAAGCGAGCCAGGTCAAGGTGCGGGCGGCCCAGACCCGCGTCTTCGATACAACCGACCGGCGCCGCTTGCTCGAAGCGGTCGTCGCCACCATGCAGGACGTGGATTTCCGGATCGACGTGCTGGATGAGGAGCTGGGCATCGTCTCCGGGAAGAAGTACATCGATCTGGAACGCCCGCGGTCTATCGACCCGTCCTACCTACTGTACCGTCCGGATACGCTTTTGTTCCTCACGCGGAATTATCGGTCGTGGGGCCCCTTTTGGAGCCGGAGCGACCTCGTGCGCTTCACCGTCACGATCCGGCGGCGCGGGGAGTCGCAAAGCCTCGTGCGGGGCAGCGCTCAGTTCTATCTGCGGGCGGTCGAAACCCCGGAGCCCTACCAGGCATTTTTTCGTGCGTTGGAGCAGGCGCTCTTTCTCCAGGCCCACAACACCCCGTGATCCCTTGATCGCCCAGGCGCGCCGAGCCTTCGTGTGACCCCAGGTTCAGGTCTGCCTGTGCCGGCCTGTGGTGCTGTCTATGGCTTGCGATGGCACGTCGATACGCGCGTAGTGGTCCTATTTCTGCGCGTGGTCTGGGCGGGACCGACCATGTCAGGACGATCGGTTCCGGAGCCGGAAGGATCTGGTTGACTCGCATGGCCGGATTGTTCAAGCTACTTAGTGTCCCGCGGTATGGTTTCGTGAAGGTTGCCGCCGAAGCGGTCGATACGCCACGGAGTGTACATGTCATTGAGCGGCATCGGCCAGAGCGATGACAATACAAGGTCCACCGGTCGTCCGAGGAAGGTCCCTTGCGCCCATGCTCGCCTGGTGGACGAGGTGCTGACCGAGGAGGGCGCCAAGACGGGCCGACTCATCTGCAAGGAATGCCTGGCCGAGATTCAGGATCTTCAAGCGCAGCCGCCGACCGGGGACTAGCTGATCACCGACGTCATCGAGCTCCAGCCTCCTATGAACAGTCGTGCCTCCGAGGACGGACGGGTGTCGCCGCGCGGCGAGCTTGCGTTTCGCTTCTCACATTGCGCCATCGCCGAATGACGGATGACGGCCGAAGATTGACGCTTATTTCTCAGCCATCAGCACTCCGCACTTACGTCTTCCCGGCCTCCGGTTTCTGATGCATCCAGGCGAAAGGCGCCGAAGCGACGGCCTGGTACGCATGGCCAAAACCGAGCACCAGGTGAGCGTCCTCCAGCGTGAGTTCCCACAGATGGAAATCGCCGAACCCGAACAGCATGGCCGACTGTGGGAACCGGTCGAGGTAGCGCCGCTTCACCGCGGCATAGTGGGGGTGGGAATCGGGAAGGATCGCGGCCGTGCCTTGCAGGTTCATGCGCTTGAGCACCAGCGGATTCTTGCCGGGGGCGTCCGGTTCCGACACGAACAGGCTCACGCGCGAATCCTGAAGCAGGTGCTGCGTGTGCAGGGCCAACCGGCTCAGGTGCAGATAGACGCGCGTCCAATCGTCGCCGAACAGGTACGGCACGTGCGACGCAAACGGCCGTCCATTCCGCATCGTCAGCAACACCCCGGTTCGATTCTCCTGCGCCAGCTTGGCCTAGGCGGTCTGGACCTCCTCGGCCGTCATTCCCTCAGGTATGGCCATCGTACGCGTTCTCCATGGTTACCGGTTCAAGCGTATCCCGGTGAATTCGTCCTGGCAATCATATCAGTTCGTAGTCGGAAATCTGAGTGTGCCCTGGGCGGGGCCGGCGAAGCGGGGCGCCTCTCAGACGGATGATCGGATTTCAGCTCAACCTGGACTACGGTACGCCGACTCAGTAAGATCGGCGTATCGTTCACGTGGCCGGCGAGCACCGTGATTTCCCGACTTCCCTGGCGGGGAGGGTGAAACAGGTCGCCGTTCGAAAACCCGCTCGGAAATCGACATGCTGAAAACGGTCGCCAAGTTCCTGAAGATTCTCAACTCCGACGCGGATCCTGGACAGATCAGCCTGGGGTTTGCCTTCGCGATGGTCGCGGGCTTCACCCCGTTGATGAGCCTGCACAATCTTCTGGTGCTGCTGCTCGTGCTGTTCCTGCGGGTGAACCTCGCGTCCTTTCTGCTGGGCCTCGCGTTCTTCTCCGCGCTCGCGTTCGCCCTTGACCCCCTGTTTCACCAGGTCGGGTTGGCGATCCTGACGACGACCGCGCTCCACGGTCTGTGGACCGAACTGTACAACTCCACGATCTGGCGTCTCGAGCGGTTCAATAACTCCATCGTCATGGGCAGCCTCGTCGTGTCGCTCGCGCTTTTCGTCCCGATGGTCGTGATCGGCAACAGCCTCGTTCGGAAATATCGGGACCGCCTGCTCCGGTGGGTGTTGAGGAGCCGGATCATGCAGGCCTTCCAGGCGAGCAAGTTGTTCGGCTACTACCAATCCGTCCGCGGATGGGGAGAGTAAACGTGGGCAAGTGGATCCGGTGGCAAGGCGTCGTGGCATTCGTGGTCGTGGTCGGCCTCGTCGTCGCCGTCTGGCTGCTCCTCGTCGATACGTGGGTGAAGCGCGCCATCGAGCAGGCTGGCACCGCGGCGGTCGGCGCCAAGGTCGAGCTGGATGCCGCGGACCTGAGCCTGATGCCGCTCGGTCTCGTGCTCGCGCGCCTCCAAGTCACCGATCCGGACGAGCCGATGACCAACGCGGTCGAGATCGCCCGCATCGCCGGCACGCTCGACCCTCTGCAGCTCCTCCGCCGAAAGGTCATCATTGAAGAAATGACGGTGGACGGCCTGCGGTTCAAGACCCCCCGCCGCACCTCCGGTGCCGTCTCGGAACGGCCCAGGAGGGAGGCCGACGAGGAGCGAGAAGACGGGGGCTTCAGCCTGCCGTCGGTGCAATTGAACGATCCCAAGGAGATTCTTGCGAAAGAGTTGGACGCCCTCCAGTCACTCAGGCTGGCGGACAGCCTCAGGGCGGAAGTCGACACGGAAAAGGAGAAGTGGCGACAACAGATCGCCGCGTTGCCGGACAAGGCCAAGCTCAACGACTACAAGCAGCGGATCGAAGCCCTCAGATCGGCGGGCAAGGGCGGCCTGGGCGGAGTGCTGGGCGGCGTCCAAGAGGTCAAAAAGCTCCACGAAGAGGTCCGGCAGGACTTGGACCGGATCACACGCGTCAAAACCGAGCTCGAGCGGACCGTGACGTCACTTAGGGAGCGCGCGGACGACGTCGCGAGGATGCCGCAGGAAGACGTGAAGCGTCTCATGGAGAAGTACTCGGTCTCGGGACAGGGGCTGGCCAACATCACGCGCGTTCTCTTCCGCGGTCCGCTGGCCGACTACGTGCAGACCGCCGTCCGGTGGCACCGGCGGCTGGAGCCGTTTCTGTCACGGCCGGTCGAGCGGAAGGAGAAAGCCGAGGTCGAGGTGGTCAAGCCGCTCCGCGGGAAGGGCGTCGACGTGCGCTTCCCGGAGCGGACGCCGTTGCCGGAGTGGCTCATCCGGAAGAGCCGCGTGTCGTTGGAGATCTCGGCCGGCGCCATCAGCGGAGAGGTGAAGAACCTCACGGCGGAGCAGCACGTGCTCGGCGCGCCCACCACCTTCGCCTTTGCGGGGGAGAAGCTGAAGGGGCTCGACGCGATCACGCTCGACGGGATGATCAACCGCGTGGACCGAGCGAATCCTCGGGACAGCGCCAATCTGAGACTCGCCGGCTACCGGCTGGACGACATGCGCTTGGGCGGGGAGAAGGCGCCGATCGCTCTCAAGCAGGGCCTGGCCGACCTCGACGTGCGCGCCGTGCTCAGCGGCCCGTCGCTCGACGCCACTATCGGTTCCAAAGTTCGCGGGGTAAAGATCGAAGCCGACGCACAATTGGCGCCCGGTCCGATAGGCGAGGCCATGGCCGGCGCCCTGGCCGACGTGAAAGCCTTTCAGGTCAAGGCCGACGTGACCGGTACGCAGGACCGGTTCGACATGCGGGTGGAATCCGATCTGGACGACGTGCTCAAGGATGCGGTCGGCAAACAGGCCAAGGCGCAGGTCGCCCAACTCGAAGGCCAGCTCCGCGCCGCTATCGACGAACGGGTCAAGACCAAGCTCGAGGAGGTCAGAGGCCAGCTCGGCGGGTACGATGCGCTCGTTCAGGATTTGGCCGGGCGGCTCAATCTCGGGCAGGACATCCTCAAGCTCGGCGTCGGCGGGATCGGCGGCAAGGCCGGCGGCTTCAAACTGCCTTTTTAACCGCGTCCCCCTATCTTTCCACTCCGGCCGCACGTTTCGGGTTTCGCCCCTCACGCCTCGGGCGTATCGCCTACGCCTCCTGTTCCCGGACGAACGCGCGCGCATCGGTCAGATCCGCCCTCGTACAGAGCTGCTTTTGGAGCAGGAGATGTTCGAGCGCTGCGACCCGGGCCGTGACCTCCGGCAGCACGATGTCGACCTGGTCGCGCAGTTGCTGCAACCGGCGGCTCAGTCCTGAGTCTCCTGACTTCGCGGCCGATCCTTTTTTCACCCGTCTGCCCGGCCGCGCGTTCCGTGATTTCCGCGACACAACCCTCTTCGTGGCCATGATTCCCTCCTCGGTGAGACGGTTTCGCTCGCCGGCCTCACGAGACCGGGCGAGCACGAGTCCAATTCCACGACACGGTCATCCGAGCAGGCGGGCGATGCCGAAGGCCGCCGCGGCGGCCAAGCCGCCGACGAGGACGGTCTGGGCGCCCCCGCGCCACGGCGAGATCCCGGTGAACCCGCTCTTCACATATCCGAACACAAACAGCGCCACGGGCGTGACGGCCACTGAGGCCCAGAGCGCCTTGATGATGTCGTCGATCAGCATATAAGGGAGAAGGGGAATGAGTCCGCCCACCACGTAGGACAGGGCAATGGTCCAGGCGCTGAGGCGAGCGCGAGTCGGATCCGGCACATCGAGGCCCAGCTCGAAGCGCATCATGAAATCCACCCACTGAGCCGGCTTGGCCTGGAGGGCCGAGACCAACGGCGCAATCTGTTCGTCGCCCAACCCATAGCCGCGAAAGATCTCGGCTACCTCCTCCGCCTCCCGCTCGGGAATGTGCTCTGTCTCGCGCACTTCCCGCATGCGTTCCGTCGCATAATGTTCGAGGTCGGTCTTTGCCGCGAGGTAGCCGCCCAGCCCCATCGCGATGGAGCCCGCCGCAATCTCGGCCAGGCCGGCCGTCACGACCAGGCTCGACGACGCCACGGCGCCGGACAAGCCCGCCGCCAAGGCAAAGGGCACGGTCAATCCGTCGGCCATGCCGATCACGATATCGCGAACGGTCGCGGTGGCGGTGAAATGCTTCTCGATATGGGGCGTCACGGGCATCAGGGGCTCCTTGTCGGAAGAGGTCGCGCACAGGGTTGCCGGACGAGGCAAGCTTAGAAGAAAGCGCGAAGGTCGTCCACAGGGTAACTCGGGGAAAGCGATGGTCTGGGACGGCTGAGGATCAAACCGTTCCTCTGGGAATGCCGAAGGAGGTCGTTGAAGCCACTCCATTGCAGAGCGGGTGATCACGTCCGTCTGTGATTCGAAAAACAGGGTGGGGGGAGAACTCGATCGAACGGAGACCTCCGAGCCTTCGCATGACGATTGACGGTTGTCGTACGTCTCCCGTTCCGCTTACAGTCCCTTCTCCCCCCTCAGCACGTAGCACCCGGTACCCAGCCCTTTCGGTAGCACTCAGCACGACTCTCATCCCCGCTCATCCCCCTCGATTACCGACTCGCCCGCAGGCCGCCCTCCTGAAAATGATTCGGCAGCAGCATGATGCAGTTGGGGTTGAATCCCGCCGCCTTCAGCGTATCGATACTGCCCATCACCGTGCCCCCCTTCGACAGGTCGATCACCGTGATCGACCCGTCGCTCATGCCTTCCAGATTGAGCAGGCTGTTTTGGACGAACAGATACCGCTCGTCCGGCGACAGGACACTGTGGTGGGCGCCGGGCGCCGCAGGAATGGCCTGGAGAAACTTCGGCTGCCGCGGATCGCTGTTGTCGTACAAATTCACGAACCCGGGCTTGGCCGTGGTGACGTACAACCGGTCGCCCTTCGCGTTGTACAGCATTTCCAGCGGCACCCCTTGCTCTCTCGCGGCGAGATCGTCGACCTGCTGGAAGGAAAACGACTGGGTCTTCGGATCCCAGGTCCCGGACCAGAGCGTGCCCTCCAGCATGTTGGTGATATGCACCACCGGCGGGGCGGCCTTCGGCGCGAACATGATTTCGACCGGAGCCGCCTTGGCCGGTGACGGCTTCGTGGACACCCGGTGCGTCGAGAGGACCTTGCCGGTGCTGGCTTCCAACACGGTCACGGTATCGCCGGCCTCGGCCATGTTGTCCGGCTTGACGGTACTCGTGATCAGGACACGGTCGATGCCGTTGTGAATGGCGATCCCGTGCGGATACCGGATGAAAGCCGCAGCGGGTTCCGCCGCGCTGATGGTCTTGATCGGTCGATCCTTCACGGCGTCGCCCATGATCACGTTGCTCGAACCCATGCAAGTCAGGAACCAGGTTCGGTTGTCCTCCGACACCACGAGGTCTTCCAACACCTGACAGTCCGGCACGTCGATCGCTCGAAGCCGGTAGGGGAAGCGCGTGAGGTCCACGACGTGCAAGACGCTTTTTCCCAAGGCGGTGACGTACGCCTTGGTCCGATCGCGGTTGAAGAAGATGTGGTGCGCGACGAGGTCGGAGGGGAGGGGGATCTCCATCAGGATCTTCCCGAAGTCCGACGATTCGGGATCGATGTCCATGATCGCGATGCCTTCCCGCCGCACCTGTTGATCCGGCTTGCTCTCATAATTCAGCAGCGCGAGCAGTTCGGCCGACGCCAGCGTCGTGCACGACAGCAACAGCCCGATGGTCATGGAGAAGAGTCGAAACGGCTTCATGACGACCTCCCATGAATAGGGCTCTTGTCAATTGGTGACACGAAGCCCTACGTGTATATAAGTAAGATGGACCGTTAACCTCCCATGCGGGCTCGGACGCCCAACCTTCCGGTTCAAAGACAGCCGCCCAATCTCCAAAACGAGGTGCAGACCTCAAGGGATAGGCGGGCTCACTGTCCTTGCCTATCCATCAGGGCGACGCAAC
>JBDIVW010000024.1:0-79483 GCA_039794185.1 Candidatus Inralta sp. | reverse complement strand
CGGCTACCATACGGCACCTCCGGCTTGTGGGTGGCACGGCGCGCGAACGCCGTGGATGGGTGGTGATCACCGCCCCATCCTACTCACAGGCCGGAGGTATTTTAAGAACGTATTTTGGACAAGAGTGTTCCCGACCCCTTTTCCGACTTGGGCTTCTTGGCCCCTTTTCTTGGGCCCTTCAAAGAACAAGGCTGATTGCTTGTGGCCAGCCGACTGGTTTGTTAGACTGCCGCCATTCCGGTGTGAGGCCAACCGTGGCTCTCCCCGCCATACAAATCAAACGATGGACCCGTCGGGAATACGACCGCATGGCCGAAGCGGGGATCTTTGGTCCGGACGACCGCGTCCAACTGATCGAGGGGGAGATCGTCACGATGACTCCCCAAAACAGTCCCCATGCGGCGGCCATCGGCAAAACACAGCGCGTCCTGGAACGGTTCTTCGGATCGAACGTCTGGGTTCGCGTGCAAATGCCCCTCATCATAGACCCTGACTCGGAACCGGAACCCGATCTGGCCGTCGTGGAGGGGGCGCCCGACGACTATCGTACCGAGCATCCGCGCACCGCGAATCTCGTCGTCGAGGTCTCCGAGAGCACGCTCACCCTCGACCGCGAGCACAAGCGCCCCCTCTATGCGCGCGCCGGCATCCCGGAGTATTGGATCGTCAATCTGGCGGAGCGCTGTCTCGAGGTGTACCGCGATCCGGTATCACCCACTGGCCAGCCTGCCTCATACCGTTCGTCACAGAAACTTGGTCCATTGGACCGCATCGCTCCCCTCGCCGCCGGAACCGCGGTCGCCGTTGCAGACTTGCTGCCGTAGGCGTACTGAACCCACGCACACGCATCGGCCAACACTGTTCGGGCTTGCTCCCTCTACGAGTCATCTATGACTCCGAGGGTTCTACGCTTGCGGCGGCGCGCGCCGGGTGTCAAGAAATGATTCCCGACCCCTTTTCTCGCCGCCGACCCCTTTTCTCGCCGCTACCTACGCTGACCCCCGGCGCGGCGGGGGGAGTGGGATGTGTTTCAATCCTCGCCCGCCCTTTCGAGCGGGCGCTACGGCGGCGGTCGAAGGCGAAAAATCCAGGCGGCACTAGTTTCAATCCTCGCCCGCCCTTTCGAGCGGGCGCTACGGCCAAGAAAAAAGCCGAAGAAGAGCAGCGGCGAGTTTCAATCCTCGCCCGCCCTTTCGAGCGGGCGCTACCTTGCGCCCCCTTCGTCGGTCCCATCTTGTGGAGGTTTCAATCCTCGCCCGCCCTTTCGAGCGGGCGCTACGCCTGCAAGCTCCCAATGGATAGACTCGTAGCCTGTTTCAATCCTCGCCCGCCCTTTCGAGCGGGCGCTACCTTGCGCCCCCTTCGTCGGTCCCATCTTGTGGAGGTTTCAATCCTCGCCCGCCCTTTCGAGCGGGCGCTACGCCTGCAAGCTCCCAATGGATAGACTCGTAGCCTGTTTCAATCCTCGCCCGCCCTTTCGAGCGGGCGCTACATTACACGGTCGGGTATACCGATACCGACGAAGTGTTTCAATCCTCGCCCGCCCTTTCGAGCGGGCGCTACCCGCACGGAGCAAGGTGGCGAGCGTGCCTGTGACCGTTTCAATCCTCGCCCGCCCTTTCGAGCGGGCGCTACGTTCATTGCGTCGCTCGATCCGGAGGACGATTGGTTTCAATCCTCGCCCGCCCTTTCGAGCGGGCGCTACTCCGGCTCACCAACTCCCGGGCGGCCGCGCGCGTGTTTCAATCCTCGCCCGCCCTTTCGAGCGGGCGCTACAGACGATCATCCCCCACTCGCTGTTGGAGTGAATGTTTCAATCCTCGCCCGCCCTTTCGAGCGGGCGCTACGACGGTCCGGCTGCGGAGCCTCGAAGCCTATCTGGTTTCAATCCTCGCCCGCCCTTTCGAGCGGGCGCTACTCCATACGCCGACGATCACCATGTACGTCCACAAGTTTCAATCCTCGCCCGCCCTTTCGAGCGGGCGCTACCCACGGAGATTGCCGTGTTGCGCAATGAGCAACAGTTTCAATCCTCGCCCGCCCTTTCGAGCGGGCGCTACCCGTGCGGAGCCAAGTATCTGGAGGGCATAAAAGCGTTTCAATCCTCGCCCGCCCTTTCGAGCGGGCGCTACTCCGGCTCACCAACTCCCGGGCGGCCGCGCGCGTGTTTCAATCCTCGCCCGCCCTTTCGAGCGGGCGCTACAGATGCGCCAGCTCGCCCAGGCGCTCGCCCAGGCGTTTCAATCCTCGCCCGCCCTTTCGAGCGGGCGCTACATGCTGTCAGTGCTGGCAGTGTCGCGCGTGCGACGTTTCAATCCTCGCCCGCCCTTTCGAGCGGGCGCTACCGGCAGCTCGCTCATGCAGTCCTCATACCACAGCCGTTTCAATCCTCGCCCGCCCTTTCGAGCGGGCGCTACATTCGTGCGGGACCGGATCGCCCGGTTCAGCTAGAGTTTCAATCCTCGCCCGCCCTTTCGAGCGGGCGCTACAGTACTACTCCAAAAGCCTCTTCTACCGCTGAGTTGAGGTGCTGTATGCGCGAACCCACGAAAAACGTCACGAGTTTCGAGGCTTCTCGCCCTTCAAGCTCACCGAATCTCTTGCTCGGACAAATGGTTAGAGTCATCGCGATCCTCCCAGCTTTCCCAGATCACTCCTGGTCCGCGCTTACAAGACCAACGGCTCATCGAAATCAACCGCCGTATTCACCCCATAAACCTGCACGTATTTCTCCTTCGGTTCGATCAAGCGGTACACCCGCAGGCTGTCTTCTTTTTCCTCGATAATCTCCAGCAATCGTCGCATCACCTCCTCGTACTGCATCTCAGAGACTGAGCATTCGAAGACCGATTTCTGCACTCGTTGCCCAAAGTCCTGGCAAGCCAGCGCCACCTTGCGAAGTCGCTTGCGACCCGCCGCCGTCTCGGTTGAGACATCATAGGTGATAAGCACATTCATTGGACTTTCCTATCGATGCACATACGGCGGATAGGCCTCCAGATCGCCGCGCAGCACACGCGCGAGCAAGCGGGCTTGGATGTGCGGCACGAGTCCCAACGGCATCTTCTGATCCAGCACCGGATGCGTGATTTCCTCTTGTTTGCGTTTCTGGTACGCGACGATCACGTCCTTCCTCGCCTCATCCTCCAGATGAACGGCGCCACCGGACCGAGCTTGGAAATGTTTGGCGGCGACTTGACGCCGGTTGATCAACGTGAGGACAAGGCGGTCCGCCAATACGCTGCGCAATTCTTCCATGAGATCCAACGCCAACGCCGCCCGGCCAGGACGCAGGGCATGGAGAAACCCCATCTGTGGATCGAGTCCAACCCCCTCCACGGCCGCCACACAATCGTTCATCAGAAGGGCATACAGAAACGACAGCAACGCATTCACCGGATCGCGCGGTGGGCGGCGATTTCGGCCGTCCAGCGTAAATGTCTGCCGATCCTCCTTGACCATGCGATCGAACGTCCCAAAGTAGGCGCGGGCCGATTCCCCCTCGATCCCCCGCAAGACATCCAAGTCTTCACACAACGGCACCCGCCCCAAGGCGTTGCCGAGCGCCTCGGCAGTCGCTTTCAAGGACACGGCATCGGCGGCGTCATCCGCCTCCCTCGCTCCGCGCAGCACCACCTGGCGCGTATTCTGAATCTTGCCGCCGACAATATTCCGCGCGATCGCGAGCGTCTGCTCAGAGTTGCTCATCGCCGCATGCTGCGCGCATCGCAGGAGCACATTGCCGCTGACCGGCCCCTCCACCCGCGCCTTGAACCGCCCGTTCCGATCCAGCAGCACCACGAACCGTCCATCCTCCGCGCAACGGGCCATCGCCGCCGGGCTCATCATGACATCGCCGAAACAGATCACCCCGCCGAGGTGATGCAGCGGCACTTGCAGCTTGGTCTCCTTTTCAACCTCGATCTTCAGTGTGTCATGATCCACCCGCACATAGGCGCCTTCGGTCGTGATATAGAGCGTGTTCAGTAATTGCTGCATGGTGGTTTTAGGAGTCCTTCGCCACAAATAGTCCTCGCACAAGCACTCGCGCTCGCTCCTGCTCGCCGATGACAGACGGCATGCACGATTCAATCAGTGAACAGCGCTCACAGCGACGATCATTCACCGGAGGCGGAAGCGTGCCGCTCCCTAACATCCGGCGAATCCCAGTGATCGCCTCTTCGACTTTCCTGCGCAGCTCCGGCGTAAAGACCACCTCACGCCGCCGCCGAGAACTGTGGTGATAGATCGCCCCGCGCGGTACTTCCTTGCCCGTCATCTCCTCCAGACACATCGCCTGGGCACAGACTTGAAGATCGTCATGTTCTTTCTCTCGCCGTGGTCCGTGCTTGTATTCCACGGGGTAAGGAGTCACCTCATGGAACTCCACCACGTCGGCCTTGCCGATCAGGCCCAGACGCTTCGACCAAAGCGGCACCGCCCGTTCAACGTCCACCCCGTCCACGATCTCGGACTCCGGCTCATCCACCCGTTTGTGCACGGCCTGCCCGCGCATGGTGTAGAGATTCTCATCGAACGTCTGCTCGATATGGATTAACGCGCACTGGCGCGGACAGTAGCTCCAGTGCTCCAGCGCGGAGATCATGATGGGATCGTCGTCCATGACTACGCTCAATCAGCGGGCTTCTCCTCATGATAGATCTTGGTGAGCACCACGGTATTGTCGGAGATAGTTTCGGCGGATTTCTCAGGGTCGCCGACCTTAATCTCAATCTTGTGGGAGCCGATCGTCAATTCTCCAGACGGAATGGTAACGCGGTAGTCATCGAACTTACTTGGCGAGTCTCCTTTCTCTCGTAGTTCTTTCTTCAGCTCCACTTTCAGCATGTCAAACAGACGGTGTGAAGGCGCATTACCTCGCGCACAAGAATGCGTAAAAACGTACACACCACGTGGCCGAATATGTCGGCTGGCTGAATGGTCATTGTCAAACCCTTTCCACAAGGACTCCCACAAATAGTTCAGATCTTTCGTTGTGACAAAGAGGTTATCGCTGGTCAGTTCCGTCTTTGGAGTTTTCTGGGCCAGGTAGGAATTGTAAAAGCCAAATCCACGGTACAAAGCGTAATTCACAACCGGCTTGCGCCCCATTTCGGTCTCTTTTCTTTTTCGATCGGCTTCCTTGGTCACAGCTTTCCGTGTAATACCGCAGTCTATACGAAAAATGGGGTCGAGAGATTTGGCAAACGTTAACTGTACCGGCCCGCGAACCTGCCCCGCGTTCAAGCCCGTGGACAAGACTGCCCCAAACAGACGGATGTCGAAGTATTTCTCGATCATCTTGTTTCGAGCGTTATCTCTGTCTTGCTTCTCCAGTTTCTTTTTCTTGCCAACCGAATTAAAAAGGCGAGCCGCCAGATCTTTTAGGGCCGTCTCAATATCCTCCTTCGTTGCTGGAGGCTTCTTGAAATCCGCATCTTCGGCCTCGATCAGTGCAGCACTTACGGCACTAGTATCTTCCTCGGTCAGTTCAATGACGTCGGATTTGAGAGCATCCGTTATTTCCTTTTTCTTGAAGGATTCTCCGACGTAGCGGACCTCCCCGTCTTCGTACTCGATGTTTTCAATTGCCCTATGCGCCAGAAGTTCTTTGAGAAGCCTATCGTTCTTGGAGCCATTCAAGGTGACTTTCGGGAGGGTCGCACCTGCCTCGTCTGCCGCGTCGAATATCAAGCGATTCAGTGCCGTTTCGCTTTGAATAAACATCGGAATCCCATACGTGAGTTGCAGGTAATCCCGCACTTTGCGTTTGGTTGAGACATCCGTTGTAAAACCGTGCATCGTTTCCGGATCAATTCGTGGCAGATTGCCGGCATCGGGATCGCCATTGGGGTTCGCGTTTTCCACATCGAAGAGGAAGACAAAGTCATGACGTTTGGTCGGGTCCAGGTGGATCATAGCTACGCTCCTTGTTCGGCAAGAGGTTGTCCGTTCGTTTGCACGGTCTTCCTTGGTTGGCGTTCACGACTGAAAGCCGCGCGCTGTGTGTAAAAGCCAAGAGAAAATTCAGCCTGTTGTTTCAATGTCAGAATCTTTGGGAATCCGCCAAGGCTGTGGAGGTCGCCTTGAATCGATTCCAGGAGGATTTCCAGTTTGGCGTATTTACCAGGTGAATTTTTGCGGAGCTTTGGCATGTGCTGAGATGTCACCCGGGACACCAACATGCCCAGTACAGTGTAGGGAGCACTCGCTGCTGTGCTGTAGAACTGGTCAATCATGGTTGTATTGATCTTCCAACTCGCAGCAGCCAATTGCGCCTCTTCTAAGACTGCTAGCAAGCAGCCGGACAGAAAGGCAGGACTCTTGTCTCCCGTCGATGGTCGTTCCGTATCGCCATTCATGCGCACCTCCGAATTAGGGTGAGTCAAGATGAGTTTCATAATCGCGGCCAGTTGGTGCTGCAACTGAGCAAAGCGCTCGCGGTCGTGCTTCTGCTCATGCCGCTGAAGCACCTTCGGATGGCGGAAACAGATCACGGCTGGCTCCAGCAAGCCTACAGGAGGCGCTTCGCCCACATACGCGCAACGCAACAATGTTCGGGATATGTTCGGGGCAGCAATCTCCTTCGCCTTGTATGTGGGCTGAGAGATGTTGGATTCCTCCAGAGCGCGGAGCATGTCTGAGACGGCAAAGCAACGCGGATCGCCACCCTCTGTGGTCTCAATCCGCTGAGCGTCTAGGAAAGCCTTGAGGTTTGCCTTCAGGTGCCCGAGACCGACTTTGAACCATTCCCGGACAGCTATACGCCCCTTGTTTGGTGAGAGCATTAAGAGACAGAATGCGTTGTCATCGATATGCAAAGCATGCTGCTGTCCAGTCCAGGGAATCTTCAACAAGGCCTCAAGTTGTGAAAGGTCAACGGGTAGGTTCATTTTAGCCTTGTCTTTCGGTGTGGAATCCCCCGTTGCCTTGCTCGTTTCGGGTGAGCCTCCGTCGTTGCTTTCGCCGAAAAGCAGGGTGGCCTTATAGAGGAGTTCCGCTGGATCAAGGCTCAACGCTTGCCTAACTTCTACCGGTTGCTCAATCCAGCAGAACGCAAATAGATTCTCCGGTGAATCGGTGTTTAGCTTCCCAGCCTCGATAGCCCTCGTGAGGATTTTATGATGCAGCGGCTGACTGCGCAGATAGTTGAGTGTTCGAGCGATCAGATCACCTGCCTCGATACTTTGGCCAACATGACATCGCTTGAAGACCCCTGTCCCTTCCATGCCAGATACAAAAGCATCGGCATTCAAGGAATGGAAAGGAGCCGGTTTGAATAGCGTCACTGCCAAGGGGATGCGCCCGGCGAGGACGCTCTCACCCTTCCCCGATACGCCGCATTCCCCTATCGGTTCGCTCTTAGCCTTGCCATCTCCAGGCAAACAACGTTCCGCAAGCTCATCAATCCAGAACCTTGTGATGGCTGGATGTTGAAATAATTGCTTGCCGTCACCGCCAGGGCCTTCGACTTGGAAAGAGATCCAGTCTTTACTCTCAATGTCATTCCATTGCGGACAAGATTTTAGCTTCCCCCCTTCGATCAGATTCTTGATTCCCATAACAAGGCAAGAGATCGCGGGATTGTCTCGCTCCAGAACGCTCGCAATCTTGTTCAAGAATTGCAAAAATTCAGAATGCTTTTTGTTTGTATCCTTCCCCTTCCCACGATCAATTCCTAGCACGTAGGCTGCCTCATCGGCCAAAGGATATGCTTGAGTGCCACTCGTCCTCCCACTGTAAGGACGAGGAATTTTGTCGATCGCAGCTTGCCGGATTGTCGATCGCGAAGGCTCATCAGGGTAGAAGTGGATCACCCATTTGATGGGCTCCTTGTAAAAGTAAAACCCCGGCGGGGGAAGTTGGCCTTCGTGCTCCAAGCGTTGACCGAGTTCGAGAAGCTCCTTAAACATTGAGTCCCTCCAGCTCATAAAGTTCTCGGTACTTCTCAGCCGGAATGACAATCTGGTTATTTTCGATTGTGGCCGGAAAAAATAGGTAATGTTGGTAGCCTTGTCGAACTTCCGGCGGCACACGTGTTGGGCTTCCATCCTGAGAAGGCTTGTGCCGAAAGAAACGCATGTCGGGGCGTGATTCGCTTTTGACGTAGGCCGTGTCGAAAAACATCACGCCAAGATACTGACTGTCGATGATGACCTTCGGCATCTCGTCTCCTGCTGCTGGCTCGAACCAGGCGGCGAATTCTCGTGTGCCAAGATAAGGCGTGTGATGGCAGGCGCCGCGCTCCAGCTTGCGGCGGAATTGGTCTCGGTATTTCACAATCCTGTCATCCTTCCAGACCAACGCCATGTCCGCTGCGATCACGTATTCCACGTCTTTCAGAATTAGGCTGACACGTTGCTGACGCTGCTTTTGTTCCTCAATAATGACAGGAGTGTTGCTTTGTCGATCCTTAATTTCGTTACGCATGACGCTCAATGTCTTAATTGGCTTGAGCACGGTGATTGACCGGATTTCCCAGCGGAAAGCAGGCTTCCAGAAGATAGCTTCGAGTATTCCGCGGGCCGCTGCCGGGGTCATCACAGGATAACTGACCCGCTCGACTTTGAGGTTTGGGTCCGTAAAGCAGGCAAGATCACCCCCAACTTTCACCAAGAACTGTGATTGCATAGTTCCCCTCTCACACCATCAGATCTGCCGGATCATAAGCGGCTTCCGCGAGCCCTTTGATTCGATCGTATTTGCCTATCCATCGGTAGAGCCCTTCGCTCACCGGCTCCAGCCAGTTATCTGCCATCAACCGCTCTGCCTCACGACGCTGAATGTTCACAACAAAAGGTTGCAGCCTTCGCCAGGTTGCGCGCGATGGCCGGTTCTTCCAATCCTTGAGTCGACAACTGCCTTGGCCGTATGGCACTGCTACCAAGACCGTATCATCTGAGATCAAGCGAAAAAGCCTTGCCGTTTCTGGATAATTTAAGGTTTCCCTATATGCCTGCACCTTATGTTTGTCGAGATCTTGCTCAGCGTATAAACGTCTAAAATACTCCTCATGTAGAGCTGGATTGTGTAAAGCCTCAGGATTGTTCTGGCCAAGTAAGAAATCAGCGAGACCGAATCCGGCTTGATATTCGCCTCTGGGCATTCTTCCCTCGACCGGCTCAAAAATGACAACTCGCCCTTTAGTGGCCATTCGTCCCTCTCGGTTGCAACGCCCGGCAGCCTGGACGATTCGGTCCAGAGGGCCCATTGCTCTCCACACCTCCGGAAAATCGATATCCACCCCTGCCTCGACAACCTGAGTGCTGATCAACCGAACGGGCTTGCCATGTCTGATCCTTCTTCGTATCAAGCGCAGGATCGCTTTGCGATGCCAGCCGCAAAGAAGTGTGGACAAATGATAGACATCGTTTGTCTCTCGCAGTTCATCAACGAGTCTCAATGCATCCTTGCGGGAGTTCAAGACCACCATGATTTGATTGCGTTCGGGCTTCCGAAATTCTTCTGCGAGTTCGGCCCAGGACACTTTTCCCTTCCGCTCGTAACGCACCCTGGCAAGGGCTATAAAGTGCTTTTCGAATTGGGACTTAGCAATGATATCTGTCGGAATCATCTCACTGATTGTGTGAAATGCAGGCTGGGTAGCACTGGACAGCACCACGGACACATTATAGTCCTCAACTAGCGTCTTCAAAACATCAAGTGCGGGCGCAAGCACCCCGACGGGCAGCGTTTGAGCTTCGTCCAAGATGATGACACTCCCCGCGATGTTGTGGAGTTTGCGAACTTTCCCAGGTCGGTTAGAGAGAAGGCTTTCGAACAACTGTACGTTGGTGGTGACGATGACCGAAGCATCCCAGTTCTCACTTGCCAAACGAAGACGCACGTTTTCTTCACTCTGAGATTCGTCTTCGGGGATAGGAACCTGGCTGTGATGCTCCAGCACCGCATCATGGCCGAGGATACGACGATATTCCCGTACAGTTTGGTCAATGATGCTGGTGTATGGGATTGCTACGATAACACGGCGAAGTTTAGAGTCATTGGCAAGGATATGTCGAAGGGCAAAAGCGAGGCTGCTCCTGGTTTTCCCACCTCCTGTTGGCACGGTGAGCCTGAAGAAGCCGGGGGGCGCTTGAGCGGCTGCTAGACAAGCTTCGTAGATATCCTTTCGTGTTGCCATTAAGACGGCATTTGCCCCTGGTCCGGATACGGCTTGTTCCAACAGATCGCGTTGGTTTTTCTCAAACCTGCGCCATAGTTCGCAAGCATCGAGAGCAACAATTCGCGCCTTGGAAATGTCTGGACTGAAGTGGGACTCGGTGTCCAAGTAGTCGGCATCTACCAGTGCAGAGAAGGTAAAGCGAATGAACAGTTCCCTTTCGTGTGCTGTGAGCTTGGGGGGCTGCCAAACGCCGGGAGTAGGAAGCTGTTTCGCGAAAGCAAGTAACTCCGGTAGCAATGTCCGGTGCTCGGCGACGTAGTCCTCTAACCTTTGTGCCAATACACCTACATCATGCAGGCCGGCGTGATGCCCAGCAATAGCTAGAGCCAAGTCTTTCCAACTATCGCATCGCTGTTGCTGCCACAGCATGGCATAGATCAAAGCCGCACCGCCGAAAGCATGGGGGACGCTCTCAGAGGAGATGCCTTGATCAGCGTTCTTCAGATACTTTTGGAAAGCAGGATTGGCTTTACCGATGTCATGCCACAGACCTACCCAGAAGGCTGGTGTTTCCATTTGGAAATACGCGGCGCTTTCACTTGCCTTCTGCGCAACTTTCTGTAGATGCTCTTCCAGTAAGTGCCATTTGCCATCACGATTGCGGGTGTGAGCAAACAAACCTCTCCCAGTTATATCAGCTGTGTGTTCGCTCACAACGTGCTACTCCGCTCGTCCCCAATCCCTCAACCGGCCTGCCCGAAGCTCGACGCAAATTTCTCCGCGAGATCACCCACCGCACGCAAGTGCTCTTCAAGATCATGGATTGCACACGACCCGTCCTCGTACTGCCGCACGTGGGCAAGGTACCGATGCCGTGGCTGCCCGGATGTCCCTGTCGCATCGGTCGCCTCGCTCCTGATCCCAGTCCGCATTTAACGGCACTCGTCGAAGGAAAGGATTGTAAGGGGACTTCGCCATGCCGAGCACGTAAGCCCGAATATCGGGCTCACCCTGTCGGTCCGGCCGGAGCACCGGCACGGCGATGCAGAGGCCCTGCTCGCTGTGTCGCCGAAACTCGTCCTCCGTCAACGCGAGATGGACGTCTCGGTCGCACTCCGGGCAGTGCCGAACGCCTTCGACGGCCGTCGGCTGCAAGAGGTGCCACATCTTCGGGCACTTGAACGTGAACCGGCAGGCGATCCGCGCCTTGTCGTTCCAGGATGAAGACTCGTCATTCGTCATACGTCAACCGGCCAGGGAGTGCTGAGTGCTGGCTGCTGAGACCTCGAACAGAAGCGTCATCCGTCATTCGTCAAGGACGTGGACCGTCATGCCTTGCGCCTCCACGAGCTTTGCCTTTCCACGCCCTTGCTGTACAATCGCTCCATGCCGTTCGATCCTGCCAATCCGCCGATTTGGCTGCGGAAACTGCATGTGGTGGCCGCGCAGATCAGTCCGGACGACTATGCGTCCACGCCTGAAGAGGGCATTCTCCTGGGTTGCCGCCTCTCCTCAGCTCACCTCGCGTTTGCGAATGCGTTGCATGCCGCACTTGGGCTGCCCTCCTTGCCGCCGTGTCCACCGTTCGAGAACCCATTTCGCATCACCCGCAGCCCATCCTCGTCCAATGCCGGTGGCTGACGGAGACCCACTCGCGTCCTGTCTACGTGCGGTGACTGAGGCGCTCCCACCGTCCACCCCGCCGTACTGCCTGATCGGGGCACTGGCTGTGAATGCCTGGGGCCGAGTCCGTACCACACGGGACGTCGATCTGCTGGTCTTCTCCCAGGACCCGGACCGAACGGAATTGATCGACCGACTCCTCGCGCGGGGTTTCCAACGTGACCGGACTTGGAGCGAGCGGAATCCGCTCGCCAAGGAATCGATCCTGCGTCTGACCCATCCTTCCTACCCCGGCCTCCCGCTCGACCTCTTGTTTGCGGCCGATGCGCATGGGGCCTCCACCCTGAGCCGACGGCGTCCGCTGGCCATCCTCGGCCTCACCCTGTGGGTGTGCAGCCCCGAGGATCTGATCCTCCTCAAACTCAAAGCGAGCCGGCCTCATGACTTCGAAGATGCGCTCGGCATCGCCACGAACCCTCATCTTCAGCTCGATCGCGACTATCTCTGGAGCTGGGCCGACCAACTCGGACTCCAGGGCGAATTGCACTACGTGCTCCACGCCGCCGCGTCCGGCAGGGAGACGATCGGCGACCATTGAGTGATCCCACGGCGATCCGGGCTCATCGGCTGCCCTCGATGCGCCACCCGCTTCCGTAGGGATTGTTTGGTGAGTCGAATCCATAAGGATTGCCTGCGCCGTAGGGGTTGTTGATCGAATCCGGCGAGTAGGGCGAGCCGTAGCGTCCGAATTGGTTGCTCGTCGAATCGGGATCATAGGGATTGGCGCTGAGCTTGCCGCGGTAGTTCCCCTGCTGGTCGTAGAGTCGCGGCGCGTCCGTGGCGAACGGATTGGTGGCCGACTGGTTGCTGTATGGACTGCCGTAGGGGCTGAAGGGATTATTGATCCCATTCGGAGCGAACGGGCTGCTTGCGCCAAAGGGATTGGCCGTCGAGTCGAACGCAAAGGGGTTGACACTGAGGGACCCGAGGTCTTCCGCATGAGCGATGGCCGGACCGGCCACCACGAGCACCATCAGGACGACGGTCATGGTCATGGCATCCTCCTTTCGCCTGGGCATGTGCTGTCCCGTAAGGTTCTCACGGTGACGGGACATCCGAGGTCCCTGCGCGCTTCGTTCCCGGTCGATCGGCCGAATCGCCCCGAGAAACCGCCTCGTTCTGGGCGCAGGCCGGCTCTCTCGCACGGTCCTCTTCCCGGACACCCGAGGTCACGCCCCGGCGATCTTCCCGGCCTCCTCGATCACCGCCTTCTTCAACGACTCCGGCCGGATCACACGCACTCCGCTCCCGAAGCTCAGGATCCAGCCGACCAGCTCGCGCGAATCGGCCACGGTCAAGGTCATGCGCAATCGCCCGTCTTTCTGAAGCTTCGTGGATTGACTCGGATGCCAGGTGCGGTCCTTGACCCAGGCCGCCGTGGCCTTGTCGAACAGCAGTTCCACCTCGATCCGCTTGCCGCGCATGACGACGAGCGCATCCTCGACGTAGGCCTCCAGATCGAAGTGCAGCGGCATCTGGTAGGGATGGTCGGTGACGGTAAGGGACCGAATGCGCTCGACGGCAAAGAGGCGGACATCCTTGCGCCAATGGCAATAGGCGATGAGGTAGAGCCCGCCGTCCACGTAGCGCAGGCGGTAGGGGTCGACCTCTCGCCTGGTGTGCGCGTTGCGGGAGGCCGAGTAATAGCGCATCTGCACCGTGCGCCCATGGGTGAGCGCTTCGGTGAGACGGTCGATGGTCTGCCGATGGGCGCGATAGCGCTTGTGTGGGCCGAGGCCGACCGAAAACCACTGGTCGAGCCGCTGGACGTAATCGTTCGCCTCGGTCGGGATGGCCGCCGTGATCTTCTGCATGGCGGAGTTCAGCGCCGCTTCGATGGCAGTGCCGTTGAGCGGGACGAGCAAATGCCGGCTGAAGGCGAGGGCCAGCAGTTCGGTCGGCGAGAGCCGTGGGCTGGGAATATTCCGAAATCCGTCGAGGAGCCGCCAGCGGACTTCGCCGTCGACGCGCTCGCTCACCAACGGGAAGTTGGCGGCTTCCAGCGCCGCGAGGTCCCGACGGAGCGTCCGCGCGTGGCGTGTGAGATCGGAAGGGAGCGCGCTCAGGAGTTGGCTGAGCGTCAGCCCGTTTCGCGAGACGGCGAGGCGTTGGAGCAAGTGCCACTGCCGGGTGACCTGATCGTTGCGCGGCATGCCTTCCCCCGGACCGGCGGAGAAGCATACTGCGCACTATCGCTCGAGGCAAGACGGATTACGGACCTATCTCGCTGGAAATAGTCCTGTTTTGTGGAGCAAGGACGATGCGACCGGGCCTCGTCACCTAGACCACGTCGCCGAGGTGTGCCCCCCACTGCGCGGCCAACTGTTTGCCGACGCGTTCCAGCTCGTGCCGCTCTCTTGGGCTCAATGCGGTGACCCTCATGGCCCGGCGGACGTTGGCATGCAGCTCCGCGGGCGAGGCCATCCCGATGACGGCGCTGGCCACCTGCGGAAGTCCCAGCGCGTAGCGGACGGCGGCATCCAAGTAGGCCTCGGGCATGAGGCAGCCGCGGAACCCGCCGTCGGGCAATTCGCGCGCGCCGCCATAGACCTTCATCGCGATCAGGCCGAGGCGTTTCCGGGCCGCCGTCGGCCAGACGGTGCCTTCGAAATCATAGGTGTGCCGGTCGGCGAAATTCACCGCGTTGAGCAGGACGTCCACCTCGGCGGCGCGGATCGCGTCCAGGAACCGTTGGGGGCGATTGTGGCCCGACAACCCGACGAATCGGGTGAGGCCGTCGGCCTTGGCCTTCATCAGCGCCGGGTAGCAGCCGTTCCGGCTGAAGACCACGCGCGGGTCCATCTTGTCCGCCCCGAGGCTGTGGACGAAGACCAGGTCGGCGTACTCGGTCTGCAATTCCTTGAGGCTGCGCTGGAGCAGTCTGAAGGCGGCCTCTCCGGACGGCTCGTAGCACTTCGTGACCAGGAAGACCTCGTTGCGGCGCTCTTTGAGGAGGTAGCCGAGCTGCTCCTGGGCTTTGCCGTATCCCGAGAATTCCGGGGCGGTGTCGAAATAGTTGATGCCGAGCGAGAGCGCCTCTTCATACAGCCGAATGGCGTCGCGCCGGGACAGCCGCAACCCGGCCGGCGCCGTGCCGAACCCCAGCACCCCCAGCCGCACCCCCGTCTTCCCAAGCTCTCGTACCGGTACCGTCGTCGCCATGCCTCCGCCCCCTCCGACGCGACCGACACGCCGTCAGCCAGTCGCCCGGCCGGCACGGCGGCCTCCAGAGCTTCGGACTTCCCCGGGCGGTCACGCTGCGGGAGATTGCAGAGGCCAGGGCGCGGCCGTCAAGGCCGCGCATGACGCCATCGACCGATTCTGTCGGTCGATGACCTGTGGAAATCTTTAACCCTCCGGGGCCGCCTGAGCCGGTGCCCGGCCGGCATGCCGGCGTAAGCGATGGATTTTTTAGAGGAAGGTAGGCGTGCGATGGAACGCCCCCCGACTCTACGTTGCGCCGCGCCTCATTTCGCCGATTAAGAAGTTCTAACGTTGACTTAATGGGCCCCTAATCTCTTGACCTTATGGTCTGCATGTCATCGGCAGTCATTGCAGCGCACAGTAGACTTCGAAGGAGGGGCATCATGACCTGTCGAAAGTGCAAGGGCCTGATGGTGGAAGAGTACCGGGCGGACTTCACCCCTGAAACGAACGTGTGGCGGTGCATCAATTGCGGGCTGATCACGGACCCGTTGATCGCGCAGAACCGCCGGTTGCAGGAACAGCATCGCGACCTGGTCGGAAAGGCCGCGTAAGGAGTGATCGATGGCGCCCGCGTGTCGCGCCGTCTCGGCGCGATGCGCGGGGCCATCGATCCGTGGACGTCGCGCGTGAGGTCAGATCGAGAACTCAGCCCAGAGAAATGTGTGATCTGACGGGTCCTTCGCTCGCCTCGGCCCGACGTCCACCTCAACCTTCCGACACTTCCCCACCAACGGCTTCGTCGCCAGAATGTGGTCGATCCGCCAACCTTTGTTGTTCTCCAACGAACTCGGGGCCCGATAATCCCAAAACGTGTACTGCTGCTTGTCGGGGTAGAGCGCGCAAAAGACGTCCTCGAACCCCCAGGCGAGCGTCTCCGCGTAGGCCTTCCTGGCCGCTTCGTGATAGCACACGTGATCCAGATGTTTTTCCGGGCTGTGCACGTCGATGGGCCGGGGCGCCACGTTCATGTCCCCGCACCACACCGCCGGTTCCGCGGGCGACAAGTGCGCGGCAAAATAGTTGCGCAGGCGCTTGAACCAGTTCAGCTTGTATTGATACTTGGGTGAATCGATTTCGAAGCCTTGCGGGATGTAGGTATTGATGATCGGCAGGCCGTCGATCACCACCCGCAGCAGCCGATAGTCCTCCACCTCACCTCCGTCGTCGAATCCGTAAAAGACCGCCTCCGGCTTCTTGCGGCTGAGCACCGCCACGCCGTTGTAGGCTTTCATCCCTCGATACGTGACGTGATACCCCGTCGGCTGAAACGGCAGCAACGGGAAGTCGGCGTCCTGGACCTTCGTCTCCTGCAAGCACAACACGTCCGGCTGATTCGCCTCGAGCCAATCCAGGACGATCGGCAGGCGCCTGCGGAGCGAGTTCACGTTGAACGTGGCGATCTTCACGAGATGCCTCCGGCCGGCGCCGGCTCGGCTTTCATGCCCGTGAGAAAGCGGCGCAGGATGGCCTGTTCGATGCGCGCGCGGCCGCGGACCGGCACCGGGAACCGCAACACCAGATTGATGCGGCCGGGCTGATCGATCTGGATCGTGACTTTCGGTTCGGGATTCGGCGCTTCCATCAAATTTCTCTCCTCGAGGACGCGCAGATAGTCCGCCGCGCTCTGGATGTACTCGGCGCATTCGGTCTTGGCCGCCTCCAGCAAGACCCGCTCGCCCTTCTGCCAATCGTCCTCGTTCCGCATGGGGAGGATCGTGACGTGAAACACGTAGTCCTTCGAAAAGGTTTCGTTGATGATCGGCGAGGTGAAGAGCAGGCTGTTGGGAAAGATCACCACGCGGCCGGTCGTCAAATGCGAGGCCTGGCCTGGGCCGATCTCCAGCAGCGTCGTGGCGAACAGGTCGTGGTCCAACACGATGCCGCGTTGAGCCCCGACCTGAATGCGGTCGCCGATCGAATAGAACCTCGAGCCCGCTCGGAGCCCGGCCCCGCTGATGCAGAGAATCAGCTCCTTCGTGGCGAGCACCAACGCCGCGGCCAAGGCGATCAGCGACACCGCGAAGGCCTGCAGCTCGTTCGCCCAGATCGCCGCCATTCCCACGGCGAACAGCACCAACATGCCGTTTCGAATGTGGACGACCCAGCGGCGGCGATCCTCGACGGTGAACCCCTTCTGGCTGGAGACCCATCGCACCAGCAACGTCCGCAGCGCGAACACCGCGAGCACCAGCGCCAGGGTTTTGAGCCCGTCGAGCATCCAGTTGCTGTCGATGGCGGAGAAGGCGTCAGTCATCGGGGGCGTCTCCGGCCCCGCGGCGACGCGCGCCGTCGAGGAACGCGTCCCGCCGTGGTGGTCGACCCTGTATCCGCGCCTGGATGGGGCATTTCGTCCGACCTACGATCCGTCGGCTATGGTGAGAGGGTCTGGTTCGGCAGCCCGCAGCGGTCTCGTTTCCAGTTCGTCAGCACTTTGTCCTGGTTGAATTTCAGGGTGTACTTCATGCAGTACAAGGTCGGGTGTTTGCCGGCGTCCTTGCCGTCCCCGACCATGGCCGCCGCGCTGTCCTTGGCCCGCTCCGCGGTCTTTCCGAGCGCGCCCCACGCATCCGTTTCTTCCTCGCTCATGGCATAGCGGTAGGTCCAGACGGTCTGCTCGCCGAGCAGGGTGCTCTTACTGGTATGCGGCGGCCCGAGCATCTCCTGCACCTCCGCCTGCGTGAGCTTGTTCATCCCCTTGTCAAAGTACTTGTCCCGCCACGGACGGTTGCACCCCGTGAGGAGCAGCATGGCCAGGCAGACGCACGCCACCCCCGCGATCCATCGACTTCGTCCTGGTACGGGAGACACCGATACCGCCATGGCGGGTTATGAGCGATCCGACGACTCTCGCTGGGAGAAACGGCGCGCCGTGCAGATCAGGGCGTAGCCTTGAGCCAGCAGGCCGGTGACGATGAGGCCGAGCGACGTGCGCAACCAACTCGATTCCGGATGCTCGAGCCCATACATGCCGCCGACAAATCCCCCCGCGATGGCGACGATGCCGACGCTTCGCGCGATCACCGCTGCGTATTTGAGATGGTCCGTCACGGTTCCCTGGGTCGTGGATTCAGCCCGGCCCCTCCGAACGCTACACCGATCGAACGGGCCCTGTCCAGACACGGTCGTCCGATCTCTCGAGGAGGCCGGAACCTATCGCCGCGGGCGGGACGGCGACGACGGCAGGCCGATCCGGATCCCCTGGGCCCGCGACTCCAGCGGAAGGGCCTCCTTCTCCCGTCCGACGGTCCGCAGGAGGACGGCGTACTCTTCCAGGCTTTTCGCCACGTCGGGATGATCGGGCCCCAAGGTCTTTTCCCGAATGGCCAGCGCCTGCTTGAAGTACGGCTCCGCCTGGACATACTTCCCCTGGGTGGCGTAGAGCTGGCCCAGATTCGCCAAGGTCACCGCCGCTTCCTGATGGTCGGGACCGTAGACGACCTCCTTGATGGCCAGGGCGCGCTTCAGCAGCGGCTCGGCCTCGGTATACTGCCCGTGCATGCGGTGGAGCACCCCCAGATTGTTGAGGACGGCGGCCACGTCTCCGTGGTGCTCGCCGTGGACCGCTTGATAGATCCGGAGAGCCCGCTGATAGGCGGGCTCGGCCTCCGCGTATTTGCGCTCCGCCGTGTAGACTTCCGCCAGGTGGGTCAGCGCCCGCGCCACGCGCACGTCTTCGAGCCCGAAGGATTCGGCCTGGGTGACCGCGGTCGCGAACAACCGCTCGGCCTGCGCATACCGGCGGTTGCGCGCGGCCGCTTCCCCTTCGGCCAACGTCTGCTCCCAGCTCTGCTGGCTGCACGCCAGGAGTAGGACACATCCGATCATGGGCATCAGCCGTTTCATCACCGTGGGCTCAGCGCACGGCGCTCAGGCGTCCGATCAATTCCTCGGCCGGATAGGTCACGATCTCGGCCAGCGTCGGGTGGTAGTGCGGGATGCGCACGAGATCATGCACGGTGCCATGATAGTACATGACTGCGGCGAGTTCGTGAATCACCTCCCCCGCCTCCGGTCCGACCAGATGAGCCCCCAGCAGGGCGCCCGTCTGCGCATGACAGAGAAGCTTCACGAAGCCGTGGGTCCGACCCAGGCACATCGCCTTGCCATGGTCGGCAAACGGATAGGACGCGGCCAGGTAGGGCACGCCCTGGGATCGGCAGGCCCGTTCGCTCAGCCCCGCCACCGCGACTTGCGGGTCGGTAAAGACGACCTCCATGTCCAAGCGATGATCGAGACGCTTCGGACGCGAATCGGGGTGGAGCGCGTTATAGGCCGCGATCTCGCCTTGGTGGATGGCCAGATGCACGCTCGGCGTCAGCCCGTTGGCGTCGCCGACCGCGAAGATATGGGGCTGCGACGTCCGCATATCCGGGCCGACCGTCGGACGCCCGTCCGCCACCGTCACTCCCGCCGCCTCCAGATCGAGGCCCGCCAGATTCGGCCGCCGTCCCAACGCCTGCAGAATCACATCGGCGCCCACCGCGCGCGGTCGTCCCTCATGCGTGAAATGAACCGTGCGCCGCGACCCCTCCGCGGTCACACGGAGTGACGCCGCTCCCGTGAACACCTCGATCCCCTCCTGGCGAAAGGCTTCTGCCAGCGCCTGCCCGAGATCGGGGTCGTAATAGGAGAGCAGCGTCTCGCCGCGTTGCACGATCGCCACCCGGGTGCCGATGCGCGCAAAGAATTGTCCGAGTTCGGTCGCGACCGATCCGCCCCCCAGGACGAGGAGCGACTCCGGCTGCTCCCGCAGGTCCATGATCGTGTCGCTCGTCGCATACCCCCCCGCCGCGAGGCCGGGAATCGCCACGTCGGAGGGGACGGACCCCGTGGCAAGAATGAAGGCCGGGGCGCGCAGCACCGCCGTGCCGACCACGATCTCGTGCGGCGAGCGAAAGGTCGCCGAGCCTTCGAAGAGATCGAACCGCCGCGCGCGAAGGGCTCGGATGCGATACTCGGCAAACTCCCGGACCAGCCGATTCTTTCGATCGACGATGGCGCCGAGATCGGCGCGGACCTCGACCGGCGACAGCCCGAATTCTTTCGCGCGCCGCATGTCGGCCGCCAGTTCGGCCGAACGGAGCATGGTCTTGCTCGGCATGCAGCCACGGAGAATACAGAGGCCTCCCAAAGGACCGTGATCCACCACGGCCACTCGCGCGCCGGCGTCCGCGCCGGTTCGGGCGGCCGCGTAACCGGCTGACCCGCCTCCGACGACGATCAGGTCGAACTGTTGCGTCGAACCGTGCATCCTTTCCGAGGCCCCCCTCATTCCCTGTCCAGCCGTGCCGGCGACTATTCTACTCAACCCGCTGGATTTCGGCAGGGGTTTCTTTCATGAGAATGGCGTGATCGCACGCGTGGGTTGGCTCACCGCCCTGGCGTGGTTTCTCCTGTTGGTCGCTGCTCGTCCCGCGCAGGCCGAAGCCCCGCTTCCTCATATCCGCCTGGGGACCCAGGAGGTCGGCTTCACGGCCGGCCCCATCCTGCCGTGGCGGGTCAAGCCCGCCCAATCGACGAAGCTCTTCGGTGCCGGCGCGATGCCGTCGTGGAGCCTGACGCTCACCCCGATCCGATCGGCAGCGGGTGGTACGAAGGACAACTCCGCGTCGGGGCCGAATTCATTCTTTTGTTCTGAGCCGGGACTGTCAGGCGGGTGCGCTCGTTGCCGTCGCCTTGCTCGGTCGCGTACGGCAGCCCCTCGAACGCAGGAGGGGCCCCTCTTCTGATCCGAGAAAAACCCCGATCCCCGAGGTCCGGAGCACGATTCCCGCTTGAGGATCGGGGACGGCGCTTGCTACAGTGCCGTCACCATGATGCGCCGCCACATTAAAGCCGCTACCCGCCGCTCGTCCCTCCGCAGTTCGTCGGGTCGTTCACGCTCGCTCCTTCGGGTGCTGCACATGCTCCCGTTCACGACGGCGTCGGTGCTGTCGCTCCCATGGAATCTGCCATGACGAAACACGAGCGGCCGGGAGCCGGGAAGGAACCACGCCCCCCTATGGCCACCACCATCAAGCAGGGCCGCTACCGGCACTATAAGGGGCAGGAGTATCGGGTCTTGGGATGCGCCCGACACAGCGAAACCGAGGAGGAACTCGTCATCTACCGGGCGCTCTACGGCGATCGGGGGTTATGGGTGAGGCCTCGGGCGATGTTTACCGAAATGGTTCAGGTCAATGGTCAAGCAGTCCCGCGCTTCGAGCTGATCGAATCCGATTAGGACGGAAGCGGCGTCCAGGTCGCAAAGGTGGCAGCCTGGCCCCGTTTGATGCCCTCCCGGTCCACCACGTTCCACACGACTGCTCCTTCAACCAGGAACCGACGGCCCGTTCGCGCGATACGGACGCCGCGGTAGTGGCTGATGTATCCCTCGCGAGCGGCCTGGGCGAGCATCCGTGCCCGGTCGGCTTGGTCGGTCGGCTCGGTGGTCTCCCGTGAAGGCGTGCGCGTAAACTCCTCCCAGTTCATTTCCCACAGCTCCAGCGCCCGGCGATTCCCGTAGTTCAGGATCGGATCGTCCTCCATGCCATGCGACACGATGATAAGCTGAGCCTCGAACACCGTCACGGCTTGATCGCGCGG
The DNA here is from genome assembly GCA_039794185.1 of Candidatus Inralta sp. Classification (GTDB taxonomy): domain Bacteria; phylum Nitrospirota; class Nitrospiria; order Nitrospirales; family Nitrospiraceae; genus BQWY01. The sequence continues at coordinate 57,882 of JBDIVW010000024.1, read as the reverse complement.
CGTGCCGACACGTTCGACCAAGTCCAACCCCGTCCAGTGGCGGTAGCTATCCAGCAGGAGTTGGCACCAGGCCACGACGGACGGTTCCAGCCAGGGCGCATGCGGTGGATTCAGTGGCACGTGAATCCAGGTTCGGAAGCCGGCAAGCCACCACGGCTTGCGGGAACCTGTTCCTAGCACGAGACTGTGGTGGGCTGCAACGGATCAGTGTTTGCGAAGATGTCGGGTGAAGAGCGGGGCTCCGGACTTCCCCACGAGGGTCAGGACCACGTCCCCCCGCCTCAACAGCGTCCGGTGGGTCAGGTCGATTTGATCGATCGTGAGTGTCCGGCAAAACCAGGTTTCGGCGGCCTCGTCCACGTCCGGTCGCTTCACCACCACGACACCGGTTTGCATTGGATGCATCTCGTAACTCAGGACGGTGGGCAAGCGGGTGAACACCTGTTCGGGGGTCTCGCGGAACGCCGTGCGGGAGTGGGCGGATTGGAGCGTCCCATCCTCCGCAAACCGAAACACCTGATAGGGGAACGCGTAGGGTGCGTCGGTCCGGTTCAGTTGGCGTGGCGACCCATAGCCCACCAATTGCCAGGTCCCAATCAGATCGATCGGGCCGCATGGTCGTGAGGCCGCGCGCTCGACGCGCGGGAGCCAGGCGCCGACATAGGCCTTCGATCGAGGCACGACCGGTTCGGCCCACCCCTGCCCGGCCGACACCACCGCGGCGAGCAGGAGTGCGGCGGACCTGATCGGGAGCGAGCATCGTCGAACGCAATCACGCAATCACGCCGTCGGGACACCATGCCACCATCTACGTATTCCGACCTGGTTCAACCCTAGCAGACGACGGGGATTGCGCAACCGCCTCACACCCGTACAGGTGCGGACGGGCGTCAGGATCGTGACGGAAAGGGATTGCTCGCGCAGAAGGCGCTTAGGCGGCCTTACGGCGGTTGGGGCGGACACGACGGGTTTCGATCAGCCGACACTCGCAGAAAGTCATGCACTGCCGGTCGATTTGAACCCAGACGATGAGGGACCCGCAGTCCGGGCAGCCCAAGGGTTCGGCTTCGCGCCAGATGGTCCAACGGGGAATGCGGATCGCCTCGCCGTCGAGATCTCGGGATTTCATACCATCCTCATCGGTCGGTGACGGGGTCGTCTGAAGGGCTCGCGTCGATGCGTTTAAGGGGCGCGCCGCCACTTGCATCGCCGGCCGATCCCCCATGTATAATGCGCTTTCGTCCAAGTGTACCACGTCGTTCGGATTGTGCCGGGAGGCGGAGCAGGGTATGGCCGGAAAAACGATGTTCGAGAAGATTTGGGACGCCCATACGGTCCGAGAGGAGCCGGACGGCACCACGCTGTTGTATATCGACCGCCACCTCGTCCATGAGGTGACCTCTCCGCAAGCCTTCGAGAGCCTCCGGCTGGCCGGGCGCCGACCGCGACGCCCGGCGGCGGCCTTGGCCGTGCCCGACCACAATGTGCCGACCACCGACCGGCGGCTGGGCATCGCCGACCCCGTCAGCGCCAAGCAAATCGAGACGCTCGAGGAGAATTGCCGCGAGTTCGGCATCGCCATTTTCACCATGAACGACCCCCGGCAAGGCATCGTGCACGTCATCGGCCCCGAGCAGGGGTTCACCCTTCCCGGCATGACCATTGTCTGCGGTGATTCCCACACGTCCACCCATGGGGCGTTCGGCGCCCTGGCGTTCGGCATCGGGACGAGCGAGGTCGAGCACGTGCTGGCCACCCAATGTCTGGTTCAGAAGAAACCGAAGACGATGGAAGTCCGGGTGGAAGGCGCCCTGTCCCGACATTGCTCCGCCAAGGACATCATCCTGGCCATCATCGGCAAGATCGGCACGGCCGGAGGCACCGGTCACGTCATCGAGTACACAGGGTCGGCCATTCGAGCGCTCACGATGGAGGGGCGGATGACCTTGTGCAACATGTCGATCGAGGGCGGGGCGCGGGCGGGACTGGTGGCGCCCGACCATCAGACCTTCCTCTACCTCAAAGATCGGCCGATGGCCCCCAAGGGCGAACTCTTCGACCGGGCCGTCCGCGCATGGAAAACCTTGGCGTCGGATGACGGTGCCACGTTCGACCGTCGCGTCGACCTTCGCGCGGACCAGATCGCCCCGCAGGTCACGTGGGGGACGAGTCCCGGGATGGTCACCGGAGTGGACGGTAAGGTCCCGGACCCGCGGGAGGCCCCGGACGACGCGACCCGGCAAGCCACCGCGCGCGCCTTGGAGTACATGGGGCTCGCGGCGGGCACGCCGATCGAGGACATTCGCATCGATCGGGTCTTCATCGGATCCTGCACCAATTCGCGAATCGAGGATCTGCGTGTGGCCGCCCAGTATGCGAAGGGGCGGAAGGTCGCCGCCTCCGTTCGGGCCATGGTCGTGCCCGGGTCGGGACTGGTGAAGCGACAGGCCGAACACGAGGGCCTCGATCGCGTCTTTCGCGACGCGGGGTTCGACTGGCGGGAGCCGGGCTGCAGCATGTGCTTGGCGATGAACGCCGACGTGCTGCAACCGGGCGAGCGGTGCGCCAGTACCAGCAATCGCAACTTCGAAGGGCGGCAGGGAGCGGGCGGGCGCACACACCTCGTGTCCCCGGCGATGGCCGTGGCCGCCGCGGTGGAAGGTCACTTCGTCGATATTCGCCAGTGGGTGTAGGCAACACGTGAGTGTTCAACGTTCCACGGTCTCTCGATCGTGGCTTCTTCAACGGTGAGAACTTCTATGCAGGCCTTTACCACACATACCGGTCTTGTCGCCCCGCTCGATCGTGTCAACGTGGACACCGACCAGATCATCCCCAAGCAATTCCTGAAGACCATCAAGCGGACGGGGCTTCGCGAGGGCCTGTTTTACGATTGGCGCCGCAAGTCGGACGGCTCGCCCGATCCGGCCTTTTTCCTGAACCAGCCTCGGTATCAGGAGGCCACGATTCTGCTGGCTCGCGATAATTTCGGCTGCGGCTCGTCGCGCGAGCATGCGCCGTGGGCGCTTCTCGACCAGGGATTCCGGTGCGTGATCGCCCCCAGCTTCGCCGATATCTTCTACAACAATTGCTTGCAGAACGGCATCTTGCCCGTCGTCCTGACACACGACGAGGTCGACTCGTTGTTCGGGGACGCGACGACGGCCGACGGGTATCGGCTCACGGTCGATCTGGCGGAGCAATCCGTGACGACCCCGGGCGGCTTACGGTACCACTTTCCCATTGATGCGTTTCGCAAACATTGCCTTCTGAACGGACTCGATGCCATCGGCCTGAGTTTGCAGCATGCTCCTGCCATCGCCGACTATGAGGCTCGGCGAAAGGTCGACGCTCCGTGGCTGTTCGCCGACTTGGCCCCTTGACCCCTTGATCCCTGATGCAGGATCCGTTGCCCACTCCCCCGCCTTACCCCACTTCCTTCCGTTCGGCCAAGGCAACCTCCCCGCGCGAGAGAGGCGTCCTGCTGGTCAGCCTGCTCCCGCTGATCCCCCTCGTCCTCTTCGGCCTCTACCTAGGCGTGGTCCTGAACGTCAGTTTTTCCGAGGGCGATCGAACCGGCTACCTCCAGAAGTTTTCGCGCAAGGGGTGGATCTGCCGGACCTATGAGGGCGAGTTGGCCATGACCACGGTGCCCGGACTCGCCCCCATCATCTGGAACTTCAGCGTCTGGGATGACGACGTGGCCAAAGAGATCAGCGAACTGAACGTACTCGGGAAACGGGTGGTCCTTCATTACCGGGAGCACCGTGGCATTCCCACGAACTGTTTCGGCGACACGAACTACTTCGTGGACGGCGTCAGGATCGTGGAGAACCAGACCCCGTAAGCTTGACGATTTCTCTCCCCCTTGTTCCGACGAATTGATATGGTGGGACGAGGGACGCCCCCGGGCGATGAATGCCCCCTCCCCCGCATTGAGATCCCATGGAACGGGAACGGACCATTCTGTGCAGCGCCGTCATCGAAGCCGGTCAGCGCGCGTTGGCACTTGCCGAATCCGGCGTCGAGATTCGAACCAAACCGGATCGTTCACCCGTGACTTCCGCCGACCTCGAGGTGAATCGGATCCTGGAATCCGCGCTGCTCGGCGCCTTCCCGGACGATGGCTGGTTGTCGGAGGAATCGCCCGATACGGCGGCTCGGCTGTCGAAATCACGCGTGTGGATCGTCGATCCGATCGACGGGACCCGGGCCTTCATCAGGCGCCGTCCGCACTTTGTGGTCTCCGCGGCGCTCGTCCGGGACGGCCGTCCGGTTCTGGGAGCCGTCTACAACCCCTCCACAGGCGAGTTGTTCACGGCGCAGGAAGGTCACGGTGCCCGCCTGAATGGAAGCCCGATTCGGGCGGACGCTCCCGCCGCCCCGCGGCTGGGGCTCCTGGTCAATCAATCCGAGTTCGAGAGCGGCCGTTTCCGCGTGCTCGGCGACACCGTCGACTGTCGGCCGATCGGGTCGATTGCCTACAGTGTGGCGCTGGTGGCGGCCGGGCTGGTTCCGGCCATGATCACCTTCGAGCGCGAGAACGAATGGGATCTGGCCGCGGCCGCCATCCTGATTCAGGAGGCCGGCGGTTCGATCACCGACGCGGCCGGGCGGGCGTTGGCATTCAACCAGCCCAAGCCGACCTATCACGGGACCATCGCGGCCTCCTCCGCCGCCCGATCGGTCGTGGACTCGCTCGTCCAACGGCTCCGTTCAGCCGCCTAACGTCATCCGCCATGAACCGCTTGAGGAAACTCGGTACGGGCGGCGCGCTCCTCATCGGCGCCCTCCTGTTGGTCCTGGTGCTGGCCGTGTTCTGGCTGGAGGCCGTCGTACGGATGGGGGTCGAGCGGGTCGGCTCCGCACACGCGAAGGTGGCGGTGACCCTGAAGGGTGTGCGGCTCTCACTCGTGGGGGGGCGCGTGGTCCTGGACAGCCTGACCGTCGCCAATCCAGCCGGCTATCAGGCTCCCACCGCCATCACCGTCCGGTCCATTGCCGCCCAGTTGGATTGGATGAGCCTGACAACCCCTCGTGTCGTGCTGCCTGAAGTGGTGGTCGACGCTCCGGACATCACGTTCGAAGGTTCGCCGTCCGGCAACAACCTCCAGGTCATTCGCAAGAATCTCCTCGCCGCCGTCAACGCCTCTCCCGCTTCCGCCGGCTCCGCATCCCGCGGCTCGAGGGCCTTGGTCATCAAACGACTGCGCATCGTCGACGCGCGCGTGAGCGTGCGACTCCGCGCCGGTACGTTGGAAACCGCCGTGGACGGCATCCGGCTGAAGCCCATCACGCTCGAGAACCTCGGCGATCCGGACCATCCCTTGTCGACGGCCGATGTGGCGGCCCGTGTCTTCGGAGCACTGACGCGAGAGGCGGTGGGCACCGTCGGAACAGCCACCGGGAGTCTGATCGGGGAAAGCGCGAAGGAAACAGGGAAAACCATGGAGCGGGCGGTGGACGGCCTGAGGCAACTCTTTTCCAGGTAGCGGAGCCGGCGTCACGGAGCTGCGGGCCGGTCAGGGCGTCACCGAGGACTTTTCACGGGCTTGGAGAAGGGGCCAGAATAAGGTCGAGATCCTTTAACCCCGCTCGTGCCCGCTCGAGATACGGGGCATACTCCCCGCTCTTCCCGTGATAGGTCTCCACGATGCGTTGATAAGCGCCGCGGGCCTGCTCGTAGCGCTTGGTTTGCGACAGATATCGACCCAGGTTGAGCCAATTGTCGATGGCCGTTTGGTTCGTCGTCTTGATGAGCGACCACTCCCGGGTTTTCTGATTCGCGTCCATCGCACTCGCCCGCCGGACCAGTCCTCGCTCCATCTCGCCGGCCAGGACTTCGATCTGCTCATTTTCAGCGACTGCGGCCGCCACGCGCCCTTCTTGGAGATGCCGATAAAACGACTCGGTATGGCCCTTCACAATGTGGGCCCGTTGCTGGTAGATGTCCTGGGCGCACCCCACGACCATGGCGCCGCCCAGCATCGCAACCCCGGCCAGCGACAAAAAACGGTGCCTCGGCATGGCGGGAGTATACCATTCGGACGGACTCTCTGCATGCGACCGTCGCTCCCGTCCCGCACGGGCCTTGCCTGACGCCGAGGCCGCGATACCCTTCCCTCAGGCGCATGGTGTACGATACCGACGTGGATTCCCCCGAGCAGACACCGCGACAGCGCCTCATTGAGCTCCTCACCGGCGGCCGGTTGTCGTCAAGGCAGCTTGCCGAGCGCTTGGGAATTCCCGAACGAGAGGTGGAAGCTCACCTCGAGCACGTCGTGAGAAGCCTCAGCCGCGATCGCTCGCGGCAATTCCTCCTAGAGCCGGCGGCTTGCGGCGGTTGTGGATTCGTCTTTCGCGACCGAAGAAAGTTGACCCGTCCCAGCCGATGCCCCCGATGTCGCGGCGAGGGCATCACCGCGCCTCGATACGGGATCGAACCGAACGCCAAACGCGCCCGAGCCACTCGCTCGCACGCTCCATCCCGACCTGCGGCGGACCCTCCCACCCGCATGGATCTCGAATCCTAACCCCGCGGCCCCCTAACGCTCCTCGATCCACGCGCGGACGGGTCGCCCGGAGCCGCGCCGGAATCGGAGCCCGGCTTCCGGGGAATTCAGAACAGCGGAAGACGGCTGGCGTGACTTCGGGTGGGCTTTCGAAACGTTTCGTAATACGAGAGCACCTTCTCCACGTACTCTTGCGTTTCCCTGATCGGCGGGATGCGGTCACAATGCCGCTTGACTCGATACTCTCCCGCGTTATAAGCGGCGAGCGCGAGGGGCAGATTCCCTTCGAAACGATCGAGCAAATATCGGAGGTGCTTGGCACCCCCGCGGATATTTTCAATCGGATTGAAGGGATCATGCACGTTCAATGACGCGGCCGTTTTCGGCATGAGTTGCATCAGCCCGATCGCCCCAGTCGGCGAGACCGCCCTGGGATTGAAATCCGACTCCGCCTTGATCACGGCCCTCAACAACGCGGGTGACAAGCGATGCCGGCGGGCGTACCAGCGAATGGCCTGATTCAGCTCTCGGGGCCCGATGGCGATCCCGGGCCCGGGGAGCCGAGGTTGCGCCGGACGGTGAACTCGGGGATCGGGCGGAACATCGGCGGCAATGAGCGTTCCGTCACGTTCTATATAGCGGTAGATGGCTCCTGGGGCGGAACTGGGGAGGACCACCATCAGCCCCAGAATGAGGGTCGCGGAGAGCCACACCCGAGCATGGTCCCAGGATTTTCTCGTCCCGCCGGATATCGTGGTCGTTTTCATCGCACGGCCCTCCCAGGTGCCCGGCCTCGGTCCGGTACCCTTCCCCTCGCGCAACCGGCAGAATCAAGATCAGGATTCGTGCCGCACTCCAGTCCAAAAGCCGATGACAAAGGTGAGCGGTTTCCACCGATTTCCCCCCCCCCCGGCCCCCTCCTCTCCTTGGAGGGGAGGTCGGCCGCAAGGTTCTCGGGTTTTGTCTGACCGTGTCGCAAAGTGCGGCGCCGCCCGAACGGACGGTCGTTCGAGGCACTTCTTTGGAGTAATGACTCCGGCGGTTCAACGGATAGGCTTATTTCAGGTGCACGTGACTTCGGTGGCGGCACGTGTTTCGCTCGGGCAGGACGGGCCGTATTCGAGAGGTACGATGTGCGCGATCGCGAAGCAATGGGGAAACGCAGGGCTCGGCGGGTCGCGCTCAACTGCCGAGTATTCTTCTTCGGGGATCACGACTTCGAAGGGGAGGCTCACATGATCGAGTGCTCAACGACCGGTTGCCGCCTGATTTCGGATCGGCCGGCCGAAACCGGCCAGAGCTTGCGGCTCAGTGTTTTCCTCCCGGACGTCCCTTGGCCACTGCGCGTCGATCAGGCCGTTGTTCGCTGGGTGAATGGACCTGAGTTCGGCGTCGAATTCGTGGGCATCCGCTCCAGCGGGAGAGAACGCCTCCGGTTGGTGCTGATGAAACTGAATGATCCAGTCAGGATGCCGTCGTAGACGGTCTGGCCGGCCATGCGGGACAGTCGTTTTCAAGTTCGAAGGCGCCGCCGCCCCGCGCTGATCGAGACAGGTCGAACCGACTCGGTGCTGCTGCCCAACGCCTTGCGTCTTGCGCTTACGGCTTACGAAGGAGCGGTTGGTACGCCGGCCTCATGGGACGAACTTCGGCCGCCGCCTTCGGCGGTCCGGCCGCTCACCAAGGATTCGAGCGTCAGATCGGAGAGCGCGTTTGACACGGCGGTGTCGCGCCGATGGAGCACGTCCTCCACACGATCGAGAGACGAAACACCTGAGGGAACCGCGCTGACTCCACCATTGCGAATCACCTCGAGGATGGCTTCCACGCTGATATGCGACGGAGGACGAACGAACCCAATCATTCCCTTGGGCGAGGACATCCGCGATAGGTAGCCCGCCTCGACAAAGACGTCCGTGAGCTCCTCGATCACCGGCAACGGGATATTCGTGGCTGTCGCGACGTCGATGGGTTGATACGGCGGATCGCCGGCGAGATAGCGTCGGGCAAGACACACCATGAGGCGCAGTGCCGCTCGCTCCCGCCACGCGCAGCTGCTCTGCGCCCATCGGTACTGAGGCTCGTAGGCGCCGGGATGCTGATAGAAAAAGGCGACTTGCGCTCCGACGAGGATGATCATCCACCCGACATACAACCACAGGAGAAACAGGATCAGAATGGCGAATCCCGAGTAGATGGCGCTGTATTTGGTGGATCCCGCCACGAATGCGGCAAACCCCTCCCCGGCCGCTCCCCACAAGAGCGCCGCGGCCCCTCCGCCCACCATTGCCGCGGCCCCCCGGACCTCGGTGTGAGGAATGAACTTGTAGAAAAATGTGAACAACCCGCAGAGGAGCAGGAAGGGGAGGTACTGGGCGCCCCAGATCGCCACGTAGCCGAACGGCTGGATTTCCAACACCCGTTGCACGAGGGTGTGACTTTGAATCGAGGCCAGCAACCCAAACGCGCTCACGATAACCACCGGGCCGACCAAAACGACACTTAAGTAGTCGGTAAATTTTCTCGTCCAGGACCGCCCCCGACGAACGCGCCAGATCGCGTTAAAGGCCTCCTCTACCTTTCCGATCAGCGAGTAGGTGGTATAAAACAACCCCGCGATGCCGACCACGCCCAGTACGCCCACGTCCAGATTATTCACGAACTGCATGACGCGGAGGGTGATTTGCTCTCCATTGGGTCCCAGGGGCTCCACAATCTCCGCCACAATGGGCTCCACGCGCTGGTGGACCCCAAACGCCTTCAACACCGAGACGGTAACCGCGAGGAAGGGGACCAGCGAAAGCAGGCTCGTGTACACCAACCCGCCGGCTCGAGCGTCGAGCAAACGATGCTGAAATTCCCACACGACGGCGAGAAGCAATCGAAGCGCCCGGACCCAGCATCGTGTCCAGCGTGAAGCCGTGTCTAGCTTAATCAGCCAGAGATCTCGGGAGATGAATTGTTCAATCTTGAGCATGCGTAAACCTCTTCGGTCGCGACTTCGCGGGTCTACCTCTCAATCGATCACCGGCCCTTGAGGCCTGGCTCGATCGTCGCGAGCGCTCCTCGCGATCGGCCTGGTGTTTTACGTGATCACGCCTCACATCCGATCTGCCCATCCTGGACCACATGATGGGGGCACAGATGTGCCTGTCCCTCGTCAAGCTCGGAAGCGGATGATCGTCGTAGATACCTCGGCATACCGGTTACCGCCGTCGTCGCCTTCACCCCATCAAGGGAGCTCCCCTGCGAAGGTGGGATAGCCTCATTGTGCTTACGACAGATATGGTGGTTCACGAATTCAGCTTTTAGGGATGTCGGCGAAGATCGCGCCGCCGTCCGATCGACCTGCGTCCATGATGCCCTGTCGTCACGTCATTCGATTTGGAGGTGTTGTATGCGCACCCTCTATTGCTCTCTCCTGGCAGCCGCGTTAGTCGGTCCCCTCGCAACGCCGCTCCACGCCGAGGAGCCGGCGCCAGCCGACCCGCTCGGGATGTGGGAGTGTCCACTCAGTGACGACACGTCCTTATATACCAACCGGGAACGGCCCGGCTGCCGCAAGATGGAACTCAGACCTCTCTCGGTGGTGCCCTCGTTCCCGGAATCTCCCCCTCGATTGCAGCGGACGTATCCTTCCGGAGCAGAACCCGAGCACCTACCCTCTCTGGAACCCGTCCCTCCCGCCCAGAGTCGAGCCGTACCGGACTGGGGCAGGGATTGGTATGCGGCGAACTCGTCCGACGCATCCGTGCAGACCGAGATCTGTTCGCTCTACTCCGAATGGTTGCAACTCATCCAGCGAACCCGGGGCGGATTTTACTTTGGGACCGATCCTTCCTTTGGATCCGATCCTTCGCGCAGAAACTATTCCACCAGTACACCTTTCTGGGATAACAGCCGCTACGTGACATTGGCGAGTATTTTTGGGAGAGGTTTTGTGCCGATCGGCTGTTTGTAGAGTAGACGGCCTCCACGCGCACCTCCGAGGTTTCGACGCGCGACAGGGGCGATCCACCGGTTCCCGAGAGGTCGGCGTGGCTCCGCCCCTTAGGCCGAGCCACGCGGGTGGGGCGGCTCGTCGCCCTGCCGACGGGATTCACCAGCCGGTCAGGACCAGCTTTCCGATCATCGACCCCGATTCCAGCTTCGCATGCGCCGCTCGCAGCGTCCTCGCACAGATTGGTCTCATCGTTTCGCGCAGGATACTCTGAATGCGCCCCCCGTCGATCCACTCGGTGATTCGGGCCAACAATCGATGCTGCTCGATCATGTCCGGCGTCCGAAACTTGGCCCGTGTGAACATGAACTCCCAAGCATGGGTGACGCTCTTCATTTTCAACGTCGCATGGTTCAACGGTCCCTTATGGTCGACGATCGTGCAGAGCGTTCCTTGTGGAGCCACGAGATCAGCCATAACCTCCCAATAGGCATCCGTGTCTGCGAAGTTGGCGATATAATCGACGTCGCGCATGCCCAAGGCCTCGAGTTGCGCTCGAAGCGGCCGGCGATGGTCGATCAGCTGCGCGGCGCCGAGTTGGGTGGCCCACGCCGCCGACTCCGGCCGGGAGGCCGTCGCGACCACGGTCAACCCGGCGAGCGCGCCGAGTTGGATCGCCATCGACCCGACGCCGCCTGCCCCACCGATAATGAGCAAAGTCTTACCCGCAGAGGCGCCCTCGCGAGCGATCTTCATCCGATCGAACAACGCTTCATAGGCCGTAATGGAGACGAGGGGAAGGGCGGCGGCCTCGGCGAAATCCAGGCGCGTCGGTTTCGGGCCCACGATCCGTTCATCCACGAGCTGATACTCGCTATTACTTCCGGGCCGCGTAATATCCCCGGCATAAAACACCGCGTCACCGGGGCGAAACAGCGTGACCTCGGATCCGACCGCCTCCACGAGACCAGCGGCGTCCCAACCAAGAATCCGGGCTGTCGACTCGACCGTTTCTTTAGGCGCTCGCACCTTCGTATCGACCGGATTGACGGAAACCGCTTCGACGCGGACGAGGAGATCGCGGCCGGAGGGCGACGGCATCGGGAGTTCGAGGTCGACCAGGCTTTCAGGGTCCGTAAGGGGAAGATATCGGTAGAGTCCTACTGCTTTCATGCGGCTGCCCTCCAGATCGGCTGGTTTAGCGATCCCCGGAGCATGCGGGTTGGCAGGTGCGCTGTCAATTCCTTCTTGAGCTGCGGTGTGATCAAGGGCGGGTCGTATAGATATACGGAACGGCAAGACGCCTACGACCGCGCGGGGGGGAGGCGATTGGTCAACGAGGGCCGGGGCGTTGGGTTATCGACCCGTCCACGATTAGCCCGCATTATTCACGAGAATTCGAAACGAAACCGCGGAGACGCCAGACGAGACGGGCATGCGGAGTCGCGAGAGCCCGAGGCAGACTTGAACCAGTCTGGCGAGGGACCGAGCGGCAAGCCTGCCCGCCTGGATGCCAACAGGCCGCATCCAGGCTTGTCGCAGCGGCGTCTCGGCGGGTGCAGGAGAAGTCCTCGTGAATAATGCGGGTTAGAGCAGATCCATAATGAGCTGGACCGCCTCCTCAGGAGAGGATGCCGCATGAACCAGACCAGGGGCCAGGTTTTGGAATAATCCGACGCCGGCTTTGCTGGCATCGAGCAAAATGACTCCCTTCCTCGCCTTCAACGCTAGTGCCACCTCCGAGACCGTCCCGGCGCCACCCAGACCACAGGCCACAATCACATCGCTGGACATGACATTGACGTTGTTGCGAGCATTGCCCAGATCCGTGATGATCGCGATGTCGACGAAGCGCGAAATCTTCGCCTTTTCGTCCGGCAGAATGCCGACTGTCAGACTGTTCGGTACACTCTTGGCGCCTTGACTCGCGGCGTCCATGACCCCGCTGGCCTTCCCGCCGGTCAACAGCACCCAGCCTTGCCTAGCGATGAGTTCTCCGAGGGAGCGCGCATCGGCCAGTTCTCGCGCCCCGGCTTTGGCCGGTCCCATGACCCCGATCACCGGTTTTCGCGTCCCTCTCCTCACCCGACCTCCCTCCGCCTCATGTCGCCGGCCCGTAATGCCCCCCACTCACACCCGGGTGGGCCGCCATCGTCGGTGCGCTTTCAGCAGACAGCGATCCATCACCACAAGCAGCCCTGCCTGGCCCATTCGGCCGCACGGGAATCCACAATTCCCGCTTGACGCCAAACCGCCGCGACGCCGGAACGGCCCCCCGCCACGACGACGGGCCCCGCTTCTTCCAATCGCCGAAGCAGGACGACGAGATCGATCGTCTCCGGGATCGAGTTCGGATCCGGATATGCGGACTCCTCGAATACACGCGACTCGAGAGGATTGACGGGGATGACCCGATATCCCACCTCTCGCATGCAGGCAGCCACCCCGATGGGACGGACGGGAGGGCTCTGAGGACAGTACGACGACGGCGATGGTGCGGCAGCGCACAATATGTCCCCGATGGTCGAAGGCTCGACGTAAGGATTCTCCGTGGTCCGTGGCATGCTGGCGCCCGACCTGCTGCGATGGTGAGACTACGCGGAGATTAGTACAGTGGTGGACGGGCTGCAATCACTGATTATTGCGGGGATCGGCGGTGAGCCGGGGACCTGGCCTCGGGCTCACCGCGGAGAGGTGCAGGCTGATGCTTGCCTAACCAGCGACCGATTCGAGCGGGAGCGAGAACGTCAGCGGTTTGGAGTGTTTTTGGCTTCCCCGTGGATGGTATCTGGTCACATACCAAACAAGTCGCTTCCGCTCTTCATGCCCGATCGCGACAGACTTGACTCCGAATCGCTTGCCGCGCACCCAGACGACCCGGACTTCCTCCACCACCAAGGGTTCCTTCCCATCGGGCAAACATACACAGAGTGTCAAAAGAGCGCCCGGAACCACATTCCGGCTCCCTTCGATGCCCAAACCCTCCGCCGACAAATCGAGCGAGCTGCCTTCGCCCACGATCACCCTACCCCCGCAGATGCCGGAATAGGTGAGGTAGCAGGCCTCCATCGTGCGGTGGACACGGCGCTGATCGACCGGCACCGTCGATGGGGCGATCGACGGCTCACCGTTAGTCTTGTTACGTTCCTTGTCCATAATTCCCTCCCTCTCCAGTCCCGTACGAACCTTCTTGAGAAAGCTTACGGGATCGGGGGGATTTCACCATGACCCTTTGGGGGGAAACTCGAGTCCCTCGTTTGAATTGGGCTTCGAGACCGCCCCATTTCCAGGGCCCAGGACCCCGAGGCGCCGTTGATACATGGTCATGTCTCAGACAGACTGAACCCACACACACAGAACGTATGCCGGGACACCCGTTCGTCGCACGGAGCACGCGCCAAACCATGAGTGCGGCCCAGTGCGCGGCCACGCACTGGCCGGGTTACAAGGGAGCTGCTTAGCGGGTGCGACCTTGTCCGTGAAGCAACAGTACTCAAGAGGCCAGTTCCGGCGGGAGAAGCCTCAATTGCGAGACGATCGTTTCGCACTCTTCCGAGGTCACCCCAAACCGAAAGCCACTGGCCCACATCACCCTCATCCCGTCCAACCGCACGCCTACTTTGCTCTTAGGAATCTGAATCTCCAGGGTCAGCGCATCACCTGGTTTCACGGGGCGACTGCCTTGGATCCCGCAGCTGGAGAGCGACACATCGACGAGCATGCCTTCGCCCCCGACGGTCTTGCCTCCCAACTTGGTACTGTACCGGAGCCGATACAGGACGGTGTAGCGGGGATGCCGACGTTGTTGGCTGGGCCCCTGGGCGTCCTGAGGAAAACTTCGCTGTGCAGCGGCCGGTCGTGTCATGGAACCTCCCTTACCCGGACTGGTTCGGCGTACCACAGCAGGTAGGCGCTCAGCGAGGCAAACAGGGAGCACCCCCACGGTCAGGAGTGAGAGAAGCGACCGATCCGGGACGACAATGATGGGCGAGGGTGAAGCGGGCGAGCATCCGTCAAGCATAGCGAAGATCGATCAACACCCACCACGAACCTTCCAGGCGGACGAGGAGGCCGTGGTGACACGGGGGCTCCCGACTCGCCCCGGCGAATGGAGGCTGGAAGGACCCTATTGCACTAACTAGTGGAAAAGCCTTGCCCTTGCAGGGGTGAGGATGTCGGCTATACTTAGAAAGTTGTCTTCGGGGATCAACCCCGCACCGACGGCGGAGCATTCATGGTGAGCGCCCCGCGCGGCTGATTCCATGTGAGGTGGGATATGCCCATGATGTCTCGAGCCATCGGCGTGGCCGCGATCCTGGCAATCGCGGCTTCTGCCTTCGCGGGCGAATCATCCCGTGTCCCATCGAAAGGCCCTCGACAGCCTGGCCTGCTCTCACTCGCTGGAATCAAGCAACAGATTCGGCAGTTGCCTCGCCACGTGTTGACGGGATACGACAAAGGAGCTAAACCAGTTTCCGGAGCCCGTCAGGCAGTCGTTCGGCGGATCATCAGTGAGTCCATGGATGCCGATCGGATCGAGCGGCGGGTGGCGGCTCGCCTGGCGAAAGAGTTGCCGAAGGACCATTCGGCGAAGGTGCGGGAATGGTTGCGCTCGGACTTGGGTAGGAGGATCGCCGCGCTCGAGGAACAAACCTGGGCGCCTCACGCCGCCGCACGGCGCGACGCCTTCATCAACACGGCGCCCCCCGCTTCAGTATCACCCGCCCGCTTACACCTGTTGCGACGACTGGACCATGCCATCGGAACCACAGAAACACTTCTGGAGTCGGCGGAACTCTCAGCCTTCGGAGCGGCCATGACCATCGATTCGGCGCGGCCAGCTGGCGAACGGGTCGGAGAGGATCGTATCCGCGTGCAGATCGACTTGGACCGTCAGGCCAAT
Organism: Candidatus Inralta sp.; assembly: GCA_039794185.1. GTDB lineage: Bacteria > Nitrospirota > Nitrospiria > Nitrospirales > Nitrospiraceae > BQWY01. The sequence continues at coordinate 42,527 of JBDIVW010000024.1, read as the reverse complement.
CGCGAGCGCTGGGAGAGCGTCACGACCGATACGTTCCTCCATGCCTACCGATCCCTATCGGACGACGAACTAGGCCGCTACGCGGACTTTCTCGAGTCCGATGAAGGCCGCGAATATACCTCGGTAGCCACGTCCGCACTCAAGGACGCCCTCTACGAAGGCAGCGAGGCCCTGAGCCGAGGGCTCGCTTCGCCGCGTCATGCCTCTCACCGCTGAGCCGCATTGCCTGCATCGTTCCCTCACCCGCCGGGCGGAGTTCTCGGATGAGGACCTGAGCCCCACTGATCTTCGACCGGGGGACGGCGTTTCCCCGGACCCGGCACGTCGAGGCTCGCCCGCTCGCTCCGTGTACATCACGACAATGGGCCTCACGATTGCGGTGTTGGTCAAGGCGTGCATCGAAGCGACGCCCCCACCCCGGTGGTGCTAGAACGTGGTGACACTGGAAAAGTTGAACTCACGCAGGCGCATCGCCGGAACCAACATCTTGGCCGTTTCCGCACTCACCGCTTCGGACGGAGGCGTGCACGCCTCCAATTGAGAGAACGCGCGTAGCGGACTCTCGTGGAACCGGAAGTTCTTCAGCGCCGCCCGCACTTCTCCCCCTTCGATCAAGAACGTCCCATCGCGGGTCATCCCCGTGAGGGTCAAGTCCGTCGGGTTCACCAGCCGCAAATACCAGAAGTTGGTGACCAGGATGCCGCGTGACGTGGAAGAGATCAGGTCGTCCACCGCCCCACCCCCGGAGAGACAGGGCGCATCCGGAAACGCCATCGGCTCGACGCCATGCGCCCGCGCGGTGAAGCGATCGAAGGCCAACTGTGTCAAGACGCCGTTCCTGATCCATGTCGCCTCGCGGTTGGGCAGCCCTTCTCCATTGAATCGCCGTCCGAGCAGATCCGGATGAGACGGAAGATTCTGGAGAGTCAGACGAGAATCGACGATCGTATGGCCCAGCCGGCCTGCATAGGCGCTCGTCCCCTTGTAGTACGACTTGGCATCGAGCAGCCATAGCATCCACGTGAGCAATCCTGCCACCGCCGTCGGCTCCAAGACCACCGTATAGCGTCCCGGAGGCAACGCCGTGGGCTCGCTCCCCGCGCGCGCCTTGCGCAGGGCAAGTTGCGTCCGCTCGGCCACGCCGAGCCGATCAACGGACCGATGTGCGCCGGAGGCCCACCCCGTGGCCTCTCCCACCGTGGCGGTGACGCTGAACTTCGCTTCGGTGCGCGTCTCGTAGGCGCGAAGTCCCGTACTCGCCGCGAATCCCGTAGCCGACTCCGAGGACATTACGATCCCCGCCCCGCTCGCTCCTTCGTCGCGACATAGTGCGACCGCCGTGCCGACCTCCTCCAAACGGCGCGCGGGCCCGGCGCCGCTCGTCTCGGCGCGCCAGGTCGGCAGGTCTCCATACGGCTGAGGGCCCAACGGGGGCAGATATTCCGGATCGTCGGGAGACACGCGCGCGATCCCCTCCGCGCGCCGGATGGCGTCCTGCACCGCTCCCGCGGTGAGATCCGTCGTGCCGGCCGTGCCGTGCTGTCGCCCGAAGGCCACCGTCACCTCCAAGAACATGCGTCGCGTATCGACGTTTTGAATGATGTGATTGTTGGCGAACCGGGTCGTGCCGCCGTGCTGATCGTGCAAGGACACCATCGTATGCTCGCCACCGGAGTGTCGCATCACGAGATCGGCGAGAAAATCGAACTCCTGCGGGCTGGTCAGCGCCTGAGTCATGGCCCTCCGATTATCCGCGCAAGACCTGCACGCGGCGGAACCGGGCGGGGGAGGCCGGATGGGACATCCATCCGGATTGCCCGGGCTGCCCTTTGCCGCAGGTGATGAAACCGTGGCGCGCGCGGAATCGCGCGTCCGCGACCCCATCGCAACTGCCCCAGAACCGTGGCGTGATCCCGTGATACACCACGTCGCGCAGCATGTGCGTGCGCCGCCCTCGTTCGATCAACCAGCACGCATCGCCCCCGAACTGAAAATTGTACCGCCGCTGGTCGATGCTGTAAGACCCCTGTCCTTCGATGTAGATGCCCCGCTCAATGCCGGCGATCAGGTCGTCGGGAGTCCCCGATCCCGGCAACAATCCGATATTCGCGATCCGAACCATCGGGACCGAGCCCCACCCATCGGCCCGATTGCAGCCCCGCGACCGAGACTCGCCGATCATGGGAGCCACCTCGCGATTCGTGCAAAAGCCGACGAAAGTGCCTCGCCTGACGATCTCCCATCGCTGGCACGCCACGCCGTCATCGTCATACCCCGTGGCCGCGAGCGTGCCGGCCTCGGTGTTGTCGGCGACGAGCGTCACGTGCGCAGACCCATAGGGATAGGAGCCCAGACAGTCCGGGCTCAGGAAACTCGTCCCCGCATAGTTGGCCTCGTAGCCGAGCGCGCGATCGAGTTCGCTCGGATGGCCGCAGGATTCGTGGATCGTCAGCGCCAAATGCTCGCCGTCCAGGACCAGATCGTAGCTCCCGGGATCCACTGCGGGAGCGCGAACCTTGTCGACGGCTTCCGCGGCAATTCGGGGTGCCGCGTCGAGAAAGTCGGCCTCGTGGATCAACTCGTAGCCGGTCCGCACATGCGGGGTGTTGAACGAGCGAGACCCGAACCGCCCGTCATGGACCGCCGTCGCGTCGAATCCGCCCTGTACGGCCGGCAAATCGAACTCCACGCGCGACCCCTCGGTCGACACGAACAGCTTCACCTCCCGGCAAGCCCACAGATGGGCGCGGCTGCGCACGACCCCCGATTGCCGCTGAACCACCGCCATCGTCTCGAGCAACAGGTCCGTCTTGCGGCCCAGCGGCAGGGAAAACGGGTCGATCCGACGCGGAGTCACGATCCGATCCCGATGGACCGGTTCCTCGGTCAGGGCAATCCGATCGCGCGCGAGACTTGCCGACCCCTTCGCAATCTCGACGGCGAGATCGGCGATGCGCGGCACCTCCTCAACGGACAGGATCGCACTGGCGGCAAATCCCCATGCGCCGTGATACAGCACGCGCACGCCGAAGCCGCCGTCGCGGTGGTCCTGCACTTGCGCGATGCGACCGTCCTCGCCACGAACCGATTCGGTGCGGCTGTCCAGGATTCGGACATCGCCGTACTCCGCCCCGGCGGCGCGCACCCGTCCGAGCGCGAGTTCGCTCAGCTCATCCCAGATCGGCGGTGTCATCTCGCCTCAACGGACAGATCGGCCGCTCCCGCATCGTGATCACGCACGCGCCATGCCCCCTCCCCGATCTCCGAGGCCGATGCGTCCCGTCGCGCCTCACGCGTTTCCGCGGGGGAACCACGGAATGAACGCGCTGGTGGTTCGCTGATAGCGCCGATACTCGTCGCCTCGTGTGCGCAAAGCCTGCTCCTCCGCCGGGGGAACCCCTGTGACCTTGAGCAACGCCCATCCCATGATCAGCGGTCCGAGCCACGTCAGCCACGCATTGGGCAAACCGACGGCCATCAACACATAGGCCCACCAATGAAGCCACTCGAAAAAGTAGTTGGGGTGTCGCGAGTAGTACCACAGACCTTGGCGGCAGACCCGCTCATGGTTCCAGGGTTTCCGTTTGAAGTCGGCCAGTTGCAGATCCGCCGCGGTTTCCCCCGCGACCGCCACGAACCAGACCAGGACGCCCGCATACTCCCAGAGACTCAGCGTCGGGCGGGGAGTCTGCATCACGACGAGAAAGGGGATCGAGAAGAGCACCACCGCCGCCGCTTGGACCATGAAGTACCCAAAGACATATCGGTCTTCGGCATGCCCCCATCGACGCCGCATAGTTTTATAGCGAGGATCCTCGGATCGACCGAGGACCCGGGTGAACAGGACGTGCAATCCTAAACGCAGCCCGTAGACGGTCGCCATGCTCGCCAGGAGCAGCCGGCGTAGGGGTTCACCCGCTCCGGCGACCGCATACCAGATCACCACCCCGACCAGAAGCGCGCACCAACCGACGTCGGCGATCGAGGCATTGCGGAGGCGTCGGTCGAACGCCCACAAAGCCGCCATCGCCAGGGTGGCAGCCAGGGCGCCCCAGAGCAGCAACGCCAATGGGTCGAACATCTCGTCACCTCCCGATCTACGGAGGAGTCGGGCCCCACGCGGTGTCAGACCCCCGGGGCGGGTGCGCCTGCAACCAGGCGCGAAACCCCGGTAATGGAAACGACAACCGCCGCTGGAGCCTGGCGCAGTCCAAGGACAGGTCTGGAGAGCGCGGGGGCCCGGTGTACTCCCTGAGCGTGCCCGGCACGCAGCGCGGGTGCAGTTCAGGATAGTGAGCGGCCAGCAATTGGCCGATCTCCCATCGCGACAGCCGCTCGGATCCCGCCAAGTGAAACAGTCCCGTGGCCGATTGGGCGGCCAATTCCCAAATCGCGCGGGCGGTCACCGACGCAGGAATCGGACAACGGAACTCGTCCGTGAACAATCGCAGCGGAGCCCCTTTTCTCCAAACGGCGAGTGTTTCCTCCAGAAAGCTCCGGTCACCGGTGGGCGACAGGCCCGCGTTCAACGACGTGCGCACCACGGTATGGCGTGGATTCGACAGTACGATACGCTCCGCCTCCGCCTTGCTCCGTCCATAGAACGTGAGAGGGCTGACCGGATCGGTTTCCCGGTACCAGCTCCGACTGCCGTCGAAAACCTGATCGGTGGACACGAATATGAATGGAATCTCGGCGGCCATCCGAGCCAAGTGCGAGGTCGCCACGACGTTCACCGCACGAGCTTGCTCGGGATCGGCCTCGCAGGCCACCGCCTTGCTAAGGGCCGCGCAGTGAATGATCAGCTCGGGCGGAGCCCGGCGCCACGCGCGCTCGATCGCCGCAGGATCCGTCAGATCCGCCTCGGGCCGGGTCAGGCCCACCACCCGCCACGTCGGCACACAACGCGCCGCCGTCCGAACGAGGTAATGTCCCAGGAGCCCTCCGGCTCCGGTGATCCACACGACCGGGCCGGCGTCACGCATCCGAGGCCGTCTCCTCGAGAGGTCCCCGCCGAATCTCGGGGACACCGATCACACGCCAGCTCTTCGTCGGGTGTTCCACGGCCCAGACCAAGGCCCGGATCATCTGTTCGACGGTCACCAGTCCCAGGCGCTGCGCGAACCCGCGTGTCGGCGAGAATTGCTCCAACAACCGGTAGGCGGGCTGCAGGACCACCGGCCATCGACGACCCGGCCCGAGCACGTACCACGGACGCAAGACCGTCGTGGGAATCTTGCCGACTTGAAGACGCGCCTCGGCCTCTTTCCGCACCTCGATATACGCCTGCATGATCGGCGCGGGATGGGCCACGCTCACGTACACGAAATGGCTGAGGCTGGCCCGCTGGGCCACATAGAGCGCAGCCTTGACCGATCCCAAATCGACGTCGCGAAAGGCCCGGGCTTTCCATGGGGCCGGCCGCCCCACCCCGACCAGATGCACGAACGCATCATGGCCTCGTGCACTGTCGCAAAACGAATGGATGAGGAGCGGATCGCCGATCACCGCCCGGCATCCCTCCGGAAGCTTAGGGACCGATGCCGCGCGGGCGAGACCAGTAACCTCATGGCCGCGCTCGAGCAAATCCCGAATCAGCCGGGATCCAAGATAGCCGCTGCCCCCGGTGACGAACACCCGAGCCATTGTGTGCTCCTTCTCCGCACGACAAGGCGCCCTGCAGCAGAACCATCGGGTGGATTGCGGGCCGATGATACCGGAAGGCGGCGGCATCGAGAAAGTGCTTCATAGAGGAACACGATCGCGGATGGACTCGACCGTTCCCTGGCTCCCGGCGGAGACCCGCCGGGACACCATGCGATCCGGCGAGGTTGCGGGCGAACGCGGGAACACCACGAATGGGGATGAGGGGGCAGCAGGAAGAGAATCGAGGGGGGAAGATTCCGGGATCGGCGAAGCACCGCCGGTTAACAGGCGCCGGCTAGTGCAGTATGGCGGACGCGCTCGCCGTCGGTGCGGGCTCCTCCACCACGCGGGTCAAATGGAACAGCCCCCCCTTGTCCGTGGGGTTGGAGACCTCGCCGATCCGAGTGTACCACCAGTGGCCGTCCCCTTCGGTGAGGTCGGCGGTCAAATGAACCACGAACTCGCCCTCGCGGTCATTCTCGGCTTGCACCCAACGGCCTCGCCACTCGTGCCCATCCAAATCGGTAGTTTCGAAGCGCCCACCCTTATACGAATAGGAGCCGCGGCCCTGCTCATCCAAGGTCAGCTCAATGACCGCGGTCCCCTCTTCGTACTCCCAAGCCCCGGCTAGAACTGAAAAGTCCGATTCGCTCGCCGCAGCGGCGGGGCGAGTCGCCGACTCTCCGACGATCAGACGAGACGACGCACAGCCTGCGAGCAGCAGCGCAACGAGCACGATGAGAAATGGAGGACTGTGCCTTGCCATACACATAACGTTGCGTTGAGCTTGGTGAAAACCCTGGTCGAAGGGATGGCCCTTCGCATCGAGCAGCGTGGACACCAGACGCTCTTCTTCTTACCCTGATTTCGGTCCAGATTCAACCGATCGATGAAAATTTTCTCCGTGGCCGGGGCGCGCGAGGGGGCGCTCCGGAGTTCGAGCGGACTACCGGCCTTTATTTCAGGCCGGGATCCGTGACAGGAAGCAAACCAGGCTGCGGTTGTTGCCAGGCCCTCCGGCTCCGGCGATCTCGGTACGCGATATCGCGTCGAGGAACGAGGCCCCGAAAAGAGAGTCATCTCGGCGGGCGGAGCCCTGCGTTTGCCATCCACATGACGGGGACCGGCTGCTATACTGCGTCGATGCCGCATCACCCTCGCTGTCTTCGCCTCGTGCTGATGATCGCGGGATGGGTGTCGGTCGTCCATGCGCAGGGCCTCCCCCCAGCCGACCTTCCCCCGGAGATCCAGGTCCCCATTCAGGAGATGACGTTTGAGGAACCGACCACGATCGAGGTCCGGATCTTGTATCCGGACACCTACGACGAGGCCATCTGGATCGAATGGGTGCGGGTGTTGGATGCGCAGGGATGGCGCGCCGTACCGGATCACCGGCAGTTTATCGTCTACCCGAGAGACGCGGCGATGATGGCCGCGCTGAGCCGGCTTCCGAAGAACACCCCGCTCCGCATCCGGGTTCAACGGGGAGCGGGCGGCAAGCGGATGATCCTGGCGCTCGAAGACCTGTAGCCCACATTATTCATGACGGTTCGTGACGAAACCGCCCAGACGCCACGCGAGACGGGCACGCGGAGCCCCGGGAGACCGAGGCGTACTTGAAACAATACGTTGAGGTCTCGCGGGGCGAGCCTGCCCGCTGGCATGCCCCAAGGCCACATGCCAGCTTGTCGTAGCGGCGTCTCGGCGGTTGCAGTAGAAGCACTCATGAATAATGAGGGCTAGGCACACGGCCGGCGACCGTGCTGGGGCAGCGCCCTCACGAACTCAGTTGGAGCGGAAGCCGGCGGATCTCCCGATCGAGGGCCTGGCCGCTGATCGCCTCAAGATCATGCGCGAGGTACATACAGTCCAAAAAGCGATGCTCCGGGAATGGACGTCCTTCCTTAATACCTCGCCACAGGTCGATCTTGACTCCCGTCTGCCGCTCGTTGAACTCGTCGATCGCCAACAATTCACCGGCGAAGCGATGGCTGACCATGGGTTCCATGACGTCATCAAAATACAGCGGGACTTTCTTCAGCATGGACTTGTGAGGATGCGTGAAGATCTGCAGCGCCTGCATGGTCGAGGAGTACAGATCCAGGTCGAACGAGACAAACCCCACCGGCGCGTTCTGCAGGTGTTCCACGAACTGAGGTACCGTCTCCTTGACATCCCCGAGAACCAAGCGGGTCTGCGGCGACAACCGCCGGCGGAGGGAGGCTTCGTCCAGAGGGAAGTCCCCCTGCTTCCAGTAATCGGGATGGTCGCGAAAGTCCCCCGTCAGTTCCGGCAACCCATGACCGCTATCGAAGCCAATGACCCGAATTTGGACCCCCACCTCGCGCTCGACTGCGTGGGCTTCTTGTTCGAGAGCCACGAGCCCTTCTCCGCCGGCCACGCCGAATTCAATCGCCGTGATGGCGGAGATGCCTTCGAAGCGAGCCACGCCGGCCGCGTGCCATAGTCCCGTCAGATACGCCGGGCGACGCGAGAGCGCCCACCTTTCGCGCGTACTGACGGACACGGGCAGGCTCCGCAGGAGCAGCCTGGTAAAGAAACGGAACGGAGATTCCATGGACAGGCGCGTCAACCAATTCGGAATGCGTGGGCGGGGGATCATAGGCGGCATGGCTCCACTCTCTTGACGCGGCCGCTCGGAACGAGACGTGGTTCTCGAGGTATGACTCCTGATACCCGGATCGAGTCACCAGCCTAGCGAGATCGGCCGGCTAATACAAGCCCGTCTTCGATGGATCGAGCACACGGCAACCCATTGGCGCCTCATCAGCGGACACGCGTCGACTAGTTACGGCTGAGCTTGCGATACCGAATCCGGTGCGGCCGTTCGGCTTCCTTGCCCAGGCGCTTCTTCCGATCGGCTTCGTACTCGCTGTAGTTCCCCTCGAACCAGACGACTTTGCTGTCGCCCTCGAACGCGAGGATGTGCGTGGCGATCCGGTCCAGGAACCAGCGGTCGTGACTGCTGATGACGGCGCACCCGGCGAAGTTCTCCAATCCCTCTTCGAGCGCCCGCAGCGTGTTCACATCGAGGTCGTTCGTCGGCTCGTCGAGGATGATGAGATTGGCACCCTCCTTGAGCATGCGCGCCAGGTGCACGCGGTTGCGCTCTCCGCCCGACAGGTCCTTGACCTTCTTCTGCTGGTCGGTCCCCGCGAAATTGAAGCGGGCGCAATATCCCCTCGCGTTCACTTCGCCCTTGCCCTGCTTGATGGTCTCCTGCCCCTCCGAGATCACTTCATAGACCGTCTTGCTCCCGTCCAAGGTGCGATCCTGGTCCACGAATCCGAGCTTGACCGTCTCGCCGATCTTGATCGTGCCCGCGTCCGGCTTTTCCTTGCCCACGATCATCTTGAACAGCGTGGTCTTCCCAGCGCCATTCGGCCCGATCACGCCGACGATGCCGCCCCTCGGAAGGCTGAACGACAAATTCTCGTACAGGACCTTCTCCCCGAAAGCCTTCCCGATTCCTGTCGCTTCGACGACCACGTCGCCCAACCGCGGCCCCGGCGGAATATAAATCTCCAAGTCCTCGGCCGCCTCCTCTTGTTTCTGATTGACCAATTCCTCGTACCGATTGAGCCGTGCCTTCCCTTTGGACTGCCGCGCCTTCGGCGACATGCGGATCCATTCCAGCTCGTGCTCCAACGTCTTCTTGCGTTTGGTTTCGGCTTTCTCCTCCTTCGCCAAGCGCTCCTGCTTCTGCTCCAACCAGGATGTGTAGTTGCCCTGGAAAGGGATCCCGTGGCCCCGGTCGAGTTCCAGGATCCACCCGGCGACATTGTCGAGAAAATACCGATCGTGCGTCACCGCTATGACGGTGCCCTTGTATTGCTGAAGGTGCTGTTCGAGCCACCCCACCGACTCGGCATCCAGGTGGTTCGTCGGCTCGTCCAGCAACAGAATGTCCGGCTCCTGAATCATGAGACGGCACAGGGCCACCCGGCGCTTCTCGCCGCCGGACAGCGTCCCCACCTTCTGGTCCGCGGCCGGACACCGCAAGGCGTCCATCGCGATCTCGAGTTCGTTCTCCAACTCCCACCCGTTGGCGGCTTCGATTTTCTCCTGCAACTGGGCCTGCTGGTCGATGAGCTTCTCCATTTCGTCGGAACCCGCCTCGCCCATCTTGTTGCTCACCACCTCATACTCATGGAGCAGCGAGACGAGGTCGGCCTTTCCCTCTTCCACGACTTCCCTCACCGTCTTGTTCGGATCGAGCTGCGGCTCTTGTTCGAGGAGTCCGATGCTGTAGCCCTTGGAGCGAGTGATCTCGCCCGTATAGTTCGGATCGACCCCCGCAATAATCTTGAGCAGCGAGCTCTTGCCGGACCCGTTCAGGCCCAGGACGCCGATCTTGGCTCCGTAGTAGAAGCCCAGGTAGATCTCGCGCAGCACTTGTTTCTTCGGCGGATACACCTTGCCGACATTGACCAGTGAGAAAATAACCTGCTTGTCGTTCGTGGCCATCTCTGCGCCCCTGTTCGTGATTGGGTGACACCTGACGGAGAGGGTCACGATAGCAAAAGCCGCCGTGGTAGCACAACTCAGAGGTACCTACGCGGGGGCGGGTTCAGCGGCCGAGCAGTCCGACAAGCATCCGTCGGGTGCGCGGCGGCACTCTTCCAGACAGGCGTCGCGCGGGAAGGGAACCGGTCAATGCAACCGATACGGAGTTCGTCGATTGAGGATTCCTTCGGCGCCGGACCATCGCGGTCTCGGTGACGAGGTGTGGAACCGGCCGGCGTCACCGTCGCTCGACCACGAGGCGTCGGAGCATGTCGACCTGCTCGGGGCCGCTCAGCCGGTGGTCGCCGGGGACCAGGCGCAGATCCAACGGAAAGGCTGGGTTGCGGCGCAGGAGTTCCTCGGCAAAGCGGCGACTGCCCTCCGGCGAGATCACCGTGTCGGCCAGCCCGTGCAGGATCGTGGTCCTCACATGTCGCCACGGTTCAACCGACTGACTCCAATGCGCCTCGCTCTCTTCCACCCATTTCCAGGACAGCGGCCAGTCCTTATGCAAAGGGTCGTCATCCCAGGGCATCCATCCGGCCGTGTGCCAGGCGTGGAGTCGTTCCGCGGGGATCGTTCGCGCGCGCTCGCCCATCATGTTGAAGGCCGGCGCGATGAGAATGAGCTCTTCCACCGCGCTGAACTCTCGGGCCACAAGCCAGGCGATCCACCCGCCGAGCGAATTGCCGACCAGGGTCATCGGCGGGCCTTCACAGAGTGCGCGTATCACCGTCCGCGCATCTTCGATCCAATCGGACAGCGTATAGTCCGTGAACGCGCCGTCCGAGTCGCCGAATCCGCGGACGTCGTAGCAACAGAACCCCCACCCCCGCTCCGCGCACCATTGCGCGAGCGCTTCGCTCTTGGTGCCCCAGCGCCTGGAGAGGAAGCCGGTCATGAAGAGAAGCTGTCGGTCCGTCCCGGGCAGCCGATCGCCGCGGATCAGTTTGCCGTCGGCTCCTTTCAATGCGAACGCCTCAAAGCCGGTCATGCGCGGGTGAAGACCGAGGTGAGAAACGCGCCGAGCCGAGCCAGGACCGGCTTCGGGATTTCGTGTCCGCCACGGAAGGCATGCCACTCCACCGAAAGGCCGGACCGTCTCAACTCATCACGCAATCGTTCGGCCATGGGAAACGGCAGCACCGGGTCGCCCGTCCCGTGGCTGAGGAACACGGGCATCCCCCGTCGCAGCGCCGCGTCAGGTCGCCAGTGGTGCCGCGCGAGCAGCGTCCCCGATAGCTGCACCAGTCCTGCGCAGGGCAACGCCGTGCGCATGACCAGGTCGCAGGTCAGCATGGCGCCCTGTGAAAATCCGCCGATGATGGTCCGCTTCGGATCGACGGGGACGAGACGGGGAAGGGCGGCCAAGAACGACTCGATCGCGTCGCGCGCGGCCGGCAGGCCCTGAGGGACCTCTCCGGAGAGGTCGCGCATGCGGCCGGCGGCGCGTTCTTCGGCAAGGGCGTTCATGTCCACGATCCACCAAGCCCTGGCCGCTCCATAGCCGACATGGAGGGCCAGCGGACCCTCGGGGAACACGAAGCGCGTCCCGCCGGGGACATCGAGTTCCTCCGCTAGCGACACCAGGTCGTCGCCCAGAGCGCCAAAACCATGGAGCAGGATCACAAGGGGGCCTTTGCCACCGCCATGTCCGTCGGTGCCAGCAGCGAGACGGACCGTCAGACCGCTCAACTCGACAACGCGCATCGGGAATGGAGCATACCGCTACCTCGACGAGGAGATCCATGCGGCGACCCGGACCCCGACGGTCGGCAGAGGGAACCCGGTGAGACCGGCCACGTCGGCCGGTCTTACCCCCTTCATCCATCATCTAGTGCATCGAGCCGGGATTCGGCACCACGCGATAGAACGCCCCAGGGCCGCTGGTATAGAGGTAGCCGTCCGGCCCTTGCTTCAACGGAACCAACCCTCCGACCCCGCCGTCGAACACGATGGAATCGGAGACCAGACTCTTGAACGTCGGATCGAGCACCAGCCGACGGATTTTGCCACCGACGAAATCCGTGAAGAAGAGATTGTTGTGGTACTTGGTCGGATACACCGGGGTCTCCGCAAGCGCGACGATGTTGGTGATGCCGACCGGTTGCGCGAGCACATAGACCGGATTGATCAAGGGCGGCGCGCCGCCGTTGCCCGTCACCAGCGGCCACCCGTAGTTGCCGCCCTTCACCACCAGGTTGACCTCGTCGTCCACGGTGGGGCCGTTGTCGGTGGCCCAGAGATCGCCGGTGGCCGGATGGAATGCCAGTCCGAAACTATTCCGCCATCCGTAGGACCAGACCGCTGACCCCTGGAACGGGTTGTCGGCCGGAATAGTCCCGTCCGAATTGATACGGAGGATCTTGCCGTTCTGGGAAGAGAGATCCTGCGACAGATTTTCCAGCGTCGCCTCTCCCACCGTCACGTACAGCTTCCCGTCCGGCCCGAACAACAGCACTCCGCCGTTATGCTGATCCGCGGCCAGCAGGTTGTCCAGGATGACGGTTTCCTCCACCGCCTGGTCGTTCACGTTGCGCACGCGGACCAAGCGGTTGGTGCCGCCACCCGGTGCAGTGAAGTACGCGTAGACGAACCCGTTGGCGGCATAATTGGGATCGATCGCTACACCGGTGAGGCCCTGTTCGCCGATCGATCCGACGGCCGTCTGGTAAAACGGCGTCGGCCGTCTCGTCCAGGTGCCCCCGACCGTGTCGATGATCCAAACCGCACCCTGCCCCGCCCCATTGTGGCCGTCCGCATAGAACACCTTGCCGTCCGGCGCGAAGGCCATCCCGGCCGCCGAGGCGCCGGTGAGCACCGGCTCGAGGAGGAACTCCGAAGTATCCGACGTGCCCGTGATGTTGAAGGACACCGTCTGCGTGGCTTCAGGGTTGGCCAGTTCGCCATGGCCGGCATCGGCGAGGATGAATCGGATCTGGTGCGGGCCCGCCGCCCAGCCGAACAACATAATGCTGGTCGAGCTTTTCCAGTGGACGGCATGCGTGTGCGCCCCGTTCAACTGAACGCCGTTCTCCTCCGTGATCCCGGCCCCGTCGAAATACTCATGCCGCTCGGCCGAGCCGTCGATGTAGAAATGCATGTGCGGTTGCCCGTTGGGTCCGATCTGATGGTTGGCCACGACGAAGGACACCCGCACCGGCCCGGGCACATCCGCATTGGGCGCAGGACCGGCGACGATCACGCTCGGCGCAGTGGGAAACGGCACGCCCACGGTAAAGGCCCGGGCGGTTCCGGCTTCGCCGTTCGTGAGTTCCCGCCCGGCCGCGTCCACCAAGGCAAGTCGCACCGTGTGCAAGCCGTCGGAGAGATTGTCCAGCCGAAACGAGGTCGGAGTGACCCACTGGGCCCCTTGAGCCGGCACCCCGCCATAAAAGACGGTGTTGGTGGTGCCGTTGATGAAGGTGTAACGGATGGGGTCGTCGTCGAGATAAAAGTCCAGGCGAGGCTGGTTCACCCCACCGACGGAAAAATTCTGCGTCGCGAACGTCACGGTAACCGGGCTGGCGCTCGCCAGCGACGCATTGGCCGTCGGGCTGGACACCGTCACGGCTGGAGCCGCGAGCGTGGCTCCGCCGCCACCGGTCCCTCCGCCGCCGGGACTCGTGGTGGTGCCGTCGCTGACAACTCCGCCCCCGTCGCTGCCTCCGCCACAGGCCACCAATCCGAAGCCGAAGAGACCGAAGAGACCGAAGATCGCGATTCGTCCGAGTTCAAGAATGTGCTGATTCATGTTGCCAAACCGCTTTCTGCGTGGAACCACGCTCCCGACGCGGGTGAAAAAGTTTCGGTAACGCCGTACTGCCCGTGCTGGCTGTCGAAGCATTCGCCTCACCGATGGCCGCAAGAGGCGCGGCGGCGAGCCGCCTTCCCCCGACCCGTTGAGACGAAACCGCAGCAGTGTATCGAATGGTTTGTCGAGGAATCAATTAACGAAGGGGCGCTGAGCGGGCATTCTCCTGTCGGGACACGGCAGGCAAGATTGGAGCCGCACTCTCCCGGAGGGCGTGTACAATTTTGTCTTGCCGGACCCGGAATTGGCTAAGCGCTGAGAAATTCAGCTCGACCTTTCCTGCATTTTCACTCAGCCTGCGTACCCTCCCCTCCAGACTGTTCGTAGGGGCGGGCAAGGTCCATGTAATGCGTGACTGGCATCGCCTACAGAAAGCCGGACAACGGGGCTCGCCAACCGCTTCGATTCCGCATGGCCCGGGCGAGGCGACTCTCTCCGCCTGGCCTGTGCAGTCTCATGAAGAGCAGCTCACGCTGAGGTGCTTGCCCCACTCGGGCGGGGCGGCGGCGTACCCCTCCATGCCCGGATGGTCGGTATAGGGGTCGTGCAGCAACGCCAACAGCCGGTCGATCTCCGAATAGTCCTGTTGCTGAGCTCGATCGATCGCCGCCTGGGCCAAGTAGTTACGGAGCACGTATTTGGGGTTGACCTCGTTCATTCGCACGCGGCGTTCCTCATCGCGGCTGCGCTCTTGGAGCAGTCGCTCGCGGTAGCGTTGCGCCCATGCGTCGAACCGTCCCCGGTCCAAGAAGTGCTCGCGCAGGCGTTCATGGGTCGCCGAAGGAGCGGAATCGAAGCTCCCCAACTCGCGAAAGACGATCGTATAATCGGCGTGACTGCCTTGGAGCAGCGCCAGCCACTCCTGGATCAGTTCCTCATCGCCGGCACGTTCTTCCTGAAGGCCGAGTTTCGCCCTCATGCGCGCGCGGTAGGTCGTCTCGAAGCAGGGCGTATAGGTATCCAACGCCGCCTTCAAGGCCTCCTTCTCGGCCAACGGCAACAGAGCTTGCGCCAGACAGCTCAAGTTCCAGAGTCCGATGTAGGGCTGCTGATTGAACGCGTAGCGGCCGTTGTGATCGGAATGATTGCAAATGAATCCCGCGTCGTAGCCGTCGAGAAAACCGTACGGGCCGTAATCGAGCGTGAGCCCGAGGATCGACATGTTGTCCGTATTCATGACGCCGTGCGCCCACCCGACCGCCTGCCACTGGGCGATCAGGCGCGCGGTCCGCTCCACGACCTCGGTAAAGAAGCGGACGTAACGGTCCGGCCGTCCGGCGAGATGCGCATAATGGTGCGTGATCACGTAGTCCGCCAGCTTGGCGAGATGCTCGTGCTGCTGCCGATAGTAGAAGACCTCGAACGTGCCGAAGCGCACGTGCGAGGGCGCCATCCGGAGCAACACCGCGGCGGTTTCCACGCGTTCCCGATACACTTTGTCCTCGCTCCCGACGATGCTCAACGCACGGGTGGTCGGGATCCCCAAGCCGTGCATCGCTTCGCTGCCTAAGTACTCGCGGATGGTGGAACGCAGGACGGCGCGTCCGTCTCCGTCCCGCGAAAACGGCGTGAGGCCGGCACCTTTGAGTTGCAGTTCCCACTGGTCTCCCGTCTTGCTCCGGACCTCTCCGAGCAGGATCGCGCGCCCGTCGCCCAACTGTGGGACATACACGCCGAACTGATGGCCGGCATACAGCATCGCGAGCGGCTCCATGCCCGGCACGAGCAGGTTGCCGCCGAACACCCCGGCGAACTCCGGGCGCTGGGCCTCCCTCGGATCCAGGTCGATGAGCGCCGCAGCGGCAGGGTTAAACCCGACGAGCCGGGGAGGATCGGACAGGGGCGTGGGGTTCAGCCTGGCGTAGAAGGATTCCGGCAACCGGGCATAGGTATTCTCGAATGTGAGCGCTTCCAACGTCCGGAGTGCTGTCATACCACTCTTGTATCATGCGGACCGGCGGGCGAACCAGGCGGCCGGGATATCGGTCGCGCGAGCGGCGCGCCGCGGCTCCGGCAAGGCATATCAGAAAGCACCTCGGCGTCATGACGGGGGGCAGCCCCCTCTTTCGCAATCGTCCTCCCCCGCCGCCTACTGGAAGGCCGATTCGATGTCCCGGTCGAGCGTAAACACAATGATCCGCTCGCCGACGCTCGTGTCGACGTCCGTAAAGAGCGCGGTGGCCTTGGCGCCCGTCATGTCCGCGACCTGTTCGCACAGACGATCGCGCCCTTGGGCGATCAGGTTCTGCCGCAGCCGTTTCACCATATCGATCCCATCGGCGGTCTTCGCCAGCTGGCGCTCGGCCGGGGTGAGCACGCCCTTCAGGCGGACCAGAAGAATGTCCCGCACGATGAACGCCCGGACGTCGTCCGGTCCCCGGCCCATGAATTCCTGCTCGAACTTGATGATCGCGTTTCGGACGGCCGCCTCGATCTCCCCTTTGGTCCTTTTTCCTTTCAGATTCGGCATGCCGGCTCCCTTTCCGAGGTCGTGGAGGACGCATTATGCAGAGGGCACCCACGGAGCACAATGCCGGGCCCGCGGTCGGCCCCGTCGAGCCCTGATCCCATCAGACCCGGAGGGTAGGCCGAAAGAGCGGGCGCCAGCGCTTGACCCTGCCGGAGCGGCGAGAATATAACGATCCCTGATTCCGATCGGACAAGGCGGCGGTGCCATCCGGTTCATCCCGGGGCGGTCCGGGACGTCACGGAAGGAGCCGCACGGCGACGTCGAGAGATGTGAGGTTGTAGGGCCGCCGGCTCTTCCGACCGGGGAGAGGCCGGTTGCAGTGCAAGCCAGCGTGGTCCTTCCCGCGTGGGCGGGAAAGGAGGCTGGCTTTTTGCGTTTTTAGGGAGGGGAGTCCAGACAGAGATGAGGCGACTCCACCGGATCTCGTGGCGCTTGCGGACGGCGGGACGGGCCTCGCCATGACCTGGCTCATCCTGGTTCCGCTTTTACCCCTGCTGACCGCCCTCCTCATCGCGGTCAGCGATCGCGCCCAACTGGAACAACACGTCAAGCTCGGCGCCGTGCCGATCGTCACCGCGTTTCTGGGCTCGGCGGCGACGCTAGCGCTCGTCACCGCGCACGGGCCCATCACGGTCAGACTGTACGATCCGGCGCCGCTCGCCGGGTTCGCGTTGCCGCTGGGGTTTTGCATCGATCGCCTGAGCGGCGTGATGATGACGTTGATCACCCTCGTCGGGACGGTCATTTATCTCTATTCCCGCGGGTACATGTACCAGGATCGTCACTATCGACGGTATATGGGGCTGATCGCGTTGACCACCTTCGTGTTGCTCTGCATGGTGTCCAGCGCCAACCTCTTGATGCTGTTCGTGTTCTGGCAGATCCTCTCGTGGCTGCTGTTCCTCCTCGCCCACAATCATGCCCATCCGGCTACGCTCAACGGCGCGTGCACCACGTTCTCTTTGCTGCGCTTGGGGGACGTCGCTTTTCTCGCCGGCATCGTGCTGGCCTACTCGCTGTACGGCACCATCGAGTTTGAGGACCTCTTCGCCCGCGCCGCTTCGACGCCGGGGAGCTTGCGGCTGTGGGAAGGCCTGGAGATCGAGGGCCCCACGGCTGTCACGCTGCTCATCTTCGTGGGAGCCATGAGCAAGTCGGCCCAGTTCCCCCTCCACATTTGGCTGCCCCGTTCGTTGTATGCCCCGACGCCGGTCCACGCCCTACTGCATGCCGGCATCATCAATGCCGGCGGGTTCCTCATGAACCGGCTCGCCCCGTTGTTCGGCCTGAGTTCGACGACGCTGCACGTGGCCTTCGTCGTCGGGTCGCTGACGGCCATCCTGGGCGCGACGATGATGCTGACACAAAACGACATCAAGAAGACCCTAGGATTCTCGACCATCGGCCAGATGGGCTACATGATCATGGAGTGCGGGCTCGGGGCGTTCTCGCTCGCGGTGTTCCACCTGATCGCCCATGGGCTGTTCAAGGCCACGGTGTTTCTCAATTGCGGCAACGTGATTCACAAGGCCCGGCAAGAACCGGCGTTTCCCCCGCTCGCCCGGGAGGCAGAGGAACGGGAGTTTTCCACACTGACTTGGTCCACGGGATTTTTCACGACGTTGATCGTGCCGCTGGCGATCTTGCTGGGGACGCACGGCATCTTGCGCATCCCGCTGCTCGATTCCCAAGGCACCGTGATCTTCCTCTTCTTTATTTGGATCACGTCCTCGCAGGCCATTCTGTCCCTGACGCGGATCCGTGAGGTCGCGTCCTGGAAGGTGTCGCTGGCAATGCTCACGACGTTGGTCTTTGTCATCTTCACCTATCTCTTTGCGGCCGAGACGTTCACTCACTTCCTCTACCCCGATCCGAGCGAGGTGGCCGGCTACTTCAAGGCAGCGGCTCTACCGGGGCGCCTGTTCGATCTGGTGGTGGCCGGCATGACCTTGCTCACGATACTCGGGTGGGTCTATCTCTACGCACGGGCGCACGGCAGAACCGTTCGCATGCCCCTCTGGGTCGAGGGCCTGATGGCGCGGCTGTACGTCGTGTTCATGAATCGCCTGTACGTGGACGCAGTTCATGCGAGAGTCGGCCGGGGCCTTGCGCAGGCGGCCGCTCGGGTCGAGCGATTCGCAGCAGGGTGGCGGATGTGATGGCCGCCTGGTTGACCCCTTGGGCCCTGCTCGCCGTGCCGTGCGCCGGTGCGCTGATCAGCGCGCCGGCCTGGGCCAAGCTCCGCGCACTCAGGACGGGCCTGCTCTTGAGCACGATGGCCGCCCTCCTGACCGCCCTCGCCGCCGCCCTGGTCCTCGACACGCTCCCGTCGGGCTTGCCGTTCCTCTGCCTCTTGCCGCTGGTGGCCTTCGCCTCGCTCCTCGCACAACCGCTTCACCGAGACAATCGGGGAAGCTGGGTCCTGACCGTGATCCTGCTGGGGGTCGGGCAAGCAGCCGTGACGGCCCCACCGCCGGCGCAGTCGTTCCTCGTCGGCCTCCTCTTCATCTTGATTCTCGGGGCGCTGTTCCGGCTCCGCCATCCCGCCGCACCCGTCCGGTGGAGCCTGGCGACGTTCGCCTTTGCTGTGGCGGCGGAAGCCGGAGCCGTCCTCGCACCGGCTCCGCTTGATGCCGTGGCGGGGCTAGCGGTCTGCCTCGTCCTCGTTCCGCTGTTCCCTCTCCATGCCGCGTACGTGGCCGCCCTCAGCCGACTCCCGGGGAGCTTGCCGGCCTTCCTTATCGTGGCTCTCCCGGCGGTCGGCTTTTCCCGCCTGCTCACGGTGCTTCCAGCCCTTCCGGATCTCGCCCGGGAGGCTCTCGTCTGGCTGGCTCTGGCCGGCATGGTGTATGGCACGATGCTGGCGCTGGCACAGCCTCGGCCGCTCCCGCTTCTCGCGCACGCCGCGCTGGCCCTCTGCTCGATGTTTTGGTGGAGCGTCGGGATCACCGGAACACTCGCGTCCGAGTCCGCCGTCTTCCTGGCTGCCGTCGGACTGAGCCTCAGCGGGCTCTATCTGGGTTGGTACGCCGTGCGCGCCCGGTTCGGTGATCTCGACCTCCGCGCGCTCGGCGGTTTGGTGCAGCCGATGCCGCGATTCGCGATGTTGTTCTCCCTGCTGGCCCTCGCGGCACTGGGCTTCCCGCCGTTCGGCGTCTTCTCGGGCTTCATGGGCATGGTGCTGGTTCCGACCTCGCCGCTGCCGGTCTCGTTTGCGGTCGTCGCGTTCGCGTGGCTGGCCGTGTCCTGGTACGTGCTCGAGCTGAAGCGGCGGCTGCTGTTCGGCCGTCCGCGGCCCGATCTCCGATACGAAGACCTGCGGGACGGCGAACTGGCCGCGATGACGATCGTCCTCGTGGTCGTGACCGCCTTGGGTATCATGCCCTCGCGATGGTTCGACGCCGGCGCGGCCTCCGCCCCGTCCCGGGCGTCCGTGGAGACCTCGGCATGGAACCGATGAGGGAACCGTTGGACATCGACGTGCGCCGGATGGAGTTGCGCGGCACCATCCGACTCGCCAGCGAGGTCATCGCTCAGTACTGGCCGATGCGGACCTTCATCCATCACAATCCGCTGCATAGCTTGGAGTATTTGCCGTTCGACGAGACCGTTCGACGAGGCCGGCAATATCTCGGCGGTGAAGGCTATCTGTCCGGCGACATCTATCGCGCGTACCTTCGGAACGGGCGCATTCAGCTCCGCCATCTCGACGAGGCGCTCGCGCCGCTCGCCTCCAAGCACTATCTGGTGCTGGGACCCTGTCGGATCTCGCACCTCGAGGTCTTGCGCGCATGTCTCACGCATGGTCTCTCCGCTCCGGTCTGCGAGCCGCTCGACGCGCTGCTGGATCAAGGGCCGGGCGAGGAGCTGGTCGAGACCGTGGCCGAACACCTCACGCAACTGAACGCGCCGACCGTCTACGATCGCATGCGTGCCGCACTTCAGGAAGACCAGGCGATGTTGTGCCGGTATCTGACATTGTCCGGATGGTGCGATCGCACGCTCGGCACGGACATCGTCGGGACCATCAACGGCGAAATGATCAAATGGTGCGAGGCGTTTCTGGATGAGGGGCACGCCACCTGGGCGATGCCGGGACGCGAACTCGGCATTTATGCCGCATGGAAAGCCCTCGCCGCGAAAGAGTGGCTTCCCTGCGGCATCCCCGACAGCCGGAGGAAAATTTCGGCGCTCCCCGACCACCCGGAAGACGCCGTGCTCGAAGCCCTGGAAACATTGCGGATTCCCGAGGCCGGCCGGCAGGACTACCTCGCGCTTCAATTGGCGACGCTGCCGGGATGGGCCGGATTCATCAAGTGGCGCGCGGAAACCACGGGGTATCCATGGCAGCAGGTGTACCCAGTCGGGCTGGTCAAATTCCTCGCCGTCCGCCTGTGGTACGCCCAGGAACTGGTGCGGCAGGCCTGTCGCGACCACCTTGGGATCGACGGCCACTACGAAGCCGTGTCCGCATACATGCGCGACCACCCGTACGCCTACTTCCTCCGCAAGGAGTGGGTGGGCGGACGGCTTCCACCGGCGTACGCCGACGCGGTGGATCGGCTCATCCAGGAGGGCGGGACGGACCCCGCCTGGCGCGAGTTAGCCGACCGGTATCAGGCGGAGTACGGGCTCCGCCACGATCGCGCGGCGCGCCGGTCGATGGCTCGACGCTTACTGACGCTCACGCAGGCGCTGGAAATCGTCCCGACCGCGTTGCTGGAGAGCGTGCCGGCGGACCTCCGCCACATTCACGACTGGATTGAGGCCTTCCCGGAAACCCTGCACGGGCCCGTGTGGCTCAGGGCGTTCGAGGCCGGTTATCAGGATCAGCTCCTCGGCATGCTGCTGCGCACGGCGGCCAAACCCGGTGGGCCGGAGCGGGAAGCCAGTCCGCCGGTGCGGCCGCACTCCCAATCCGTCTTTTGCATCGACGTCCGGTCGGAGCCGTTCCGGCGGCATCTCGAATCCACGGGAGCGAACGAAACCTACGGGTTTGCGGGGTTCTTCGCGGTTTTTATCCGATATCGTGCGTGGGGGAAGGAGCACGATACCGAACAATTTCCGGTCCTGATGCGGGCGAAAAACGAGGTCCGCGAGATCCCTCGCAGTTACCTCGACCATTTCGTCTCCAAGCACGAATCGCGCGCCAAACTCGTCCATGCCGGCCATACACTCCTGCACGATCTGAAGGAAAACGTCGTGACCCCCTACGTCATGGTGGAGTCGCTGGGGTGGTTCTACGGGTTACCGCTCGTCGGCAAGACGGTGCTCCCGGCGCTGTATCGGCGCGTGACCTCGTGGGTCCGGCGCCTCTTCGTGCCGCCCATTGCCACCACCCTGACCGTGGATAAGCTGACGCCCTCCGAAACCGAGGAGATGATCGTAGCGGAGCAACGGGCGCTCATTTGGAAGGCGCTGCGCGACCGTCTCGGCCTCCACGGCTCCCAGGTCAGCCATGAGCTGGTCGAGGCGTTGCGCAAGCGCGCCCTCGACCAGGACGCGCCGATCGACACCCTGCTGGAAGGGTCCGCGCGGGCCGCAGTGGTGCCCCCGGAGAAGATCACGGTGCTGATCGAAGACCTGCGGCGCCACTATCGCATCAACCAGCGGTCGGCCTCGCGGCAAAAGGAGCGCATCACCCGCACCGGGTTCACCCTCGAAGAGCAGGTCATCACGGTGGAAACGGCGCTCCGCATGATGGGGTTGACGAAGAATTTCGCCCGACTCGTGCTGTTCTGCGCGCACGGGAGCACGACCGACAACAATCCCTTCGAGGCGGCGCTCGATTGCGGGGCCTGCGGCGGGAACGAGGGCAAGCCGAACGCCCGCGTCCTAGCCGCGATGGGAAACAACGCGCTGGTCCGCCAACGTCTCGCCCAGCGGGGGATCGAGGTGCCGGCGGACACGCATTTTCTTGCCGGCCAGATCGACACGACGAACGAGGAAGTGTGGCTCTTCGACTTGGAGGACGCCCCCCCGAC
Source organism: Candidatus Inralta sp. (assembly GCA_039794185.1). Taxonomy (GTDB): domain Bacteria; phylum Nitrospirota; class Nitrospiria; order Nitrospirales; family Nitrospiraceae; genus BQWY01. The sequence goes on along the minus strand of JBDIVW010000024.1, from coordinate 20,086 downwards.
CCATCGCAAGGACATCGCGCGGCTCTTCGAAGACCTCCGCGAGGCGGCACGCCTGACGAGTCAGGAGCGGTGCGCACGGTTTCCGGACGTGGCCACGCTGCTCCCCCCGGACGAAGCCGAGTCCCACGTGCGCGAGCGCAGCGCCGACTGGAGCCAAGTTCGTCCCGAGTGGGGGCTGTCGGGCAATGCCGCACTCATCATCGGCCGCCGCGAGCTCACGAAAGGCCTCCATCTGGCCGGTCGCGTCTTCCTGCACTCCTACGACTATCGGGAAGATCCGACGGATCGTCTGCTGGAGGTGTTGCTCACGGCGCCGCAGGTGGTCGCCCAGTGGATCAACATGGAGCACTATTTCTCGGCCGTGGACAATGAAGTGTACGGCGGCGGGAGCAAGATCTATCATAATGTCGTCGACCGCATCGGGGTCATGTCCGGCCCCTGGTCCGACCTCCGCCTGGGGCTTGCCTGGCAGACGGTCATGGACGGACCGATGCCCTATCACGAGCCGATGCGGCTCTTGACGATCGTCGAAGCCCCCCGGGCCAAGTTGGAACTGCTCATCGCGCGGCACGAGGTCTTGCAGCATTTTTATCACAACGAATGGGTTCACCTGGTCGCCTTCGAGCCGCCCGAGGGGGTACTCTATCGGTATCTCCCGACGAAAACATGGCAACCGGTCGAAGGGACCCGCCCGGACATGCTCGTCGGTCGAGCCGAAAGGAGTTGAGACATGGGCGCACTCACCCTGCACCCGATGAAAGAGATTCGCGTCATCGTCTCCGGAGAGAACCGACCGTTCGTGACAGAATTGCTGGACAAGGTCCAGGCCAGCGGCTACACGATCATCGGCAACGTCTCCGGGAAGGGGCACCACGGCGTCCGCGAGGCGCACTTCATGTTCACCGAGCAGGAAAGCCTGGTCATGATCATGACGGTCGTGCCGGAGGAAAAAGTCGAACCCATCCTCGCCGGCCTCCGACCGCTGTTCGAACGGTATTCGGGGGTCATGTTCGTGACCGACGTCGCCGTCAGCCGGCGCGAGTATTTCGGCAAAAAGCCCTGATCGTGACCGGCCGATCTCCTCTCGACCTGGTGATTCCAGCCTTGTCTTCCGGACTGCGTTTTGACTACAATCACCCCGCTTCGTCTGCGGAAGGGAGACACGGATGAAGGGGCTGCGCTTCGAACGAATTCGCCAGGATCAGCACTACAACGTGGTGTTTCATGTCGGGAGCACCTACGTGCCGGTCAGCGACGAGACGGTCGAGGAGTTGAAGGCGCAGACCCTGTTGCCTCCCGAACGCTTCCTCAACGTGTTGCTCGACAAAGTCGGTTACTCGTCTTATCTCCGAGACCAGATCCAGAACGAGCTCAAGACCGCCGGCGATCCCATCACCCAGATCACCGTTCTCCAAGGGGCGCTCCGAGAGTTGTAGTTCGCCGCCGCCTGCGCATGGCCGACATCGGGGTGCCCCCGCCGGCCAGCAGAGATTCTGCGTCGCCTCGCTCCACCCTTGGCTGTGCCCCCGGCCCGGGTGCCGGCCGGGCCGGGGGCCGATCTCCCCCTCACCGACGATGTGCCTGGAAGTCGGTGACGAGTCCCGGACCGCGCGCTCCGGAGAATCCCCAGATCAGTGCGCCGAGCAACATCCCAGCTCCGACACCGACGTCGTTCAGCATGGCGGGCTCTGTCTCCGTGTACCCCAGCAGAAAGGGGGCCCCGATAAGCCAGATCGCAAGCACAGCCACAGCCCACGGTAAGTATTTCATCATGGGTTTACCTCCTTGCTGAAAGCTCCGTCCCTCCTGTCTCTATCGCGGGTTACGCGTAGGTTTTAGGGCGGCGGGCCGCGAACGCGCGACCCCGCCACCCGATTGGCCATGAAGCATGCGGGTCAGGCGGCCCGCCGCAGTCCCGGATGCTCGCAACCTCCGGAGTGCGGGTCCTCCACCTGGGAGGTCGCGGACACGGTGGTGGACTCTGAGGATAAGGTCGCCATCCCCATCAAAACCACCGCAAGGACTCCCGCAAACGTCAAGCCCGCATCGATCGTGGAGCTCATGACGTCCATCATCGTGTTCACCTCCTTTCCCCGAATGTGGTCCCGTTGTACTCAGATCGCCACCTGCGGCCACCGCTGCCGAATCATGGTGAGCGTCGGCGCAAGGTCCTTCTCCCGCAAGTATTCCTTCCTGATGGCCCGCTTGATGAGCGCCAGCGCCTGCCGCACATGCGCCTCCGCGGCCTCCCGATCGGACCTCCGTTCGGCCTGCCACGCGAGGTCGAGCAACAGGCTGATATCGTGGACGTGCGATTGCACGTGCTCCCGCTTGCTGTGCCACTTGGGGCTCTGCTTCGCCGCCTGGTTCAACTGACGGGCAATGTGATGCATCCAGTCATCGGCTTGCTGCAAGTGGTAGGCATCGCCGGACGATTGCGCGGGTGTGGCGCTCACGAGCGCCAGCATGCCGCCCATGCAGAAGACGATTATCAGCCGGCTGAGACTCAGAGCTTCCCTCATGCTGTTCCTTGTGTTGCCGGTGATGGTCGACTGGAAGGGGAGATCGGGGAAGGGCCGACGGTCGACACGCCATGACAGCCATGCCAGATAGTGGGCCCTTCACCAAGTCCATCCGGACCAGTCTGTCAATCGCCCATGTGGTAAACATGGGTGGTCCGCGAGTCAAGGCCAGAGCCGCAAGCCGTCCTAGAGACTCGATTTTTCAGCACGCGCGCACTTACGCTCGACGGACGCCAAAGGGATGCTCAGATCCCCTCACATCTGGGCCGATCGCAAGTGCCGAGCAGGATCCTCGCCTCACGACACACCGAGGTTCCGCTCATCACGGCCCCGGGGTACGAGGCGGCCCGGCATCTCCACTCCCAGCCCATCCCGATATGGAATGCCGCGCCGCTCGACTGGCGGACCAGAATCAGTCTTCAGCCCAGGTCCATCGGCACAGGCGGCCATGCACCCCTCGGAGGGGGCCGCGGGATCGCTGCTCTGTACCGTCGCGCCCACGCAGCAGGAGGAGGCGGGTCTTGACTCGGGATGGTCGTGGATTATTGAATTTCCGTGCAGCGGATCGTCGCACCTCCTCATCGGATACCGTGCCGACTCCGCTGGTGGACGCACTACCCTAACCCCAAACCAAAAGGAGGGACGTATGAAAGTCATAGCCGTAGTTTGTGCGCTGTCCCTGCTGATCGGCGGGGTGGCGCTCCTCTCGACACATGCCCTGGCCGCGGGGTGGATCTCCGGGGCCGAGGCGTATGCCGCGCCATGGGTGAAGGACGTCGAGCAGGAACTCCTGAAGAAGGATTACCGGTATGTGTTCGGCAACGACCCGAGAACGCCGCAGGCCTCTGTGCTCAGACTCCTCAATCGCGCCGCCATGGCGTACGAAGCGAAAGATACTGCTCACGCGCAGCGGCTCGTGGAGGAAGCGCTGGGCGTGCTCGATGACGGGGTGCGGAGACATTACTACTCGCAAGGCGACATCGAGCCGATCAGGAAGTTCATTCGCGAGCACAATCCGATCAAGGCAAGCTGACCACGTAGCGTGGCCGGACCGAGACCGGCCTCAGGTCTCGGCTCGGCCCGCCCGACCGAATGAAAGAAAGGAGGCGAACCGATGTATCCCGTCATGGCTATCATCGGAGTGATGCTGCTGACGTGGGGGATAGCCGTCTGGGCCACGTGGAGCGAAGACTCCTCACCGGAGGAAAGACCGGTCGCGAAACCACGCACGGAAGCGATACGGAACGTCGCCTGATGTCCGACCGCTCCGCCATGGAGCGGTGAAGTCGCGGAGGCCGCGCTCAAGGGAGAGCGCGCGGCCTCCGCCCTGTTCGACGACTGTGCGGTGGGGTGATGGATCTGGATGAACCGGGGAGCCGACGTAGGATTTGGTGTCTAATAGCGAGCGCCTTGGCAGACGCCCCTCGCACGCATGTCAGAAGATAGCGATTCGGCTGGATAGGAAAGCGGGAACTGAGCGAAACCGCGCTGTCGCTCTCTCCCCATGATGCGTGGGCAACGAGGCCGAACCCCGAGCGATGGCAGAGGCACGAGGACCCACCTCCGAGCGGCAAGGTGGAGACCCAACACTGATTGAGTCCTCGAAGGAATTTTGGGCGGGTCCGTCTGGCCGCTGGGAGAAAGGGCCGCGCAAGAGGTCTGCGCTCGGGGTTCGGCCTCGTTGGCCCTACACGTCCCAGCTTCCCCCTTCCATGAACAACTCGTTGACGATGTTGTTTCTGATTTGAGGGTCTTTTTCCAGCTTGAGCGCCTTTTGATAGTTCTGCCAGGCCGCTTCTCGCTTGCCGCGGGCGACATAGAGCTTCGCGATGCCAAGATAGGCCCGGGCGTTGTTCTCATCCGCACGAAGGGCCCGATTGAAGGCATCCATCGATCCGATCAGGTCCCCCTTGTCCAGTTGCATCCAGCCGATTTCCGCGTGCGCGGCGGAGCAATCCGGGTCGGCGGCTACAGCCTCGCGAAATTCGTTCAGCGCCAATTGCTGGCGCCCGCGATCCTGGTAGAACCGTCCCAACCCGTAGCGCAATTCGGCGTTGCCGGGATCGAGGCGCACCGCCTCCTTGTACTCACGGAGGGCCGGTTCATACTTGCCTTGCGTCGCCAGCGCCGAGGCCAACATCCCATGCGCCACCGCATCGTCCGGCCGCAGTTTGACCACTTCCCGAAACTGGGGCACCGCCATCTCCAACTGCCCTTGCGCCTGGTAGAGCATGCCGAGCGCGGCCCGCGCCGGAATGAATGCCGGATCCAGCCGCACGGCCTCCCGATATTCTTTGATCGCCAGATCCGCTCGCGTGGCCCGTTCGTAGATTTGCCCGAGAAAGAAATGCGGCTGCGGCTCCGTCGGCAGGAAGCCGATGGCGCGCTTGAAGTGGTCGATCGCCTGCTCCGATTGGCCGCACTGGGACAGACACAAGGCCGTGAGCAGGTGTATCGGTCCGCTCCCGACATGACGATCGCGCACTTCTGCCAGCCAGGCGGTGACCGTGGCGATGTCGCCCTCCTCCTGCAGCGCCTGATCGTGGTACCGCCAAGCTCGGGCGATCTCTCCCCTGAGCAAATACCCCGCGTTGAGCGCGAAGGCCGGCCTGGGGTCGTGGGCCCCCTTGGCCTCCATATCCTGAAACCAGCGCTCGGCCGCCTTCAGTGCGGTGTTCCAGTCACCGCCGGCCCAGGCGGACTCGATTTCTACAGCGTCGTCGCTCATGCGTGTTACCGGGTGAGGCGGTCTTCCACGTCCGGCGGCGTGGCTCGGATGAGTTGCGCGAGGAACGGAGCGCGGGCGGCCAGAGCTTCCTTCAGCTGCCAGGCGACGGCCCGGTATGACCAGTGTCCCTTCACGCCGGAGCGGAGCCTGGCGATGTATTCGGCCTCGGCGAAGTCCATTTTGAACAGACACCGCACCTTGAAGCCGAACGGGATGGCGTAGAGGGCAGCTTCTTGACTGGTCTTGCGGATGGACTCGATGTCCTGCTTCACCGCGTCCATCGCGCTGCGATAATCGCCGTCCAGCCCGGCGTCCACGAGAGGGGGCGGCGTCACGTACCCGTGCACGGTGGTGAAGTTTTGCTGAATCTGCTGACATCGGCGGTGCCGGTGCAAGTCCCGCCAGGCACCGATATCCATCAGGATGTCGAAGATGAAACTATACCCGCTACGAAACTCGCGAGGCAGCTCGTCGTGGGGCCCTCGCTGCTGCAGAGCGAGGTCCACCACCTCCTGTTTTTGCTTCTCCGACCACCCTTGCACCAATTCCAGGATCTTGCGATACGGAGCTTGGCCGACCCGGTAGAGGCACGTGGCGACGAGTTCGTCCAACGGCGGATGCGGCTCGATCAGGTCCACGCTGGAGTCTTGGTCCGGCCGGTCGTCCCAGACCATCGGTTGGTCCAACCCCGACTCCTTGAACACCGCACGCGCATACCGGGCCAATGTCTGATAGACCTGTCGCTGGTACTCGCTGGCCTTCGCATGGCGGGCCAAGGTGGGGGCGAGCGGCTCCGCCCGGCCGGCCGGTCCGGACAGCTCCCCCCATACATTGACGGGGGGCCGCGCACAGGCCGCTTGCAGGTCCTCCCCGATCATCTGCAGCTCGGGGAGCGCCGACGACAAGAAGCGCGTCATTTGTTTTTCCAATGTTCGGATGCTCGTCACTTGCCCGACGTTGGTACGCGCGGCCAGCGGCAGGAGGTAGCGCGTCACATCGAAGGCCCGCGCCGCCATGGTCCGATCGTAATCCACCGGCTTCATCTCCGGGGGACGAGGCGTCCGCTCGGCCAGGAAGCCCTTGATGGGCTCGTGAAGCAGTCGATAGGCCGTCGACAGACTGCCCAGGATGCCTTGGTAGACCGCTTCGGTTTCCGTCCCTCGAATGTCGTTCGGTGTGTGACACCCGCCGGGTCCGAAGTTTTGGTAGCGGCTGGATTTCGCCTGGCCGTCCCAGACCTGTTCGTCTTCGATGCGTATGGCCGCCAGTTCGGAAATGTGCTCAAAGCAGACGATCACATGGCCCAAATCGGCGATGGAGGCATGCCCGTAGGCGAAATAAAACTGTTCCCAAAATTTTTCGGACGAATGCCCGTGGACCCACCGGATGCTGTCTTCAATGGAGTCCGGGGAGCGGCTATAGCGGGCGAGCGCGTATGCCGCCTTTTCCGGGGGCATAGGAGCCACCGCAATGACGCGGCGGGTGGGTCCGTCGATATTCATAGGCGGTTGTCAGCGGAGTGCCCGGCACTATACGCCGGGCGGGCCACCGGCGCAAGGTGACGAGGACCAGGACAGAAACCTTCTTCCTCACGAACGCTTCGGACGAGCCACAGCCGGAGAGGAAGCTCCTGTCCCGACGCATGACCTGTGAAGACCGACGGTCTTCGTCGCGGCGCGCGTTGACTTGCCTTCAGAGGCACCGCTATAGTCCGGCGGGCGTTCGGGCGGGACATCCGCGTTGCGCAAGACATCCGGCAGTGGATCGGTGAAACCGAGCGCGGGCTTCAGTACTCAATCCCCAGTACGCTCAGGAACGAACCTCACCGTCCGTCGATCATTCGGAACATTATAATGATTCGAGGCATTAAGGGCGTCAAAGATCTGTTGCCGACGGACGCACCACGCTGGAGTCTCATCGAAGGAGCAGCCCGGCGTTGGGCCGGGCTCTATGGGTACCGGGAAGTTCGTCTCCCCATCTTCGAGTCGACGGAGCTCTTTGCGAGGTCCATCGGCTCAACGACGGATATCGTCGAGAAGGAGATGTACACGTTTGCCGACCGGGACGGCAGTTCCCTAACCTTGCGCCCGGAGGGCACAGCCGGTGCCGTCCGGGCCTACATCGAGCACAATCTCGGGGCTTCTCCCCTGCCTCAAAAGTTGTTTTATCTGGGGCCCATGTTCCGCCATGAGCGTCCCCAGGCCGGTCGGCTGCGGCAGTTTCACCAGTTCGGCGTGGAGTTCTTCGGGGTTTCCTCTCCAGAGGCCGACGTCGAGGTGATGACTCTCCTCTGGCGGTTGTTCACGTCACTCCAACTCCCGGGTCTGACGCTTGAACTGAACACGCTGGGCGATCTCGCGGACCGTCCCCGCTATAAGGCGGTCTTACAGGAGTTTCTTCTGACACGCGCCGCACGCCTTTGCGCGAACTGTTTGCGCCGGATCGAAACGAACCCGTTGCGCGTCCTCGATTGCAAGGTGCCGGAGTGCCGGGAGGCCTCCATCGACGCTCCCCGCATCGTCGATCATATTTCAGATCGGGCCCAGGACCATTTCGTGGCCGTCCAGGCAGGACTGACCGCCAAGGACATTCCATTTCGCCTCAACCCGCGGTTGGTCCGAGGTTTGGACTACTACACACTCACAACATTCGAAGTCACCTGCTCACACCTAGGGGCTCAGAATGCCGTCGGAGCCGGGGGTCGGTACGACGGCCTTGTGGAGGTCCTGGGGGGCGCCCCCACTCCGGCGATCGGCTTCGCCGTCGGATTGGAACGTGTCGCCCTCCTCGTTCCGGAAACCGTCACTCCTGTGGACTCGCCGCGGCTCTATGTCGCCGCCTTCGGAACTCACGGGACGCCGTATGGCCTCCGATTACTGGATGAGCTCCGCACGTCCGGCCTCCCTGCCGACATAGACTATCGCGCCGCAACCCTCAAAGCTCATCTCCGCCAGGCAGACCGAATGGCCTGTGCTTACACGCTCATCATCGGAGATGACGAAACCGCCAAAGGTATCGGGATCCTCCGTGATATGCGATCGAAGCAACAGGAGGATGTACCGCTTCCCGATGCCGTTTCGCATCTCGCCGCACGCCTCTCTCCCCCACAACAGTGACCGCCAGATCGATATTGACTTTCTGGTTATAAAGAGACTACTCTGCATGACATCTTATCTATGTAAGTGTTTGATTATTAAAAGTTTCCAGCCTATCACTCTTCATGGAAACGAGAAAGCTTGGAATCCTGTTATCCACACCCCCTGGCCACCCAAGCGTTTCAACGGTTTCACGACTCGCTCACGAGGCACTCGGGGCCGGGATCGACGTGTACCTCTACTTAATCGATGAGGGGGTGAAGAATCTCAATGATCCTCACCTCCTCGCGGCAGCCGGCAACGGTGCCAAATATTTTGTCTGTGCCTATGGGTGCCAGAAACATGGCGTCAAAACCGATCACGTCGACCCCCGTGTCACCCTCTGTGGGTTGGTCGTCTTGTCGAACATCGTCGCAGGATGCGATCGCTTCGTGGCCTTTAACTAGCCATAGACGCTGAACTCTTGTGCCTCGGACCGTGACGGTAGTCATTCGAGCAGACCCTCGACAGTCGCATCGCGCTGTTGAGGCTCTGCGTATCGCGCTGGGTCTGGGCGCAGGGGAAGACCGTCTGGCTGTTCTTTTGCTCGACCATGCCCCATTGCTCCTAGCTGAAGACCGCGACGAGATTGTCGATGAGGATATTCTCGAAAAATATCTACCGTCGTTTCAGCATCTGGAAACGGAGTTTCTCGTTCCACCCGGCACGACGGCCCGTTTGCAGCTCGAGCGAGGATTGACGATCCATGAACTTCCGCTTCCGGACCTTCAACGCCGGGTCACCGAATCGGATCGTGTCTTGGTGTTTTAGCCTATGGGAACGCTCTTGTACTTGATCACCTCCGCGCGCCTCTTGGAGGAGGATCCGCTCTTTGTACGGGGTACCGATACGAATGCAGAGCCGGAGGTGATTCTTCTCCAAGAAGGCGTTCGTCTGACCGGCGTTCCCGTTCGGCGTGTGTCGGTTCTCGATGAGGACCTACAAGCAAGAGGACTTCAATCCTCGTTCCCGATGATCACATACCGGGAGGTTATCGAGAAAATCTTTTCGGCCGACCATGTCGTCCGTCTCTGAACAAGGGTCTTCTCCTAATTCTGTGAGAGAAACAAAGGTCGTCGTCGTAGGAGTAGGCGTAGGAGGTGTGGACACTGTGAGGCGGCGAAGAGTGACACGAAATGAATCGCTTAGCCATTAGGGAGGCTGTGCAAAGTGTTCTGGATGAGGCGGTGATGGAGCATGAGTGCGGTATGGACAAGTTGGGGACGAAACGGCGTCAGCTTCCGTCATTTTGGAATAGCAACAGAACGAGGTCCGGCCACCGCTTGTTATCCACAAGATGTACACGTGGCGGCCAGGACGGAAGATATCCACAACTGTGTATAACATTGTGAATAGTTGAGAATTTCTATGGTTACGACACTTGAAGCTCTTTGGACCGATACCCTGGCCTATTTGAAAGAGCGTGTCCCTCGCCAAGTGTTCGAAACATGGTTTACTCCCGCGCAGTTGGAGAGTTATGAGGATGGGGGGGCGCGGATCACGGTTCCCAATAAGTTCTTCGGAGATTGGCTGGGGGAGCACTACGGGGAACTCCTGTCGGAGGCGCTGGCTGCCGTCAAGGGAGGCGGCCGGGTAGACGTGAGTTTTGTCGTCGGAGATAGGACAAAAGGGCTGGTGCGGACCCCGCCGGAGGTGGTCGGGACGGGTCGAGCGGTCCCGGGACCTCGAACTCGTCGGCAATTGAATTTGAATCCAAAATACACCTTCGCGACCTTTGTGGTCGGAGGCAGCAATCAGTTCGCCCATGCGGCATGTATGGCAGTGGCGGAACAGCCGGCCCGAGCCTATAACCCCCTCTTTATTTACGGCGGGGTTGGGCTGGGAAAGACCCATCTGTTGAACGCGATCGGCAATCACGTTGCGGAACGGACGGAACTCCGTATCGCCTACGTCACGACGGAGCAGTTTACCAATGAGGTCATCAACTCAATTCGTTACGACAAGATGATCGACTTGCGGCGCCGGTATCGCAACGTCGATATGCTGATGATCGACGACATTCAGTTCCTCGCCGGCAAGGAGCGAACCCAGGAGGAGTTCTTTCACACGTTCAACGCCCTCTACGAGGCGCACAAGCAGATCGTCGTGTCGAGCGATCGATTTCCCAAGGAAATGCCGGACATCGACGAACGGCTCCGTTCACGCTTCGAGTGGGGATTGATCGCCGATCTGCAGTCTCCGGACGTGGAGACGCGGATCGCCATCCTCCGCAAGAAATCCGAGGACGAAGGAATCCGCTTGCCCGAGGACGTCGTGCAGTTCCTCGCCGCAAATATGAAGAGCAATATTCGCGAATTGGAGGGGTCCCTCGTACGGCTCGGCGCCTATTCGTCGCTGACGGGTCAGCCCATCACGCTCGAAATGGCGAAGACGGTGTTGCGTGACGTCATCGGGGATAAAAAGAAAATCGTCGCCATGGACGACATTCAGGAAGCCGTCAGCGCCCGATTTCACGTAAAGGTGTCGGACCTCAAATCACGGCGGCGGAGCAAGACGCTGGTGCAGCCGCGCCAGATCGCCATGTTCCTGTGCCGGGAGTTGACGGATGCGTCCTTTCCGGAAATCGGCCGCCAGTTCGGAGGCAAGGACCATACGACGATCATGCATGCCTGCAAGCAGGTGGCGAAGGCGGTGGAGGCGGACACGACGTTGCGGGCTACGCTTGAGGGCCTGAAGGAACAGATTGTGCGCGGATAACGTGACCCACGCCGGACCAGGGGCTCCCGATGTGGGGCATGACGACCGACGCGGCCCGCCGATCGGGGAGGAACCGGTCTTCTCCCAGCCCCACCGCGGCGCCGGTACGAAGCCGGTCGGGTGACGATTCTGCCAGAGGAGTGTCGCGATGAAAGTGCGGATATCGAGAGACGAATTATTGGTGGCGCTCCAACGCGTGCAAGGCGTGGTCGAGAAGCGGAACACGATGCCCATCCTGTCGAATATTCTCCTGGAAGCGAAACAGGACGGCATCGAGGTGAGCGCCACTGACCTCGAGATCGGCATGCGGGCGCTCTACAAGGCGGCCGTCCTGGATCCGGGGACGTTGACCGTCTCCGCGCGGAAGCTGTTCGAGATCATCAAAGAGCTGCGTGACGGGGACATCGAGCTGGCCACGGCCGAGAACAACTGGCTGAACATCCAGGCCGGGAAAAGCCAGTTCAAGATCGTGAGCCTGCCTGCGGGGGAATATCCGGCGCTCCCCGCCATCGACAAAGAAGGGTTGACCCCCCTGGCCAGCGCGGGGCTTCTCGAATTGATCCGCAAGACGCTGTTTGCCGCCGGAGACAATGATGCGCGGTACATTCTGAACGGCTTGCTCGTGACCCTGGTGACGGGCGACAAGAAAACCACGCTCCGCCTCGTCGGAACGGACGGGCATCGCCTCGCGGTGGCCGAGCAGGACGTGGGGTCGGCGGGCCCGAAGGACGCGCCGCGTGAGATCAAGGCCATCATTCCGAAGAAAGCGGCGCAGGAGATCCGGCGTCTGCTCGACGAGGGCGGCGACGGTGAGCCTCTGATCGGCTTCACCAAGAAGCTCATGATCTTCCGGAAAAGCGGACTACTGCTCACCTCGAGCCTGATGGAAGGCAACTACCCGAACTACCAGGGCGTCCTCCCCAAGGAAACCGACAAACGGATCGTCGTCGATCGGCAGGAACTCGAGGGCGCGTGCCGCCGCGTGGCCGTGCTCTCTCGGGACAAGGCGAATGCGGTCAAAGTGACCTTTTCCAAAGGCAAGCTGACGCTGTACGCCAACAATCCGGATTTCGGGGAAGCCACGGAAGAACTGCCGGCCGAATTCAAGGGCGAGACCCTGACGACCGGATTCAACGCGCGATATCTGCTCGACGTCTTCGGGGTCATGGATGGACAGCACGTCTCGCTCCAAATGGACAACCCCTTGAGCCCGTGCCTGATCCAAGAGCGCGAGAGTCCCGGGTTCAAGTGCGTGGTCATGCCGATCAAGATATGACGTCGATCGGCAACGGGCACGGGTTCGCATCGCCACGGTCCGTTCTCCACGCCGCTCAACTCTCCCCGAATGACAAGCGGCCCAGCATGGGTCCCGCGTAGGAGACGCATGGCCACCGACGACAGGCACGAGCAGTCTCAGGGCGAGACGTACGGGGCGGAATCCATCAAAGTACTGGAGGGCCTCGACGCCGTCCGCAAGCGGCCGGCCATGTATATCGGCAGCACCGGGGTGGACGGTCTGCATCACTTGGTCTATGAGGTCGTGGACAACAGTGTCGACGAGCACATGGCCGGGTTCGGGGACAGCATCGAGGTCACGATTCATATCGACGGCAGCGTCACGGTGGTGGACAACGGTCGAGGGATTCCCACCGACATGCACCCGACGCAGAAGAAGTCGGCGGCCGAGGTGGCCCTGACCGTATTGCACGCCGGCGGCAAGTTCGAGCAGGGGGCCTATAGCGTCTCCGGGGGGTTGCACGGCGTCGGCATTTCCGTAGTCAACGCGCTCTCGGAGTGGCTCGAGCTGGAGATCTGGCGCGGCGAGCAAGTCTTCGAGCAGCGGTACGAGCGGGGGAAACCCCTCGCGCCACTCGCGGTGACCGGCAAAACGAAGAAGCGCGGCACGAAGGTCACGTTCAAGCCGGACGGGCAGATCTTCGAAACGCTCGAGTTCAGCTTCGACGTCCTGGCGGAACGCCTGCGGGAGTTGGCGTTTCTCAACAAAGGGCTCGCGATCACGCTGGCGGACGAGCGCCGGGAGAAATCGCAGACCTTTCATTACAAGGGCGGGATCGTCAGCTTCGTCGAGCATCTGAACGAAGCCAAGACGCCGCTTCACAAGCCCATCTACATTGCCGTCCAGAAGCCGGACCACATGCTCGAGGTGGCGATTCAGTACAACGACGCCTACGCGGAAAACCTGTTCTCCTTCGCCAACAACATCAATACCCGCGAGGGCGGGACGCATCTCGTCGGCTTCAAGGCCGCGCTGACTCGGACCATCAATCACTACGCCAATGCCAACGATCTCCTGAAAAAGGAACTGGATTCGCTGGCCGGCGACGATGTCCGCGAAGGGTTGACGGGAGTCGTCAGTGTGAAGTTGCGCAATCCGCAATACGAAGGCCAGACGAAGACGAAGCTCGGCAACAGCGAGATGAAGGGTATCGTCGAGGCTACGGTCAACGACGCGTTGGGCCGGTACTTCGAGGAAAACCCTTCGGTCGCCCGCAAGATCGTCGGGAAAGCCATCGAGGCCGCGCGCGCGCGCGAGGCGGCCCGAAAGGCCAAGGATCTCATTCGTCGCAAGAGCGCGCTCGACGGCGGGTCGTTGCCGGGGAAACTGGCGGACTGTTCGGAAAAGGATCCGGCGCTCAGCGAACTCTTCATAGTGGAGGGCGACTCCGCCGGCGGATCCGCCAAGCAGGGACGGGATCGGAAGTTTCAAGCCATCCTGCCGCTCAAGGGCAAGATCCTGAACGTCGAAAAGGCCCGCTTCGACAAGATGCTCGCGAGCGAGGAGATCCGCACCCTCATCCTGGCGCTCGGAACCGGGATCGGACAAAAGAAGGAAGACTCGGACAAGGGGAAGGACGACAAGGAGGCGTTCGACATCGCCAAGTCGCGCTACCACAAGATCATTCTCATGACCGACGCCGACGTGGACGGCAGCCACATCCGGACCTTGCTGTTGACGTTTTTCTTCCGCCAGATGCCCGAGTTGATCGAGCGGGGCTATGTGTATATCGCGCAGCCGCCCCTGTTCAAAGTGAAGAAGGGGAAAACCGAGCGCTATCTGAAAGACGAGTCGTCGCTGAACGACTATCTCTCGGATTTGGCGATCGAAAGCGTGGAGGTGCGTCTCGAAGGCGAACAGAACTTCGTGAGGGGGCCTCGCCTGCTCCCGATCCTCAAGAAGCTGATCGCGTTTGAAAACCTGGTCACCCGCTTCCAGCGCAAGCAGCAAGACCCGGGGCTCGTGCGGGCCTTCGTGAGCGAACCCGGGCTGGATCGCGACTTGCTCAAGAATCGCGCGGCGTTGGCGGCCCTGGTGGAAAACGTCCGGCAGACGCTCGCCGTCTTCTATCCCAAGACGACGCCCGTCCTCGAGATCGTGCCCGACGAAGAGCATCAATCCAACAAGGTCCTCTGCCGCATGCAGAGCAACGGGGTCACGAAGACGCTCGATGTCACCCACGAACTGGTGGGATCCGCCGACTTCAAGGAGCTCCAGAAGCTGGCGCCGTCCGCCATCGGGTTGGGCCGCCCCCCGTACGCCGTGAAGCTCAAGGGCGCCCAGACCGAGTACCCCGGGACGTCCGAATTACTGCAGGCGATTTTGGAACAGGGCAAGGAAGGCCTCAACCTCCAGCGCTATAAGGGATTAGGAGAGATGAACCCGGGGCAGCTCTGGGAGACGACCATGAATCCCGAGTCACGAACCCTGCTGCAGGTGAAGTTGGAGGACGTCACCGGCGTCGATGAGATTTTTACCATTCTCATGGGCGACGAGGTGGAGCCGCGGCGGAATTTCATCCAGCAGCACGCGCTGGAAGTGCGCAATCTGGACGTGTAGGGCGGACCGTCACTCGTGATGCGCCGGCCGCCACCCGCGTTCCCGACCCTCCCGCCCTCCGCACGGCCGACGCATGACCACTGATGAATGACGAGGTCTCGGAATGCCCCTCGATGAACGGCTAGGCCAGATCAATATCGAAGACGAGATGCGCTCCTCGTATCTCGATTACGCGATGAGCGTGATCGTCGGCCGCGCCCTCCCGGACGTGCGCGACGGTCTCAAGCCCGTGCACCGGCGCATTCTGTTCGGCATGAACGAGATGGGCTTGGCCCATAACCGGCCCTACCGCAAATCGGCGAAAATCGTCGGCGAGATCATGGGCAACTACCACCCGCACGGCGACGCGGCCATTTACGACACGCTCGTTCGCATGGCCCAGGATTTCAACATGCGGTACACGCTGGTGGACGGCCAAGGCAATTTCGGCTCCATCGACGGGGACTCCCCGGCCGCCATGCGGTATACGGAAGCCCGCCTGACCAAGCTGGCCGAGGACATGCTGGCCGACATCGACAAGGAGACGGTCGACTTCGGGCCCAATTACGACGAGTCGCGCGAGGAGCCCCTGGTGTTGCCGGCGAAGGTGCCGAATCTCCTCGTCAACGGGGCCGGGGGCATCGCCGTCGGGTATGCGACCAACGTGCCCACCCACAATCTGGCCGAAGTGATCGACGCCCTGCTCCTGCTGATCGACGACGCCGCGGTGACCATCGATCAGCTCATGGAGAAGATCCCCGGTCCCGACTTCCCGACCGCCGGATTCATTTACGGGAGGCAAGGGATCAAGGATGCGTACCACACCGGGCGCGGCCTCTTGACGCTCCGCGCGAAGGCGGTCATCGAAACCGACGAACGCACCGAACGCGAGCGGATCGTCGTAACCGAGATCCCCTTTCAGGTGAACAAGCAAAAGCTGGTGGAGAAGATCGCCGAACTGATCCAGGAGAAAAAAATCGAAGGCATCGCCGACCTGCGGGACGAGTCCGACCGCGACGGGTACCGGGTCGTCATCGATCTCAAGCGCAACGAGATTCCCCTTGTCGTGTTGAACAATCTCTACAAGCACACTCAAATGCAGACCACCTTCGGGGTCATCATGCTCGCCCTGGTGCGGAACCGTCCGGAGGTGCTCAATCTCAAGCAAATCCTGGAGCACTTCATCGAGCACCGGCGCGAAGTGGTCGTTCGCCGCACGGCGTTCGAGCTGCGCAAAGCGGAAGAGCGCGCGCACATTCTGGAAGGACTCAAGATCGCGCTGGACCACCTCGACGCGGTCATCGCGTTGATCCGCCGCTCCGCTTCTCCCGACGAGGCCCGCGGGGGCCTCATGCGGCAGTTCGGGTTGACGGACATTCAGGCCGCCGCGATTCTAGACATGCGGCTCCAACGGCTGACGCAACTGGAGCGGGACAAACTCATCGCCGAATACATGGAGACGTTGAAGCGCATCGAGTATCTGAGGTCGGTGCTGGCCAGCGAGGCGCTGGTCCGCAAGATCATCAAAGACGAGCTGATCGAGCTGCAGGCCGAATATCGCGATCCTCGGCGGACCCTCATCGTGGCCGAAGGGGGGGAGATCAACGTTGAAGATCTCATTGCCCAGGAAGAGGTCGCGGTGACCATCACCCATGCCGGGTATATCAAGCGGAACGCCGTCTCGCTCTATCGGGCCCAGCGCCGGGGCGGGAAGGGCAAGATCGGCATGGGCGTGAAAGAGGAAGATTTCGTCGAGACCATGTTCACCGCGTCGACCCACGATTATCTACTGTTCTTCTCGGATGCGGGAAAGGTCTATTGGCTGAAAGTCCACGAGATCCCCGAAGCCGGACGGGCGGCGAAGGGCAAGGCGATGGTGAACTTGCTCGCGCTGGCGGCCAATGAGAAGGTGACGGCCACGGTCGCGGTCAAGGAGTTCCGGGCCGACCGGTTCGTTGTCATGGCGACCAAGCGCGGAATCGTCAAGAAGACCGAACTCTCCGCCTTCGGCAATCCGCGGCAAGGAGGAATTATCGCCCTCGGCCTGGATCCGGACGACAAGCTGATCGCCGTGCATATTACGGACGGACAACGGGAGATTCTGATCGGGACGCGCCGCGGCATCACGATCCGCTTCAGGGAAGACGAAGTTCGTCCGATGGGCCGGACCGCCTATGGGGTGAAAGGCATCACCCTCGAAGAGGGCGATCACGTGATCGGAATGGAAACCATCACGCCGGATTCGACGACCGCGATTCTCACCGTGACCGAAGGGGGGTATGGCAAGCGGACCCCCGTGACGGAGTATCGCGTTCAAGGACGCGGCGGCAAGGGCATCATCAGCGTCAAGACCACGGAACGCAACGGCCTGGCCGTGGGCTTCCTCCAGGTCCGCGACGGCGATCAGGTGATGGTCATGGCCGCGCACGGCAAAGTGCTGCGGTGCCGGGTGGATGATATCCGGGAAATCGGTCGGAACACCCAAGGCGTGCGCCTGCTCGAACTCGAGGGCGGAGACGATCGCGTCGTGAGCGTCGCGCGGCTGGCCGACAGCGGCGAGCGAGAGGAGGAGCCGGAAGACGGCGGAACGGCGTAGGTCACCCCGTTCCCCGCTCGCATTCCCGGTTTCTCAGGACCATCCATGACGCCGCCGGCTTCCCCTCCCCGCTCCACCTGGCCGTTCGGCTGGTGGAGCAGACTCGACACGGTCGTCAAGCTGGCGCTCGGCGTCTTCATCGGATCCTTCATGTTGATCTGGGGCGGCATGTATCTCAGCCGTCCGGATCGCAGCATCCCGCCCTATAGCATCGGCTCGCAGGAAGGCACGGCCGTAGCCGTCCACGTCCCACCGTGGACGACGGACGAGGAGATGGCCGCACTGATTCAGCGGTTTCGGAAAGTAGCCCACGAGCAGAGGAATTTCGGGGCGATGAAGATCCAGCCGACCACGCCGGGGCATCCCGCCGGCCGGTACGACTCCATCACTCTCTATATCTTCACGCACGACACCTGGGCGGAGCCTGCGATGTTGCACCGATATCTGGCGGCGGTCGATTCGCCGGTTCCCGAGGAACGCGACTTCCGACGATCGTTCGAGAACGCGATGCGGGGGTACTATCGGTTGGAGGGGGAGATCGAAGAAGGGCGGATCGGTCCGCTCCGAACCGGGCCGGACGCCGATCGCCCCGATCCGTACTCGCGCGAACTGTTCAAGGGAAAGGTCAGCGATCCGTTGCCGGCGTCGACGGCGTCGAAACCAACGCCTTCGCTATCACCTTTGTGAAGCGCTCCCGGAGCGCCGGATCTGCAATGCGGACGGTGTGCGCTTCCGCTTCACGAAGCAAATGCGGGGCCGGCTCGACGTCGGGGGCGATGCCCTGTCCGGCGGCCGATGGGGAGGGACAGGTCAACGGAATGCGGGACAGATCCCCGATGCGGAAGAGCAAGTCCTGAACCGCCTCCCCTCCCGTGTGGACGCGGATTCGGCGCAGCAGGTCCGGCTTGAGGAAGGAAAGCTGCTGCATCCACACCGAATGGTCCACCAGCACGGACAGCCGGCGGCCGCGGATCTGCTCGGGGCGGGTATGGACGGCGATCTGCTCGCCCACGATGTCGACCCAGTCGCGCGCAATCCGCTGTTCGACGAGTCTCGCCGACAGGCCGAGTCGTTGGGCCACCGCGTCGAGGATGGAAGAAAACGAGTCGAAGCCGTTCTTCGAAGGCATGTGCCCGGCATCTTAGTCGAGCGCGCGCGGCAGGTCAATCTCGCAGTGCGTGGATCTTTCGGCGCCTGCCCCGGCGTGCTAGAGTCCTGATCCATGAGCACGCACGGGAGCGGAAAAACCAAGGACGAAGACCGGTACAAAATCGCCGCGACGAACCGCAAAGCGTATCACGACTACGCCATCGAGGAAAAGTTCGAGGCCGGGATCGTGCTTCGCGGGACCGAGGTGAAGTCCATCCGGGAAGGGCGGGTCAATATGCAGGACAGTTTCGCCACCATCAAGGACGGCGAAGTCTTCCTGCACCATTGCCATATCAGTCCGTACAGCCATGGCAACCTCATGAACCATGATCCGACGCGAGTCAGGAAACTCTTGCTCCACCGCAAGGAAATCAACAAGTTAATGGGGCGAACGCAGCAAAAAGGGTTGACCCTGGTGCCCCTGCGCATCTATTTCAGTGCGCGCGGGCATGCGAAGGTGGAAATTGCGCTCGCCAAAGGCAAGAAGCACTACGACCGGCGTGAATCGATCAAGGCGCGGGAAGCCGGGCGCGAGATGCAGCGGGCGCTACGGGGGCGTGGGAAGGACTAGAACTTATCTCAAAATTGCTAGGGTCCGGGGGCTGAGGAGAGGGCGAGCCGCTGTGGCGTCGCCCCGATGCGTTGACGTGCGACTGTCTCCTGGAATCCTCGAGTTGGCCGCTCGCCTTCGGCAGATCATCGGAACGGCGAGCCGCAATCGGTTGGCTGGTTGCGGGCCGCCCCGCCGGGAGCGCGCCAGCAGGCTCGCCCCCTCCAGCCCTAGAAAAAAAGAGTGGGCGAGGACAGCCCGCTTGAAAGGCTGTCCTCGCTCAGAGTCGGTAATAACGGTGAGCACAGTACCAGAACCATTTTTAGATCGGTTCTAGCGTCGCACCTCCGTTCGTAGGCCTGCCGTAGAATTCTCCCGCAGTCGCTCGAGGGAAGCCTTCGGGAATTCGCTCGCGGACTCGTTCAGTTCCCGCGTTCCTCTCCAGCGACTCCAGCGCGGACGTTTCCTTCCTTCGGCCATCTCAGCGGAAGGCAATCTATTATTCCACCGGAGATGGAAAAGAAGGAACGTTGCGCCGAGCCTTCCCTCTTCCGGGCTTCCAGGGAGTTCCACAGTGACTCGTTCACCTGACGGCTTCGGAAATGCCCCCGGTGAATTCACTCGCGGCACTGGCAGCCGGGGAGTTCTTTCGTCTGGATATAAGTGAGGTTGTTCGTATACCGTGTGAAGCCCTTCTGCCGACCGTACAGGCGCAAGAGGCACTTCTCCCACTCTTGTCCAAAATACGTTCTTAAAATACCTCCGGCCTGTGAGTAGGATGGGGCGGTGATCACCACCCATCCACGGCGTTCGCGCGCCGTGCCACCCACAAGCCGGAGGTGCCGTATGGTAGC
>JBDIVW010000023.1:0-79595 GCA_039794185.1 Candidatus Inralta sp. | reverse complement strand
CATAGGGGCGAACGGTCCGGGTGGTCATCGTCGCGCCTCCTCTGGTGCAGCTAGATGCTTGTACCTATATCGGACTCGAAGGGTCATGACAAGGAGTTGCTGGAGCAATGTCGGACAGGCTCCTAGAATCACCCGGAAGAGGACACGTGTCGTTGCGCGAGCACTACTTTTTCGCGGCTGGAGTCGAGGGGGGAGCAGCCGAAGCACCGGTCCCGAAAGCGGGAATGACGACGCTCACGTCCGAATCCGGAGCCGCGTCCTCGTCTTTTCCGTTCATCCCGACACTATAAAGGCGCCCCTTGCCGAGGTTGACCAGCATCGGGAATCCGGTAAAGGGATCGTAGAAGTTTTGACCCGCCTTGGCCACCCGTGTTTTCACGTCCCCCGCCCCCTCCTGGGCGGTCTTTCGGAGCCACGCTTGAAGGCTGACCAGTCGCAGCAACGCATCCGCCTCGCGCACACGCCCGACGGCGGAATCCCAGGGGGGGCCCGTTTCGACGCCCAGGACGTTATTAATGGGATTCAAGACATAATCCAGCACGCCTTGGGCCGGGGTGTGAATCCGGGCATAGAGATTGGGCGGCGTGAACGATTCCCGCGACGTTTCCGCGGTCCTGACCAGCGCCTCATAGTACTCGGCATAATCGTTCAGGACACGCTGGCGAGGCACGGGCATCGCCGCCACTCCCGTCAGGTACCAGGGGCGATCTCCATTTCCTTCATTGCTCAACGCCTGCTCGATGCGCTTCTTCTGCACGAGAAATTCGCTCTGCATCGGCCAGCGCATGGACAGTTCCACCTGGTCCAGCGGGAGCGCGGCCTTGGCGAATCGCGGCAGATACTTGCCGTCGAGCTCCGGTGCGGCGAGGAGGCCCGACAAGACACGAGCGTCGTCGGTGATCGCGGCAACAGCCAGCATTTTCACGTCCAACGATCGAGCCTTCCGGAGCACGCTGCGCCACTGACTCAGATCCGCCTCGAGGCGGTCGATCCCCTGGTCCAGGCCTTGCGAGAATCCCTCCGCGACCTGGAGTCGATGGAGATACAGTACCTGGGCGCAGTTCGCCGCGTTGAAGCGTCCATACCCTCCGTCTTCGAAGGGAAGACCCGCCCACTGTCGGTACCGTCCCAGTCCCGTCGAAGAATCCGCCGCCCATCCTCGGATCGCGCCCGCCTGCTCGATGAATGCGGCGGAGGGATTCGCTTCGCGGTACCAACCGCCCAGCGTGGCTGCGGCAGGAGACCCCTGTTCCAGCGTCTTGGAACGGCCGGCTCCAAAGCATGCCTCTCGTTGGGCTTCCTCGCCGGCATCGGCATGGAGTTCAGCCCCGGCCTGAACGGGATCTTTCTGATCCGGCGCTGCCATTCCCAGAAACAGCGCGTAACTCGAACGCTTCACATCGCCGGCGGTGTGAGGCACGGTTCCCTCGAGTTCTTGGAATGCCTTGTTCGGCTTTTCCTCCATGCCAAGCCAGAGGACGCCGAGGCCCCCGACCCCCAGCACCATGGCGCCGACGCTCAAGGCGGCCAGACTGATGACCGTCACCGTCAGCACATGAGCGGTGGCAAAGCAGGTTTGAACGAACGAGGTCAGACGCCACCACCATCGCCGAAACAGGCTGCCGGCATTGAACGACCGCTTCGGCTTGGGAACCGTGGCCGGCCGGCCGTGATCAACCACCATCGACATCGTGGTCGCAGCCTGCACCGGCTCGGGCGGCATTGGCTTCGCGGGCGACAGGGGCGCCGGAGCGGCCGGATGAGCCGAGATCGCGACTGGTTCCCACGGTTGACTGGTGGAGGCCGCCACGGGCAGTGGCTGCGCCGGCTCGCCGACCGAACCAAGTGTTGCATCGGATTGGCTCAAGGGGATGGGGGACGGCTCAGGGGATGGCGCAGGGGACGGTGCCGCGGCCTGCTTGCCCCGTTTCTTTCTGTCTTTCTTCTTTTTCCTCGGCGTCTCGACGGCAGCAGAGGCGGATGGCCCCTCGCCCTCGATTCTGGGGGAGACCTCCGCCGTCTCCCGAACTTCGGCGCCACCCGATTGGCCGGTCAGTAGCGGGACGGATTCAGCCCTTTGATTCGTCTCGATTTCCGGAGGGATCGCATCCGGAGATGATTCCACGGTTGGGATCGAGCCGGGGTGAGCCGAAGGTTCCGCCTCATCGATCGCCGTTGCATCAAGCGCCGTCCCCTGGGTAAGAGAGACGCCTGTAACTTCCGCCGGTTTCTCTGCGCGCTCGATTTCCGACCCGGCCTCAGGGGCAACGGGAGCTACCCCCGCCGCAACGACCTCCGAGGCTTCCGCCGGAGGAGCGCTCGGTCGGGACAGGTCCTCTCTCGGCACCGTGGATTCCGACTCGGCGTCATGCTTCGGTTCGCAGAGAGGGTTCAGCGCCGCCTCCGCCTCGGCGTCCGATATGGGGCGCCCTTCTGCGATCAGTTCGGGTTCCGGCTCATGATCTGTCGCGACCGGCTTATCGGAGGTGACCCCGACGAGTCGCAGCACGGCGGGGAAAAACGAGAAACTCAACTTTTCTTCGTGTGGCGGCGGAGGTGGCGGGGCGTGGAGCATCTCGTCGATGATCGCCGCCCCTGGGTCCGGCCCCGGACTCACGGCTGCGGACGCCGTGGGAGCCTCATCACAGGTCGCCGGCGAGACAATGTCGGCCGGCACATCGGCCGGCGCC
This sequence comes from Candidatus Inralta sp., assembly GCA_039794185.1. Taxonomy (GTDB): domain Bacteria; phylum Nitrospirota; class Nitrospiria; order Nitrospirales; family Nitrospiraceae; genus BQWY01. The sequence continues at coordinate 76,905 of JBDIVW010000023.1, read as the reverse complement.
TGGACAAGCGATTCGACCGGCTCCGGAAAGATCGGGGATACGGAGGATGCTGAGTCGGAAACCTCCTCCAATTCCGGTCTCGAGATCGTGGGATCCGGCGACATCGGCTCGCGCATGACGGCACTCTCAAGGAGTGAGCGAATCGGTTCCGGTTCCGACTCCGTAGGGGGAGTATGGACCTGCCTTTCCGACTCCGCTCGCGCCACATCCTCGACGGCGACGGGTTGTTCCGCGGTCACCGTGACCGTGTCGCGAAGCTCGGCGTGCTCCAGGATATCGGCAATGAGGTGATCGTTGACCTCGTGGACCGGGGAAGGAGGTTCACTGACGTGCTCGGCCGACTGAGCCGGAGTCTGGGTGTCCAGCGGGTGCGGGGGATTGTCGTCCTCGCCAGGCGGGACGACGATCGGTCCGTCTTCGACTCGCTCCCATGGCATGGGGGGAGACACCAAGCTCGCCGCGCTCGGCGCGTCGATCTCCGGCGGCATCTCTTCCGCCGCCGCCAAGGGCGTGTCCTCGCTCTTGGGGGGAACGACGATCGGCTGGTCCTCGACCCGTTCCCATGGCATCGGGGCGGCAAGCGTCCCCGTTTCGAGCCCGCCGGCAGCCGAATCCGGCGTCGACGTGGCGTGCTCCAGCGTCGGCGACGGGGAGTCTCCTCCCCCATCCTCCGATGAAGGAGCGCTTTGTATCGCGAATCCAGACAGAGCGGGCTCTGCCTGAGGGACGGGGACGGGCGCGGCCGACAAGAGCCGGGACAGGACATCCTGCCAGGACGAACCCGAGGTCGCGACCGATGGAGCGGCCTCCGTCACGGCCTCCGGTCCGGTTGTCGACATCGATGGAACGTCCGTCACCATCGTTTCCATCGGTCCATTCGATCGGTCCGATGGAGAGGCCTCGTCCATAATCGGAGGCCTGTCTGGGGGCGCGACTTCGAGCGGGTCACCGTCTTCATGAGCGAGCGGCATAACCGACGAGGCCTGCGCGAGCGAAGATTCCGATTCGACGAGCGGCGGCGACGGCGATTCGTTGGAAGACCCGATCCGGTCGCTCAACGGGACGAAAAGCTCGCTGGCCGGCGGATCGCTAGATGCCGCGACCTCCTCCTGCGCTGGGACCATGTCCACGTCATGACCATCGGCTTCCCATGGCAGTCTGGGCGGACCTCCGGTCAGCGGACCGGCACGGGAGCCGTCGACCGGCGGAATCTCCACCGTACTGGATTCCTCGTGCGACGTCAGAGTCGAGGGCTCTTGCAAGAACGGCGGCTGGTCGGCCTGATATGCTGCGGCCGGCGCGGAGGAGGCTTCCTGCGCACGAGTCAGCATCGAGTCGAGGCGAAACGCGGCCGGGCTATGCGGATCGAGATCGAGAACCTTCCGGTACAACTCCTGGGGCAGATCGGGACGATCCGGATCCGGATCTTCGATGAGAATTTCGACGGCCTTCGCGTATTCCTTTACCGCCCCTTCCGGATCCCCCTTGATTTCGAGCACCTTCCCCAACCGCTCGAGAAAGGGAACACACCGGGGGCCAGCCGCAAGATACTCGCGAAGAAGCGATTCGGCCAGCCAGTAGTCCTGTCGCTCCATGGCCTCTTGGACCATGCTTTCGAACGCGGTCCTCGCAGTAACCAAACTCCCGATCCGCAATTGGAGCGTCGCGAACAGACGCTTGGCCTCTTGATTGTTCGGGTCCAGCGTCAGCAGCTCTTTGAGCACACCGGAGGACCGGCCGTACTTGCCGGCGTTCATCTGAGTGATGGCTTCTTCGAGGAGGTCGGATTTCCGGCTCGTGGCGGAACTCTGGGCCGCCGTGCGTTTTGACGCACGGGGGGCGGCCTTCTTTTCGAGGCGTGATGGGGGTTTTTTGTCTGGTCGCACGTTATAAATCTAGCAGATACCCAGGAACCGTCATCCCTACGGGTTCCGGAGTGGCCGGTTAGGCGGACCTTCGGGAATACTTTTTCGTCGAAATACCTAAGCTATTGAAAAACCGCTGAGGCCACCGGGGTTATGGTTGCGGGCCTGCATCAACCGATTGGCCGCACGCCGGAGCCTGTGGTCGCTCGGACGGATCAGCGAACGCAGGGTGGAGCATTCGCGGTCTGTAGGAGGTGGGTCCGGAGTGGATCAAGCGGGCGGCGAGGCGGAGTCTTACGGAGCGATCGTGTTGCGGCAGGAGGTGGACTCATCCGGATTGCCCAGAAAAAACCGATCCCCCACCTGATAGACATAACCGGAAGGAAAACCCAGATCGTTCCGCTCCTCTTCGCCGGCTCGCGCGAGCACCTTCCCGCAACGGATGCAGTGTTGGACGCCCTCCCACGACATTTCGCCGGCCAGATGCTGAACGGGAACTTCCTCGATCACCTGCTCGAAATCCGGTTCGATCACGAGGGGGGCCGAGGCAGGCACCAGGATCCGGCGCACTTCGCTGATCAGTCGGCGCACCAAGGCCATATCCTCTGTCTTGACCCCCTCGAGAACCAACACCAGCAGACCTAGTGCGCGGACCGGATCCCCCTTCGCTTCCAAGAGCAGCCGCTGGGCGAAGGCTTGGACTCGGGTCTGGATATCCTGTTGATCCATTGCCTCATGACCAAGTGTAGCACATGAAAAATCAGGCTCCGTCAGGCGGTTCCGCATGAACGAGTGCACTCCTCAGGCATGACGGTCAGGACGAACGGAAGAGGAAACGGCACGACGACGCGAGGGGTTGCGAACCCGGCAGGGGCGCCGCTTCAGACGGCGGACAATTCCTCGGGAACCTTCTGCAACCGGATCCAGATAGTACGGGAGGGACGGTATTCAGCGGTGTGACGCCGGTGTCGGGAAACCGTCTTGTGGTCGGATGCTATTTTCTGCGGGCTTTGGAAGCCCGGTACAGCCAGGGGGCGACGGGCGTGGGCTCGGACCACAGTCCGCGTTTCGCGTACTGCGCGTCGGCTTCCGCCGCATCCAACTGCTCGTCCGCCGGGCTTGAGGTGATCCGCCAAGCCAATCCTTCCTCCAGAAGGATGCGGGCGACGCTTCGCCCCCCGTCAATGAAGACGTCGGCGAAGATGGTTCCGTCCGATCCCTTTCCGTAGGTTTTGACCCCGACGGTCAGACCCGAGACCATCGCGGCGACGGCGCGTTTGGCCTGCTTCCCATAGGGTTGCTTCAATTCGGGGCAGTCGATGCCGCGCAGACGCAGGCGGTCCGTCCGCCCATCGTGCCGAACCTCGATCGTATCCCCATCGACCACGCGAAACACCTTGCCACGAAATTCGGCGGCCTCCGCCGAGAGAACGGCACACGCGAGGAGGGTGCCGATCCCGATTCCCACAATGGCCTGCCACGGCCGGATCATGCCCTAAGTCTAGCACAGGGTCTGAACCGGCCCATTGTGGAAGGGATGGCCGGCGCGCGACCGGGAGGCCCGGGAGGATTACCCCCGCAGAAAGTCCGCGAAACGGCGAACCTTCCGAGCCGACCGCTGTCGAAACCGGCCTGACGGGGCTCGCCGGAATATCCAGGGCCCAGCCGGGAGGCGGGGCCTCAGCGGGCGACCAAAATCGAGCAGCGGCTGTACTGCACCAGCTTCGTCGAAACACTTCCGAGGAGAAACCGCGCGATGACGCCACGGCCCCGCGCCCCGGTCACAATCAGATCGCTCTTTCTCCGTTCCGCGAATTTTAGGATTTCCTCGGCCGGATGCCCGATCTTGAACACCGGCTCGACCCGGTACCCGGCAGCCTCCAGCCGGGCCGCCGCGCGTTCGACGATGGCATGGCCGGCTTCCTTCAGTTCCGGGTACCGGAGAAACGGCATGGCATGCAGGACCGCCACCTCACAGGCGGGGCCTCCATCGCTCTGCGCACGATAGTGATGGAGGAGAAACTGGACGGCCTTCTCGGAGGCCCGCGATCCATCCGTGGCCAACACGATCCGGCGAATCGTGCGAGCCGGCTGCTTGACGACCAGGACGGGCCCCGCGGCATGATGCACGACCTTGGTCGACACGCTCCCCAGCATGAAGCGATCGAGCGCGTCCAGTCCGCGGCTGCCCAGCGCAACCAGGGTCCCGCTGGACTTGGCCTGATCCAGAATCTTGGACGCCGCCGATCCATGCTGCACCTGCACCCGTCCGGTCAACTTCAGGCGGGTCAGCAACCCCTTGGTGTCCTTGACCACCGTACGAGCGTGAGCTTCCAGCCTCGCCGTTTCCTTCTTGATGTGCAGCGCATCCCAGGCCGGCACGGGATGCGGGACCAGCGGTGCCGCAAAGGCGCCCAAATCGACCACGTGCAGAGCCGTCACACGCTCCGGTTTCGTCAGCGACAGACGCGCCACCCACTCCACGGCCCACTTTCCATACTTCGATCCATCAACCGCCACGAGAATCTTCATAGGGTTCCTCGACGTTGTTCACGGAGAGACGGCCCGTCCTGCGCGCAATCACTGAGCCCGGCTCGCTGAGTCCGCATCCTCGACCGCCGCCGGACGTCCATGACCCTTGGCGCGACCGACCGGACGGAGGCACGGCAACCGTCTCGCAAAAAATACATGGTTGCGCCGGATTGTTCAAATGTTCGGAGGACACGGGCACAGGGTCGGTCACGTTCGGGCCGACCTCTCGTGGCTCGAACGAACGGCTGCGCCCCCGCTCGCGCAGGACGGGGCATCGACGTCGTCATGCCGACGTCTCGGACAAGCCGACGTGCGAGCGCAGGCGGTCATAATCGAAGCCGGGAGTCCCGGTTCGGCGCCGAGCCAAATCGTCGAGTTCCAGTTGCCGGATCAAGTCGCCGACTTTCGCGCGGGTCGCAGGATTGCCCGCCGCATGCCGAGGCGTCTGCCCGCCGAGCGCCGGAGACGCGGTGTCGGCCCAGTCCGCGTAGACGGATTCCAAAAACCCCCGGAGCAACGCCGTCTCCTCTTCCGGCGTGACCACGACCTCCAAGCGATCGGCCTTGGCCAACTCCTCTTCGCCGATCTGCCGGACCGGCGGCGTCGGAGACTCCTTGCGGAAACGCAGGGCGTAGCCGAAGGTCGAAGCGAGCACATGCTTGGTGTCTTCAAGACGTTCCGCCGAATCGCACTCCACGACGAGTTGGATCGGAGTCAGCGTGAGGCGCGCGACCACCGTCGGCGTACGGTACGTCCATGTCAGCCGGCGCGCCGCGTCCGGCTCCGTCGGTCCCCCCATCGCCTCCGACGGTTCGAGCGCAAATCCCTTGAGCTCGCCGATGCCCTCACGCAGAAATGCGAACTCATGGTGATCGTACAGCGCCAGGGCATAGAGGAACGGCCCCCCGCCAGGCGCGAGGTATTGAATGTCCGTGACGGCCTCCACCAGCGCGTCGAATCGCGCTTGGGCATAGTTCCACATCAACACATGGCCATACCGTTTCGTGAACTCGGTCCACTCTCCCATCCCGAAGGCGCCGGACTGAGCCTCCAACGACCGTCGATACTCCTGAGCCTCCTCATACAAGGCCCGGCCGTCATCGGGCGAGAGCACCAGCGCGCATCCCGCAAGGACTCCTGCGGCATCGTGAGGAGAGTCCGGCGGACGGATCAGTCGCGTGAGCAAGACCTGCCCGACCGGGACCTGCCGCAAGGAGGGATCGGCCTCCACGAAGAACCGCGCCCCATCACCGAGCGAGCGGAGCGTCACATCCACACGATTTTCCGCCTCTGCGGCCGCCTCCTCCTTGACGACCTCCACGAGATCCATCGAGGAATGTTTGATCGGGTCGAGCCAACGGCGCTCCTCATCCGGGATATGCTCGGTCACCACGTCCCGTAGTTGCTCGACCAGCGAAAGCTGGCCGTCCTCCGGGTAGAAATCGGCGTACAAGTAGAGATTGGCCAGCTCGACTTCCTGCGGCAAGGGAGCGAGGGGTGAGCGCCCTCCCTCTTCAAGATAGGGTCTCAGCGCACGGCTCAAGCCTACTTGGCGTTGCACGGTGAACAGGGGTTGGAGCGAGAGGGCCTCGAGGCGGGCGAGGACCGCCTCCAGCGCGGCAGGCCGAGAATGCCAGAAGCCGGCGGTCAACTCACTCGCGAGCTTCATGAATTTCTTCCATCACCGCCGTCTCGGCGTCAAGCCAATCCTCCAACGCGCGATTCTCGCGCCGCCCCCGCTCCTCCCACAGCTCGTAGGCTTTCCTCGCGATACGCTCCCACATCCCGTCCGGAAGTTCGATCGGTTGGGCCAGCCCCAGCCCGCGCGGCACCGGACTCACGGCTTGCTTTGCTCCCACAGCCATCGTCTTACCCTCCTTCCGGCCTGACCTTGAATGGCGCTCCCCTCTCCATCGTGGCTCGCGTCTGCGGCCCTCTGCTTTCGGTGCACGGTTTCACGGGGAGATGTGCGTCGAGGGTTCCCGCTTCGCCCCGACTTCATCCTGACGCGGAGCTTGAAACTTGGGGCTTCGCACCGCGAACACCGGGCAACGGGCCTGGCGCACGACCGCCTCCGTAACACTGCCGAATCGCACGTGAGACCATCCCCGACGCCCATGCGTCCCCATGACGATGGTGTCGCTGTTCCGTTCCTGCGCCACTCGGGGGATCACGTCCGCCGGCACCCCCGGCACGACCTCCTGACGAACACCCAACCCCCGTCGCTCGAACGCTTCTGCGAGTGTCTCCATCGATCGTCCGATCTCCACCCGCAACGCCGTCCCGGTCAACGCGTGGCTCAAGGTGAAATCCAATCCATACGCCACGGGCTCGACGACGTGCAGCAACGTGATGGCGCTCCCGAATCGCTCACCGAGCCGCATCGCATACTCCACGGCTTCCAAGGAACAATCACTGAAATCCATCGGGACCAGGATCCGGGCACAGTTCCAGGCTCCCTCCGGTTGATCGGCGGACGCCCCGGACCGCTTCACGGCCGTCGAACCTTTCACGGTCATGACCGGACAGGGCGCAGTCCGCAACACCCGCTCGGCCGTGCTCCCGATCAACACATGATCGAGGCCGCTCCGACCATGCGTCCCGAGCACCACCAGATCGCTGTGCCGGTTCGCGGCCAGCGCCACGATTTCCTGGCTGGGCACGCCGACCGGTTCGTGACGGGCGACCACCACTCCCCTCGCCTCCGCTTCCCGGGCCACGACGCTCAACTGCTCTCGAATCTCCCTGCGCCGGTCCTCCAGGTAGAGTTGATTCACCTGATACTCGAGGTCGCGCCAGGGTTCGAACTCCAACACCGTGACGACGTCAACCGCCGCCTCAAACGCATTCGCCAAGACACACGCGACCTCCTCGGCCGGCTTCGCCGACGTCGATCCATCCGTCGCGAGCAGGATCTTCGAGAGCAACGCCCGTGGAGAAACGTTGAGGTTCATCCTGTCATCGTTGTCTCGCTCCACCCGACCCTCCCGAGCACAGTGTGTCACAACTCGCCGGTGCCCCCGCCCCATCCCCGGGCATCACCCTGCGCCGACGCCCTCGATGGCTCAGGCCATCCTCCGCCCGCGGTTCGTCATCGTCGTTCCTTGACTTCAGCTCTTGAGGCCCGCGACACGGGGCGCGCCGAGAGCGGCACCGTGAGCACCGGACACCCGGCGGTCCGGACGACCTTTTCCGCCGTGCTGCCGAAGAAAATCTTGTCCACGCTCCCGACCGTGCCGCCGTAACTTCCCATGACCACCAAACCGACCCGTTCGGCGCGCGCCACCTTGGCGATCTCCACAAACGGCACGCCTTCTTCAAGCAGGCGCCGGATGGCAACCCCCTTGGCGTCGTCCAGTTCCAACAAACGACGGGCATTCAGGCGGGCATGATGGCGCAACCGTTTGATCTGCCCTCGTTCCTCCGAGGGCGGCGCCAGCCCGGCGCGGTTCAACGCATCAAGAGCCCGCCGGTCGATGACGTGCAGCAGGAGCACCTCGGATTGGTAGACTCGAGCGAGCGACACCGCCAAGCGGAACGCCTCTTCGGAACAGGGAGAAAAATCGACGGGCACGAGGATCTTTTCGAACGATCGCTCCGGCATGGGGCCTCCCTTCTCCATGTGGAAGGTCTGAGCAAGCCGAATGCCATCGGCCCCCGTGGGTGTGGATCGAGAATTCCGGCGTAAAGTGGGGAAACGTCCCCCTCGCACTGCCCTTTTCTCCATCGCCGGGGTGTCCTGCTACAGGAAGCATGCCGGGAATGTCGCAAAAGGCTACAACAACCCAGCAGGGAACCAGTCCCGCGATTTATCAAGCGCCTGCGGAGCGGAATGCTCAGACCCTTGTCGCACCGTTCGGCTCGACCGGGCCCATCCCGGACACCTAACTCTTGAGAGGCGGCGCTTGCGAGTGGCACTTCTCTTGCTCACTCACCAGCAGAGGGGAGGCTCCATGACTCAGGCACAATGGTGGCTCGCGGGGGCAATCGCCATGGCCGTGGCGATCGTCGTGTACGTGCTGTTCTTCTGCCCTACCGAATGCCACTGAGAGGGTGAAACCGGCCGCTGTCTCTTGAGGTGTTGCCGACCCATTTATCATTCCCACGAAGGGCGAACTCAGCATGCGCATCCTGGTCGCCATAGACGGTTCGGATCAGTCGCACCAAGCCGTGCAGGCCCTTGCGCACCTAGCGCGAGCGGAGGACGTCGCGCTGGTCCATGTCGTGGATGTCCCGGTCCCGGCCTATCCCATGATGATGCCGGAAGTCTCGGACGAGCTGTTCCTTCGGACGAAAGAGTCGATGGAGCAAGAAGGTCGGCGCGTCCTCCGGCAGATGCAGGCGATTCTGCCGTTGGATGTCGGACCTTGCCAGCCGAGACTGGAAGTCGGCAAACCCTCCGACGTCCTCGTGTCCATGGCGAAGGACCTCCGCATCGATCTGATGGTCCTCGGGTCAAGGGGGTTGAGTCCGGTGAAGGAGCTCCTGGTCGGAAGCGTCTCCCATCGGGTCTTTAGCCAGTCGCCCTGTTCGGTGCTGATCGTGAACCGTCCTCTCAGGTCGCTTCGGCAGGTGCTGCTGGCGGTCGAAGGTGAGGGCGATGCGCAGAGGGCGCTGTCGTTCTTAACGGCCAACCCGTTTCGCGCGACACCGGAGATCACGTGTCTGACCGTTCTGCCGTTCTCGCCTCCGCCCTGGCCGGCGGGGGCGGTCGTGAGTCAGGAGATGGAGCGCGCCGTGCTCGAACGGGGCGCGTGGTTCGTGGACGAGACGGCCAAGAAAATCGGCGCGCTCGGTTATCGCGTCATGCCGAAAGCACGAATCGGCGTCCCATCCGCGGCCATCCTCGAAGAGGCCGACAAGCTCAAACCGGACTTGCTCCTGTTGGGCACCAGGGGCCGCCAGGGCGTGACCCGATTCGTCCTCGGCAGCGTCTCGCACACGGCGCTGCATCGTGCGCCCTGTCCGGTGTTGGTCTTCCGCTGATCCACACGAGGGGATCAGGACCTCGCGCCCCCTCGTCCTCGGCCCTTGCCGTTCGTCGCTCATTCCCGGCAGTAGCGATTCACCTCGGCCGGATCGAAGCGCTCTATCGCCAACACGTTCCGAATAAAATTGAACAATCGACGACGGACGGTGATGGTCAGGTTCGGATACCACAGAGGGCTGGCAATGACGAGCCCTCGAAAGGCGAAAAAGGGGGCCGCCGTCTCCAGTACCCGGCGGTCTCGACTGTGATGGATGTACTCCTCCCAGAACTGGCGGAACAGCTTTTCGAAGGGTCCGATCAGGCTCCCCCAGCGTCGCAACGAAAAGAACAGATGGTTGACCGTCAGGGCGGTGACGTCGTCCGCCGGCTCCCCCCACTCGCCGCGTGACCGATCCAAGACCATGAACTCCGTCCCGGACCGGAACAGGATGTTCCAGGGATGGAAATCGCCGTGAACCTGGCTCAGGCGTTCGGCACGGCCGCGTAAGCGCCATCGCCAGCGGTTACACGCGGATTCGATGTCCTGGAGCAGCGCGCTGTCGATGAAGGCGAAGCGCTCGGGGTAGCTGTCCGTGAGCCCCATGATGCATTCGCCATGACCGATCAGCTCGCGCAGGCGCCGCCGGTACAAATCCGGATCGTTGCATTTGACGCGGTGGATGGTCGCCAAATAGCGGGCCAAGGCCGTGGTGCGCCGGCGATCCTTCGGCAACAAACGCCCCGTTTTCATCACACGTTCGAAGTCGAGGTGGTAGCTCTCTCCCTCGACCCATTCCGTCAGGACAAAGAATTCCTCGGCCGGCGCAACCGAAAAAAGCCGGCCGTCCCTCGCAAAGGCTCCCACATCCACGGCTTTGACGTGGCGCGCCAGCCGCCCATAGGAATCGTAGTCCCACAGCATGGCTTGGGCACGGTCCGCCGGATGCTCGTGTCCGAACGGGCCAGGACTCATGGTCTCGAGCACGAAACTTCGGGGCCGGCCGTCGATGCGACAGTTCAGCCGAATCGGCTTGCCGTACCCGAAACCTTTCAGCGTGGACTCCGACGACTCCTGTCCGATTCGGCCGTAGGACAGCAGTTCGGTCCGGGGGCCGAATTGCTGGATGAGGTAGGCCTCGAGGACGCGCTTCGTCAGCGTAGCCACGAACCAGGGAGACGCAAATCGCATTCCCGTTCCCGAGAGCACCGAGCGGGAACGATTCACACCCGTTCTCCTGGCGCATTGGGCTTCACCCGTGGCCCTCAACGTTGGGGAGAAATGCAACAGACCGCACCGCCACCCCTCCCGTGGAAGGCGGGCTCAGTCGGCCGGCGCCCGCGCCGGCGCCTGTTTCGTCGATTTTGCCGCCAGAAGCCTGGCGCCCCATTCAGGGCACACCCTTTGCGTGGAAGGAGATCACGAGCGCCGGGACGCCGTTGACGCAGACGGAGGAGCTATGGACCTGGAAATTCAAAGCCGCAACGTGGCGATGACCCCCCGATGGAAGGCCGAAATCGAACAGCGGATGGAGGACCTGCACCGCGTGCATAGCGAAATCACCCACGCGCGAGTGACACTGACGAAAAACCGCCATCACAAGAAACTGAAAAACGTCGCCGAAGCCATGATCGTCGTGACATTCCCCCGCCGCCAGGTCCTTACGGCTCGGAAGGAGGAGAAGACCTTCGAAGAGGCCATTCGTGAGGCCTTCGATGCGGTCTCCTTGGAAATCGATAAGTTTCGCGAGAAGCGGTCGAGCAAAGTGGTCCGCACACCCCCCGTGCCGCCCCTTCGCGGCGTGGTCAGCAAGGTGTTTCCGAGGAAGGGATACGGCTTCATCCTGCCCGAGGGCGGAGGCGAGGTGTACTTCCACAAGCACGCGTTGCACGGCCTCACCTTCGAGGAACTCGGGGACGGGGTCGAGGTCGTGTTCAACGTCGAGCCAGGGGAAAAGGGGCTGCAGGCCACCACCGTGAACCCGGTCCCGACGACCAGGTGAAGCCCGGTTATGGACGCCGAACGCAAGTTCAAGCTCCCTGTCAGCGCCTTGGTTCCCGCCATCGACCCGGAGCGGCTGGGATTTGCCGACACGACGGAACTGGATCCCCTGGAGGAGACGATCGGCCAAGAGCGCCCCGTCGAGGCTCTGGAATTCGGTCTGCACATGCGGAACCCAGGGTTCAATATCTTCGTCTCAGGACCGGTCGGCACCGGGAAAGGCTCCTTGGTCAGACGGATGGTCAAGCGACTGGCCCGTCCGGCGGCGGTGCCGCCGGATTGGTGCTACGTCAATAATTTCCAGGACCCCTCCCAGCCCCTCCCCTTGTCCTTTCCGGCCGGGCAGGGACGTGTGTTCCAGCGGGCGATCGGCGCCTGCATCCAAAATCTGCGTCACGACATCCCGGCCTTGTTCGAAGGCAAGCCCTACCTGGATGCCCGGGCGAAAATCTCGGAAGAGACGAGCGCGCACAAGAAGGCGCTCTTTCACGAATTGCATGAGTTCGGACGGGAGCGCGGCTTCGGCTTCGAGGAACTGCCCATGGGCTTCGGACTGGTGCCCCTGAAGGCCGGGCACCGGATGACGGAGGAGGAGCTCGAGCAGCTCTCGCCCAAGGAGCACGAGGCGATCGACGCACAACGGAAGGAGCTGGAAAGCGAAATCCGTGAATTTCAGGTCCGGATCCATGCCCTCGATCATGAGGCTGAACGCCGACTCCTCGAACTCGACCGGCAGGTCGTCAGGCGCGTGCTGGATGACCGCTTCGAGCCGCTCCAACAGGCTTATGCCGACATGCCCGACGTCTGCGCCTATCTGGATCGTGTGCGCGCCGACGTCGTGGAGCACTACAAGGATTTCCTCCCCCATGAAAAGTCGCCGCTTACCATCATGGGATTGGAAACCGGCCCCTCCAAACCGACCCTCACGCGGTACCAGGTCAATCTCCTGGTAGAGCACCCCACGGACGGCGGAGCCCCGGTCATCGACGAAACGCATCCCACCTATGCCAATCTCGTGGGCAAGATCGAGCGCAAGGCCCACCTCGGGGTGATCTACACCGACTTCACGGAAATCAAGGCCGGCTCCCTATTGCTGGCCAGCGGCGGGTACCTGATCGTCAACGCCGTCGATCTGCTCCGCCAGCCGCTCTCCTGGGACGCGCTCAAGCGGACGCTCAAGACCTGCGAGGTCAAGATCGAGGATGCGGGCGATTTCTTCGGATTCTCGACCATCGGCCTCAAACCGCGGCCGATTCCCGTGGACGTGAAGGTGATCCTGGTAGGCCCACCCCTGCTCTATCACCTGCTCCAGGCCTACGAGGAAGACTTCCACAAGATTTTCAAAGTGAAGGCCGATTTCGACGTCGACGTGACCCGGGACGAGCAACGGGACCGGCAGTACGCCCAATTCATCGCCCGTATCTGCCACGACGAGCGCCTGCCGCATTTTGCGAGCGACGCCGTGGCCGAGGTGATCCGCGAGGCCTTTCGCCTGGCGGAACGGCGCGATCGCTTGTCGCTGCGATTCAGCCTGATCGGGGACCTGGTCCGCGAGGCGGCCTGGTGCGCCCGCCGCGCCGATCACGCGCTCGTGACACGCGCGGACGTGGAAACCGCAGTCGCCCAGAGACGGCGGCGGTCCAATCTTCCCGAGCAATGGATCCAGGACGAGATTCGCGAGGGGACCGTACTGGTGGATGTCGACGGCGCAGTCGTGGGGCAGGTGAACGGACTGTCCGTGCATCTCCTCGGCGATTACGCCTTCGGCCGGCCGTGCCGCATCACCGCGCGCACCTTCGTGGGCACCCGAGGCGTCATCGACATCCAGCGGGAGGCCGAGCTCGCGGGCCACATCCACAGCAAAGGCGTCCTGACGTTGGCCGGATTTCTCGCCGGCAAATTCGCCGGGGCCCACCCGTTCGCCCTCAGCAGCACGTTGACGTTCGAGCAGACGTACTCGGAGGTGGAAGGCGACAGCGCCGCCGCCGCGGAGTTGGTGGCGATTCTCTCGAGCCTGGCCGACGTGCCGGTCCGACAGAACCTGGCCATCACGGGCTCGATCAACCAGGTCGGCGAGATTCAGCCGATCGGCGGAGTGAACGAAAAGATCGAGGGGTTCTTTGAAACCTGCTCGCGCCGAGGACTCACCGGAAACCAAGGGGTAGTCATTCCCGCGCGAAACATGAAACACCTGGCGCTCCGGCGCGAGGTCGTCACGGCGGTGGAGGAGGGCCGGTTCTCGATTTACGGCGTCAACACGATCGAGGATGCGATCGAGTTATTGACGGGAGTCCCCGCCGGCGAGCGGGACGCGCAAGGGCTGTTTCCGGAACAAAGCCTCTACGAGCGCGTCGATCTGCGTCTGGAGGAGATGGCCCAACTCGTGGCGAACTGGAGCCAGCCGATGGCGGCCGAGGGCCCGGTTGCGACCACACAGGAGGACGCCCGCGGCCCGTCCTCCGTCGGCTACACCCGCGCGCGAAGACGACCGGCTCCGTAACGGAAGGGGGCTCCCATGCCTATGTACGACTTCAAATGCCTGGATTGCGGGAAGGAATCGCTGGTCGCCATGACGCTGAAAGAGCACGAGGCGAAGAGCGCACGCTGCCCGCACTGCGGCAGTGCGCGCATGGAACAGATCATTACGTCCTTCGTCGCCAAGACCGCGAAGAAAAGCTGAGCACACGATCCCTGGAGAGTCATGCCGATCGTCCTGCAGTCCGTGACCATCGAGCGGCCGGAAGGCGCCAACGTCATTCTCGGCCAAGCGCCTTTCATCAAGACGGTGGAGGATCTCCACGAGGCGCTCGTAAACGCCGTGCCCCGAATCGTTTTCGGCCTGGCATTCTGCGAGGCCTCGGGCCCCTGTCTGATCCGAACGAGCGGCACCGACGGGGCGCTGGCGGCACTGGCCGGGCACAACGCCCGATCGATCGGCGCGGGCCACTGCTTTCTCATCCTGTTGAAAGACTGCTATCCGATCAACGTGCTTCCGGCCATCCGGAACGTTCCCGAGACCTGTGCGATCTTCTGCGCCACCGCCAATCCCGCGCAGGTGATCGTGGCGGAAACGGAGCTGGGCCGCGCGATTCTCGGCGTCGTCGACGGACAGGCACCGAACGGCATCGAAGGTCCCGAGGACGTCCGAGACCGGCGCGCGCTGCTCCGGACGATCGGCTACAAGTTGTGACCGGACGCCCGAGGGGGCCAGCGGCGGGCCGCGCCGGTCTGGGGGAACCAGATATGATCGCACTCACGGCAGGGGACGGCCTGCTCATCGCCGACATCCAGAGCGATTTTCTCCCGGGCGGCGCGCTGGGGATTGCCGGGGGCGATCGAATCTTGCCGACACTGAAGGGCTACATCGCGCGATTCCAAGCCGTCGGATTACCGATCGTGCTCTCTCGGGACTGGCACCCTCCCGACCACTGTTCCTTTAAAGAGCACGGCGGTCCCTGGCCGGTGCATTGCGTGGCCGGTACGCCGGGCGCCCTGCCCCCGCCGTCCTTTCCGTCGCCGCCGCAGGCCGTGATCATTTACAAGGCGACCGCACGAGAGCGGGAAGCCTATTCGGCCTTTCAAGACACGCCGCTCGACCAGGAGCTGCGCGCACGGGGCGTGCGGCGGCTCTTCGTCGGCGGGCTTGCCACCGACTATTGCGTCCTGAACAGCGTCAAGGACGGATTGACGCTCGGCTATGCCGTATATCTGTTGATGGACGGGATTTGCGCCGTCAACGTGGGGGCGCTCGACGGACAGCAGGCCGAGCAGGAGATGATTCGCCTGGGCGCCGTCCCAGTCCGCATCGAGGACCTCGCGTGACGCTCGCCCTCGCCAGCGTCCTCCTCACCGATCTCTACGAACTCACGATGGCGCAGGCCTATGTCGAACAGGGCATGCTCGACACCGCCGTGTTCGAATTCTTCATCCGCAAGCTGCCGCCGAATCGCGGATTCCTCATGACGGCCGGCTTGGAGCAGGTTCTCGAATTTCTGGAAACCCTGCGCTTCACGGCGGACGAGATCGACTGGCTGCGTCACACCGGCCGATTCGCCCCGCCATTTCTGGAATACGCCGCAGGCTTGCGATTTACGGGAGACGTCGAGGCGATGCCGGAGGGAACGATCGTGTTCCCGCACGAGCCGATGCTGCGGATCACGGCTCCGCTTCCCCAGGCGCAACTCGTCGAAACTCGCGTGATGAACTTGCTGAATTTCCAGACGCTCATCGCGTCCAAGGCGGTCCGCTCGGTCCTCGTCGCCGGAGACAAACCGCTTATCGACTTCGGACTGCGCCGGGCGCACGGCGCCGAGGCCGGGTTGCTGGCGGCGCGAGCCAGTTATCTCGCCGGATTCGCCGGCACGGCCACCGTCCTGGCCGGGCGAGCCTTCGATATCCCCATCTACGGCACGATGGCGCATTCCTACGTCCAGGCTCATCAGGACGAGCGCGAGGCCTTCGCGCATTTCGCGTCCGCCCAGCCGGCGCACTCCGTCCTGCTCATCGATACGTACGACACGGAAGCGGGCGCCCGAAAGGTCGTCGAGCTCGCCGCGACATTGAAGGCTAAGGGGCTGACCATTCGCGGCGTGCGACTGGACAGCGGGGACCTCGCCGAGCACGCCCGCAAGGTCCGTCGCATCCTCGACGAGGGCGGACTCCGCGACGCGCACATTCTGGCAAGCGGGAACCTCGACGAGTATCGCTTGCAGAAGCTGATCGCCGACGAGGCGCCGATCGACAGTTTCGCCGTCGGGACCGCCATGACCACGTCGGCGGATTCGCCGTCCCTCGACTGCGCGTACAAATTGCAGGAGTATGCGGGGCGTCCCTGCCGCAAGCGCTCGGAGGGCAAGGCGACCTGGCCGGGTCCGAAGCAGGTCTACCGTCGCTACGACGCCACCGGCACCATGGCCGGGGACGTCGTGACCTTGGCCACCGCCCCTTCACCCGGCGGCACGGCGCTCTTGGCGCCCGTCATGCGGGCAGGACGCCGCCTCGCCCCGGCCGGGCCGCTAACCGAACTGCGGCGGGACACGGCCTCGCGCCTTGCCGCCCTCCCGGCGGGGTTGCGTCGTCTCGACAACCCCGCCTCCTATCCCGTGGAGATCGCTTCCCCGCTCCGCGAGCTGGCCGAGCGGGTCGACGCCGCCACGTAAGCCGCCGCCAAGAGCGTGACTCATCCAGGGCCATACCCTCGACACGTCCACGACCGGTCAGGCTAGCCCCTCCTGCCCGCGCATCGACGAGCATGATCGAGCACGCGGGCGGGTCACCAGGGGGGCACCCCCTGACAGTCGGTCCCACCGGATTCTGCTGCGAATCGGTTGCCGCTCCGGCCTGAGTAGCATCCTGCAGCTATGTGCCGGCACTTCGTCACGGTACTGGTAATGCCGTTGGGCATGACTATTGTCACTCGGGAAGGCGGCGAGACGTAATGAAGGGGGACCAAGAATTGGCAACCAAGTGAAAGCTTCCTCGGCAGGCTGAACCTTCAGACCGTAGAGAACGCGTCGCCCACGCCCTACCTCCTGTCCCTCGCTGTGTGCCTTGCCGGGAGTCGCGCTCTCACGACCTCATAATCCCCCAGATGCGCCCGCATGAGACGCTTCCATAGTTTCCCGGGGTTCGGAACGAAGAAGTGGAGCAGCTCATGAACGATCACGTAGTCGCCGATCTCCCGGTCGAGAGCGATGAGATCTGCGTAAAGAACCAGCGGGGAGAAGCAGGTGAGAGGTGAGGAGTACGGAGACAGGAGCGCTCTTGCCGCCCCCTCGCGCAACCCCGTCGGCAGGAGGCCTCGGGCCTCCTGCCGACTCGATCGACGGACCGCCGCGCGAGGACCGGGGCGCGTCAGCGCCGGCTGGCCTACGAGGCCATGCGAAAGACCCAGCGGGACGCCTCTCGCTGCCGTTCCGCCAACGCTTTTGCCTCTCGGGTGTTCGCAGCCATGAGGACGCCTCCCATGAAGACGGCCGCCAAGGCCAGCAGCGCCACCACCATCATACCCATGGGAACCTCGGGCCAGACGATCGGCGTCGGGGCCATGGCGACGGCTGCCGGCTCGGCACCGCGCGCCAACAGGCTTCCGCTCTCTCCCGCCGCCAGCTCCAATTGCCTGGACGCGAAGGCCAGACTGGCCAATCGGTACTGCGTATCGCCTCGCCCCTCGTCGAGCGCGATGCCCGCCTGCGCCATGTGCACGAGGGACGCCCCCAGCCGCTCCTGAATTGCGCCCGCGCGCTTCGCATGATCCTGGATCGCCTCCACGATGCGCCGCCCGAGGACCGCCTGCCAGGTTGCCGCAAACTCCTCGTCGAGCCGTTGCCCCATGGCTTCCGTCGCGGCGATCATGCGGGCGTTGTACATCGACTCATCCGCGCTCGGCGCGATCACCCCGGTACGCATCCCGCGCCCGGTGAAATTCACGATCGCGCGGCCCATCACGCCCTGGACGCGCGCGGCATGTCCAGCCACCATCGCGCCCGCATCACGCATCACGCTTCCAAGCGGTCCACCCGGGAGCGATTCCAACTCCCGTTGCGCCAGGGTCGCCCTGAGCCACTCGTTCGCGGCGTCCGCGGTCGCCTCCTCCGAGCGGCGGGCGAGCATCGCGTCCTCGACGATGGCCTGACCCAACATGGGCTGTAACGCGGCCAGGTCGCCGCGCACCTCGAATGCCTGCGCGGTCCCCAGCGTCGGCGGGGGCGAACCCTGCAGCGTCCCGTTCGCGGCGAGAAAAAACAGCAGCGCGCCGAAAACGATCGCGCACATGCCGACGCCCACCACGATGTCGATGATGTTGAACCGGTTCCTCATGTCATCCTCCCTTGGGTGATCGATCGCGACGACGGACGACGGACCAAATAGGCGCGCTCGTATTCGCGTCGCCTCGATCGCATGATGGTCGGGACCGAAAAACAGTTTCGACGCTCCATGTGGTCGGCGAGGGAGCATAGCCGCCAGGCTGGGCCTCCGCCTGTCGCCGGCACCAGGCCGCGGCACGGTCGCAACTCCGCTGGATAATGGGGAATGCTCGATCGGGGAGAGGGTCACACCCGCCAGGTCCGTCCCATAGAATCTCTGTCCCTGGGAGAACCATGACGCCACCTCAGCCAGCGAGGCGGTCCTCACAACCGATTCACTTTATTCCCTGCCGGCCACCCGGTCAAGAGGCAGCCCCGCGGGGACTCGGTCGGTCCAGGCCCACGGACCGGGAGCGACCGCATCGGTGTCCAAGCTCGGGCCTAAACTTCGCTCGGGCTCAAGGCCGGCCCTTCGCCGCCATGGCTCGCGTCTCGGCGGACTCCCTCGGCGCCGGCGTCGGTTCGCGCGAACCATCGCGAGGAAGATAGTCCTCCAACCGGCGACGAATGATGCCTTCGGACAGCGTCGGGTAATACCCTTTCAGCGCATGGGCCCCGACCCGTGCCGACAGGTGGTCCGGTCCCCGTTGCAGTTCCCGAAGCGCCTGCTCGACGCGCTGGGTGGCGCCGGCACAAAACGTCTCGGCCAGTTCCCACACCGAGGTCCGGCCCTCCAGGCGCGCGCACCGCTCGACGTGGAGCACCGTGGCGGCCATCGCCAGAAGATCCTCGCCCACGGCCTCGATCCTGTCCTGGAGGTATTGCTCGTCGCGGAACGAGGCCCGGAATCGCACCAGGACATGGAACACCCGACGCGCGAGCCGGCGGCTCATGCGCTCGACGAACCGAAGGCGCGGCAGAACCTCGGGATGCTGGAACTCGCGCCGCCCCGGAATCGGTCGTCGCCGCCACTGGCGAAGATACCAGGGAACGTAGAACCCGAGGCCGTGCCAGAGCTGCCCGAGACGTTGGCGCACGGAGAGATCGTCCCGATAGAAGGCCGTCGCCCGGTCCAGGTGGTGACTGAGCCCCTCGCGGACGACGAACGGCCGCAGAATATCCGTCGCTCCCTCCCCGATCCGGTACATCTCGGCGTCCCGAACCAATTGTTCGATCCCGAAGGCGGGCTCGCCGCGGGCCTTCTTCGACTCCGCCGTTTCGTAGCCCATCCCGCCGAAGAGAATCTGGGCGTCCCGCACGAATCGGATGGTGTGCTCGGAGCAAAACATCTTCACGATCGCAGCCTCGATACGAATGTCATACCGGTGCTGATCGGCGAGACGCCAGACCAAGGTCGCGAGCGCCTCCATGGCAGAGAGGTGACTCGCCATCCGGCCGATCCTGATCTGTTGCGTCTGGCGCTCCGCCAGAGGTTTCTGGAATGTGACCCGCGTGTTGGCCCGGTCCAGCGTCGGCTGCCACGCCTGCTTCGCCATGCCGAGGCAGATGGCGGGAATGCTCACCGCGCGCCCGACGTTCAAAATCGTCAAGGCATACTTGAGTCCCTTGCCGACCTGGCCGATCACGTCCTCGACCGGAATCCGCACGTCCGTGAGGGTCAGGTGGGCGTTTTCGATCCCGCGACAACCCTCGAATTGACAGCGCTGCCGCATCATCACGCCCGGCGCTGTCATGTCCAGGACGAACGCCGTATGAACCCGATCATCCGCCCCTCGCCCCCGGACCGCCGGCACCCACTCGCTCGCGCCCCCTCGTTCCACCCGGCGAGCCGGCACACGCGCGATCAGCGTGGCGTACCGGGCGATCGGCCCGTTCGTACACCAGAGTTTTTCGCCGTTGACAAGGAAATGCCTGCCGGACGAGTCCAATACGGCTTCCGTTCGCACGTTCGCGGCGTCCGATCCGGTGGCGGGCTCCGTCAACGCGAAGGCGGAGATCGCCTCTCTGGCAACCGGCGGCAGGTACTTGCGCTTCTGGTCCTCGTTGCCGAACAACCAGACGGGCATGGCGATGCCGATGGACTGCGGCACCGCCACGGTCAAGGAGAGAATGTTGCTCCAGCTCGCGATCAGCGTGAGGACGCGCCCGTAGTTCGCGTGAGAAAAGCCGAGCCCGCCGTATTCCTTCGGAATCTTCATGCCGAAGACGCCGAGCTTGAAAAGCTCGCGCAGCACGCGGTCGGGGATTTTCGCGGTGCGCTCGATTTCGTCCGGATCCACCTCCTGCAGCAGGAACGCTTTGACCTGCTTGCAGAACGCCTCCCCGGCGGCTTTTTCCTCCAGCGGCTCGGGCGGCGGCAGCAGCAGGTCGAAGTCCGGACGGCCGTCGTAGAGGCCCGCCATGAAGCTCGCGCCGGTCAACCGCTCGCGGGCCTCTTCGATCCGCTCGAATCCTTTGAGGAGCGTGCTCATCTCAGGCCGTCACGGGAGTCCCTCCGGCTCCCTGAACTGGATGTCCCGATAGGCGGCGAGGGCCGGCGCCAAGCGGGTCTTGAGTTCGAGTCGCTTCGGTTTGCCGGTGGACGTGTACGGCACCTCCTGGCCGATCACCACCACCTTGGGCCGCTTGGAAAACGGGAGACGCCCCCGGCAATGGGCCAGGACGTCTCCCGCCGACGGCGGGGAGGCGGGCTCCTTGGGGACGACATACGCGGCGATCTCTTCGCCGTAATACCGATTCTCGAAGGGCACGGCCATGGCGAACCGCACGGCGGGATGGCTTTTCAAGGCGTCGTCGATCTCGAGCGGCGCGATGTTCACCCCGCCGCGAATGATCAACTCCTTGAGGCGACCAGAAATGAAGAAGAACGGCCGTCCCTTGGCGTCGGAGATGTAATATCCTTCGTCCCCCGAGCGAAACCACCCCCACTGGAAGGCCGCCTCGTTCGCGTCCTCCCGCTTCAGATAGCCCGCGCAGACCGTGGCCCCGCGGATGCAGATCTCCCCTCGCGTCTGCTCCGGAAGCAAGGCGCCCGTCTCGTCGAGGATCGTCATCAGGTTGTGGCGAACCGGAATCCCGATCGAGGGGAATTCATGGCCCGTCAGCCAGTCGCGATGTTCCTCGTGGGAGTGGTCAGGGGGCAGAAAGCAGGAATAGCAGGTGGTTTCGGACAATCCGTAGCCATGGTGGATGGGGAAGCGAAACCGGTCTTCGAACCGGATCGCCGTCTCCTTGAGCAACGGACCGGCCCCGCAGATGAAGCCTCCGAAATTCTCCAGACGGTAGGACGTCACGTTTTCGTTCGCATCCAAGAGAAACTCAAGCAGGGTGGGCACGACGCTGACGCAGGTCACCTGCTCCTCCTGGAGACGGCGCCAGAACTGCCCCGTCTTGAACCGCCGATTCAGCACGGTGCCGCCCTTGCAGTAGAACGGCGTGACCAGCGTCACCACGATGCCGTTGACGTGGTGAATGGGCAACACGCACATCAAGCGCGAGGTGAGGCCGAACCCGTGCCAGTCGGAGATGGCGTCGGCATCGATGAGCAGATTGGCGGCCGTCAGCACCACGCCCTTGGGAGGACCGGTCGTCCCGGACGTGTAGATGATCAGCGCCTCGTCTTCGAGTCGCACGGCATGCGGCGCACCCCGCGGAGAGACGGGCGTACGCCCGTGGAGTCCCGGCCCGTCGAGTTCCCGGTCCTCGAGGAATCCGTGGTCCCCGATCGCGACGACATGCCGGAGCGCGGGAAGGTCGCCCCGCAGGTCGGCGATTTCATCGTACCGGTCCCGCCAGCACAACGCCGCCGCGGCTTCCGAATGATCCAGAATGAAGCGCTTCCGCTCCGTTGGCTCCTCGACGTTGATCGGGACCACGGCCACCCCCAGGGTCCAGGCCGCGAAATACACGATCGCCGTGAGATCGTGGTTGAACAGAATCGTGGCCAGCCGGTCGCCCCGCCCGAGCCCGAGTCGCTCGTGGAGAAACGCCGCCGTCCGCTCGACCGCCAGGCCGAACTCGCCGTAGGTGTAGGAGCGGGACTCTCGCCGATCCTCGTCGTAGTAGGAGAGAAAGGGCCGCTGGACCAACGCGCGATCGTGAATGCGCGCCCGAAAGAACTCGGCAAACGAAGACCAGGGCGGGACCGGTGCGGCTCCCACCTTCTCGCGCGCCTGCGCAATTCTCCGGTCAACGTCGGTCAAGAGATTCATAGGGTCGTGGCTCCGGTCCGATATAGCGGGCGCGAGGCCGGATCAACCGATTGTGGTCCTGTTGTTCGATGACGTGGGCGCACCATCCGGTGATCCGCGAACAGACGAACAATGGGGTATACAACTCATGTGGAATACCCATCAGGAGGTAGGCCACCGCCGTGTAGAAGTCGAGATTCGGATAGAGGCCTTTCTCCTTCTGCACGAGACGGTCGACCGCGGAGGCGATGTCGTACCAACGGGTCTCGCCGCACAGGTGGCTGAGTCGTTCGGCCTCTCGCTGAATGATCGCCGAACGCGCATCCCCCTGCCGGAGGACGCGATGGCCGAACCCCATCACGCGGCGCTTCTGCGCCAATGCCTCGTGCACCCACGAGTCCGCGCGATCCGGGCTCCCGATGTCGACCAACATCGAGGCGACGGCTTCATTGGCCCCGCCATGCAGCGGCCCTTTCAACGTCGCCACGGCGGCCGTCACGGCGCCGTGCAGATCGGTGAGGGTCGAGGCCGCGACACGGGCGGCGAACGTGGACGCGTTGAACTCGTGCTCAGCGTACAGAATGAGCGAAGCGTTCAGCACTCGGACCATGGCCTCCGCAAGCGCGTCGCCCCTTCGGCCGGTCATGAGCCAGAGCAGGTTCCCGGCGAACCCGAGGGCCGGGTCGGGCGAACGCGATGCGCCGCCGGCCATCCTGTGGTGGGCCCCCGCCACCAGGAGAGGAAGCTGGCTCATCAGCCGCAGAGATTTTCTGACGTTGGCGTCGTGCGAGCCGTCGCGCGCCTCCGGATCGCACAACCCCAGCCAGGAAATGCCCGTGCGCAGCACGTCCATCGGGTGCATCGAGGGGCGCAGGTCCTCCAGGAAGCGCCGAACCGGATCGGGAAGGATCTGGTGGCGCGCCAGGGTCGCCGACATGTCCTCCAGCTCCTTGCTCGTCGGCAGGTGGCCGAAGAGGAGCAGGTACGCCACCTCCTCGAAGCTGCCGTGCTCGGCCAGGTCGCCGATTGCATACCCGCGATACCGAAGACCCGCCGCGCCCTCATCGACCTGACAGAGCGCCGACTCCCCGGCGATGATTCCCTCCAAACCCGGACTGTAGGGGGCCTGATCCACCGCCTGGCTCGCGATCGTCCATTCCCTCGCCTGGTTCATGGCTGCTCCAATCGTGGCTCCGCCTGATCCTCGTACCCGAGCAAGTCGTACAGTTGCCGCCGCGTCATCATGTGATCCAGCCAATCCCGCTGCGTGCCGAACAGTTTGAGTTCGACCAGCAATTGCTCGACGGCCTTGGCCGCGGCCCGAAGCGCCGTCACCGGGAACAGAACGCCCCGGTAGCCCAACGACTCGAAGTCGCGCACGCTCAGATAGGGCGTCCTGCCGAACTCCGTCATGTTGGCGATCAACGGGATCATGACGCCCCTCCGTTTCATCGCTTCCGCAAAAATTCGGAACTCCTCCGCCGTTTCCAACGCCTCGGGGAACAAGGCATCCGCACCGGCCCCGGCATAGGCCACCGCGCGTTCGATCGCCGCGTCCAGCCCCTCCACACCCCGGACATCCGTCCGCGCGATGATCAGGAAATCCCGATCGGACCGTGCCCGGACCGCCGTCTCGATCTTGGCGACCATGCCGGAAACCGGTATGACCCGCTTTCCCGGAAGATGCCCGCATTTCTTGGCCGTCTCCTGATCCTCGATCTGCATCGCGGCCGCTCCGGCCCGCTCGAAGGCGCGGACCGCCTCCCCCACCGCCTCGGGCGGCCCGTACCCCGTATCCGCATCGACGATGAGGGGGATGGAAACGGCCCTGGCGAGCAGTGACGCTTCGGCCACCACCTCCGCCGGCGACAAGAGCCCGGTATCCGGCATTCCACGACAGGCCGACAACCCCGCCCCGGACAGATACACGGCTTCATAGCCGGCCCGTTCGATCTGCATGGCGGTCAGCGCGTTGAAGGCCCCGGGAATCGCCACCGCGCGGGTCCTCAACACCTCACGCACACGGGCACCTTTGGTTCCGACCGGTCCGCTCATCCCCGCCCCATGCTCGACGTTCGCCCGCACATTACCCTTTCGCCTGGACGCCGAGCAGGGGCATCAGGGTGCCGATGTTCTTCTGTCGCTCCAACGTCCACACATACTCGAACAACCGGTCGATCCGCCCACGAGCCACGCGACCGGCCGCCAGTCGGCGCAGCTTGCGTTCCACGTCCTGATCGGACATGGGGTGGCCGGGATGGCCCACGGGCACGTCGACTTGTTTCACGTAGGTGCGGCCCGCCATGGTTCTCGCCGTCAGCCTGGTCGGCATGGCCGCGGGATACCGATCGGCGAAGGCCGGCTCGCGGACGATGCGGATCTTTTTCATCAGCTCGATCAACCCGGAATCGCGCAACCGTTCCGAATCGAAGGAATGGGGCGTGACTCGGCCGTCGCGCAGCGCCACGGCGACGCAATAGGGGAAACTGTGGTCGGCCGTCTCCCTCGTCGTCGGATGCCATTTTTCTGGGTCGCGCCCGATGATCTCGATGGCCACGTCGTAGCTTCCGATCTCCACGTCGGTCAGGCGGTCGATGGCGCCCGCCCCCTCCCTGTCGTGCAACTCGCCGCGCAGCACCAGCGCCGCCTCGACCGCGGTTTGGGCGTGGTATTCCACCGGGAAGTGCTTGATGTACGTGCCGAGGATCATGAACGGCGACGAAGACCCGCCCGGTCCCGCCTCGCCGGCCAGGGGCGGCAGTTCGAACGACCCCGACACTAGCTTCATGAATCCCTTCTCTCCCTCGAAGATCGGTGAAGGGCCCGTCATCCCGCCTTTGGCCAAGAGCGCCGCGAAGACGCCGTTGCGGGCCGCGTTGGAGAAGGCGCAGGCTTTCCACATGGAGAGATCGCCCACCCGGGTCTGCCGGAGCGCCACGTTGGCCACCCCCGCCAGGTTGACGGCCTGCGTCATCTGATGGTCGGACAGCTTCATCACTTTGGCCGCACCGAGGGCCGACGACAGTGGCCCGTACGTCACATGGTCCCAGCCCCGGGGCCGCAAGGCCGCGGCGTCGCAGAGTCGGCATTGAATTTCATAGGCCGCCGCGATCGCTTGGATCACCCGCTTACCGGACGCCTGTGCCCATTCACCCACCGCAAGGATCGCCGGAATGTTGTCCGAGGGATGGGCCGGCTCCCTGGAGAGGTACGTGTCGTTGAAATCGAGGTACCGGACCAGCGTGCCATTGGCGAAGGTCGCGAGATCCGGCGTGGTCTTCCAGGTGGTGCCCCACACCGTTGCGCCGCCCGGCGCACGGACGGACTGCGCGATCCGACGGGCAATCCGGCAGGGCGGCGCGTTCCATGCGCCGAACGCGCACCCCAGACTGTCGAGAATCCGCCGTTTCACCTCATGCACGACGTTCTCGGGCAGGTCGTCGTAGCACAAGGACTCGGTATAGCGGGCGAGACGCTCGGCCAACATAGAGACCTCGCATCGGATACGCCACTGGTCACTCGTCAATCGATGCGGAGATCCGGCTCGCCCGAGTCGCTCGACGTCTCTTTCGATTGACGGCTGGCGCGTGACGATTGACGTTGTTCCCCTTCCCTTACGATTGACGAGTGACGCTTGTCCCTTCTCCTCATCCCGCTTCCGTTTCTGCCGGATTGAGCGGGCGTTTTTCGACGAACGCTTGGGTCGCCTGTCTCTTCTCCTCGCTCGCGCACAGTTGGCCGAACAGTTCCGCCTCGCGGGCGAGCCCTTCCGCCAGCGGAATATCCAGCCCGCCTCTGATCGCGTGGAGCGCGGCTTGAGTCGCCCGTACTCCCCGGGCGATGAGGACGCCAGCCAGAGCCTCGGCCTCCTTCACCAGTTCCCCGGGCGGGACCACCCGATTGACCAGCCCGAGGGCCAAGGCTTCTTCCGCCGTCATGCTGTCGCCGGTCAGGATCATTTCCGCCGCGCGAGAAGGGCCGACGATTCGCGGGAGTCGCTGCGTGCCGCCGAATCCCGGGATCAGTCCGAGCTTGATTTCCGGCAAGCCCAGCATGGCTCCCGCCGCGGCGATTCTGATGTGGCAGGCCAAGGCCAATTCGAGCCCTCCACCGACACAAGTGCCGTTGATTGCCGCCAGGACCGGCTTGTCCGACCGCTCGATACGATTGAGCAAGGCCTGCCCCCTCCAGGCGAACTCCGTTCCCGCATGAGCGGACGTCAGATGCGTCAGCTCATGAATGTCCGCCCCGGCGCAGAAAAACCGCCCCGATCCGGTCAGCAAGACGGCACGAACGTAGGAGTCCGTCTCCACCTGGCTCAGACTCTCTTCGAGTTCTTTGAGAACGGCCACATTGAGCACGTTGGCCGGAGGATTGTGAAAGGTAATGCGCGCCACGTGATGCGAGATGGTCAGCAGTTGGTGAGTCATGTCGTGCTCCACAACGCCCGTCCCGTGGGCTCTATCCTCTCCATTCGCAGGCTGCCTTCATCGATGCCGTCGCAAGAAACCGCTTCTGTCTCTCATCTGACGTCTGACCTCTCCCGTCCTCCCGCTCCTCAACCGTTCGAGTACACCGGCGAAGGGGCCTTCATCGCCGCACCACCGAGATCCTGCACCCGTTGTCGTTCCGCAATCGCCGAGAGCAGTTCCGGCACGCCCTCACCCGTCACCGCGACGGTGCGCAGGACGCGAGGGCACCAGGCTCGCAAATCCTTGAGCGTCGCGTCGGCCCCCTGGTGGTCTCCCTTGTTGACCGCCACGATGTCCGCCACTTCCAACAAGCCGGCCTTCATGGCTTGGATTTCGTCTCCGAGCCCGGGCGCGACCACGGCCACCACGACGTCGGCCACGTCCACGATCTCGAGGTCGTCCTGCCCGACGCCGATCGTCTCGATCAGGACGACCTCGTAGCCGGCCGCTTCCAGGACCGCCGCTGCCGCCCGCGTGGCGCGCGCCAATCCCCCGTGATGCCCGCGGGTCGCCATGCTGCGGATGTACACTCCCGGATCGCCGGCATGGTCCTGCATCCTGACCCGGTCGCCCAGGATCGCCCCGCCGGTCACGGGGCTGCTGATATCGACGGCCAACACGCCGACCCTCTTTCCGAGCCGCCGATAGGCCGCGATGAGTCGATCCACCAGCGTGCTTTTGCCCGCCCCGGGATAGCCGGTGATGCCGATCACCGCGGCGCGCCCGATATTCAGGCCCAGCCGAGTGAGCGCGGCCATGCTGCTTGAATCCTGTCGCTCGGCCAGCGTGATCATCCGGGACACCGCGGCGGTGTCTCCTCCCTTGACCCGATCGACCAGCGACAGGATCTCTTCCGCATCAGGCTTTGTCCGCAGGCTCGAACCAGACATCGGTCACCTTGAACGACGGAGTGCTGGAGAACCGCGCGAGCACTGGCTGCCCGATCCGGACCTCGTCCGGCGGAAGGCCCTTGAGGCGCGAAAGCAGCAGCGTGTCGACGCCGTCGAACTCGACCAGGATCAGCGTGAAGGGGGTTTCACCGAGAAACGCCTCACCCCCGTAGTGGCAGGTCGTATACGTATGGACGCGGCCCCTCGACGGCAGTTCGTGCCACTCGGTAGGGGCGCCGCACTCCATACAATGGGCGCGGGGCGTGGCATACAGGTACCCGCACCCCGTACAGCGGGAACCGAGCAACCGGCCTCGGCTCAACCCGACGAAGAACGGAGAATCCTGCGCATAACTGTGGCGGTAGTCGATCTCGTAATGATCCCCGATGATCAGCGGATCGAGGCCATAGACGATAGTGCCTTTGTTCTGCATCCCCGCGTGTCCCTCCATTCCCTCACGCGCATCCCGGATTCCATCACACCGCTTCCATGATCGAAACGGTGATGTAGGTCCCGGTTCCCGCATGGCTGTGAATCAATCCGCGTTTTGGATTCTTCACTTGCAGCCGGTCGTCGCCGAGATGGGTCCCGATGGTGCCCTGCAATTGCCAGAAGGCGAGCACCGCCTGCATCAACCCCGTGGCGCCCACCGGATGCCCGCAGGCCAGAAGACCGCCGGAGGGATTGACCGGGAGTCGCCCTTGGCGCGGCAATTCCATGCCGTAGTCGATACCCGGCATGAACGGCACGCCCGACTCGACGAACGTCCCCCCTTCGCCATAGCGGCAGAGCCCGAGATCCTCGTAGGTCTGGATCTCCGACGAGGTATAGGCGTCATGGAGCTCGACGAAGCTGAGGTCCTCCATGGGGTTCGCAATCCCGGCCATCTCATAGGCCAATTTCGCGGCCATGCGCCCGCCCCGGAAGGAATGGACGCCCGGGTAACGGAGGTGCCGATAGTCCGACTCCCGTTCGTGCGGCAGGAGGATCACCTTACCGTGCGGGCGGTCGGCCATGCGCATGGCGTCGGACCCCGACCCGACGCCGGTGATCTTGACGGGGCGCGCGCAGACGTTCGCCGCCACCTCTTCGGAGGCCAGCAGGCACACGGCCGCGCCGTCCGACATGGTGCAGATATCTTCCATCGTGAGGGGCGTGGCCACCATCGGCGACTCCCGGACTTGTTTGATCGTGAGCCGCTTCGCCTTCTGCGCGTAGGGGTTGTAGATCGCGTTCATGTGGTTCTTCACCGACACCATCGCCATTTGCTCGACGGTGGTCCCGAATTCATGCATGTGCCGCCGAACCATCATCGCGTAGTAGCCGCTATAAAACCCGCCGATCGGGAAATCGAAATTCGTGTCGGAGGCCAGCGCGATGAACTCGTTCCCCTTCCAGGTATTGACCCGCGACATGGTCTCGAAGCCGAAGGCGACACAGCACTGCATCCGCCCGGAGGCCACGGCTTCCCACGCCGATTGGAAACACAGGCCGCCCGTCGCCCCGCCCCCTTCGATTCGCTTGGACGGCTTCGGGCACAGCCCGAGATAATCCTGCACCATGCTCGCGGCTTTCAGTTGCCGCGTGAAGTGATCCGAGAAATACGACCCGACGGCGCCGTCGATCATGTCCTTCGAGAAGCGCGGGATGTCGCGAAGCGCGGCGTCGTAGGCCTCCTTGACCATGAGCCGGAAATCCTTCTGCGGATGCGCCTTGGCAAACTTCGTGATGCCGCCGCTGATCATGTACACCGGTCTCATGAACGAAGTCCTTTCACAAACTCCACGATGTCCGGCATCGGCGTGCCCGGCGTGAACAGCATGCGCACGCCCGCGGCCTTGAGCCGCGGGATATCCTCGTCCGGAATGATGCCGCCGCCGAACAGGGAGATATCCCCGGCGCCCCGCTCCTTCAGCAGCTCCAAGACCCTGGGGAAGAGAGAATTATGGGCGCCGGAATGGATGCTGAGGCCGATGGCCTGCACGTCTTCTTGAATCGCCGTCTCCACGACCTGTTCCGGAGTTTGGTGGAGACCGGTGTAGATGATTTCCACGCCCGCATCCCGAAGCGCGCGGGCGACGAGTTTGACGCCTCGGTCGTGCCCGTCCAATCCCACTTTGCCGATCAAGACCCGTATCGGGGCGGCCGCGACTACCATGCCGTCACCTCCTGCAGCACATACTGTCCATCCTCGCCCTTCCTGACGTACCCCGCTTGCACCAGCGGATCGTGCTCGAAGATCAGGAGCCACCCTTCTTCGCAGGCGCGATCGAGCACCCATCGCTTGGTTTCGAGCGTCTGGATCGGATAGAGGTCGTACCCCATGATGTAGGGCAAGGGCAGATGCGAGACAGTAGGGATGAGGTCGCCCAGAAAGAAGGCCGTCTGACCTTCCGACTCGATCTTGACGCTCTGATGGTAGCGCGTGTGGCCGGCGGTCACGATCGCCGTAATCCCCGGCAACAGCTCCGTGTCGCCGTGCAAGAACTCCCATCGATGCACGTGCGAGACCGGCGTGAAGTTCTCTGTCCGATAGCTGGCCTTGGTCCGCTCGTTGGCGCGCACCGCGTCTTCGTATTCTCCGCTCTGAATGCAGTACGAGGCGTTGGGGAACGCCGCGCGCACGGTTCCATCGCCGGTCTTCCTGGTATTGCCGCCGGCGTGATCGAAATGGAGGTGCGTATTGATGACCAGAT
The DNA here is from genome assembly GCA_039794185.1 of Candidatus Inralta sp. Taxonomy (GTDB): domain Bacteria; phylum Nitrospirota; class Nitrospiria; order Nitrospirales; family Nitrospiraceae; genus BQWY01. The sequence continues at coordinate 46,525 of JBDIVW010000023.1, read as the reverse complement.
GAATGTCCTCGTAGCCGAGCCCCTGCCGCCGCAACGACTCGTGGAGAGTCGGCGTCCGATCGACGGCGAACATGCCCTGGAATTTCGCGTCGTGCTTGTCCCCCAGTCCCGTATCCACCAGAATGTTCTTGCCGTGCGCGCGGATCAGGAGACAGGTCAGGCTCAGCGGGACGCGGTTGAGTTCGTCCGCGGCGCAGCATCGCTCCCACAAGACCTTCGGCACCACGCCGAACATGGCACCCCCGTCGAGCCGGAACCGCCCGTCGCTGACCGGCACGATGTCAAACGCCCCGAGTTTCACGGCTCACACCTCCACCAGGATGCCGGAGGACACAACGCGACTTGGCCGAAGGAGCGGGGACCCGCCGATGCTTTCGAGTGGAGGAAAGCCGGAACCGACCAAGGCACCATGGTCGCAAGACCGTGGCCGCGGGAATTCCAGAAGGTTCCCCACGAGAAAGCACGGAAGGGGTCGCTCTCCGAGGCGCAGGAGCAAGTGAGTCCTCCGGCATCCATCACAACACCACCGGTTCTCGATACGTTCCGAACACTTCCTTGAGGGCGGCGCAAATCTCTCCGAGCGTCGCCTTGGCCTTCACCGCCTCGATCAGATAGGGCATCACGTTCTCGCTGCAGGCGGCCGCCTCCTGCAGTTCCTCCAACGCGCCGGCCATTCTGAGCGGATCGCGCGCCTTCCGCAGATCGGCCAGTCGCCCCACCTGCTCCTGTTCCACCTCCGGTCCGATTTTCAGAATGGGAATGCGGGTCGCCTCCCGCTCCACGTAGTCGGTCACCCCGACGATGCTCCGCTCCTTCCGCTCCAATTCGCGCTGATACCGTTGTGACGCGTCGAGGATCTCCCGTTGCGGGAGGCCGCGCTCGATGGCCCTGACCATCCCGCCCATTTCATCGAGCCTGCGGAAATAGTCGCGCGCGCCCTCTTCCAATTGATTGGTCAGCGTTTCGAGGTAATAGGAGCCGCCCAAGGGATCGACGGTGTCGGCCGTGGCGCTTTCGGCGGCGATCACCTGTTGCGTTCTGAGCGCCAGCTTCACCGCCTCCTCGGTGGGCAAGGCCAGCGTTTCATCCATCGAGTTGGTGTGTAGAGACTGAGTGCCGCCCAGCACCGCCGCGAGCGCCTGCAGCGTCGTCCGCACTACGTTGTTCATCGGTTGCTGCGCGGTCAGGGAGCAGCCCGCCGTTTGGGCGTGGCATCGGAGCTGGAGGGAGCGGGGATTCTTCGGGTGGAAGCGACGCTCCATTTCGCGGGCCCAGAGCCGACGGGCCGCGCGGAATTTTGCGATCTCTTCGAAGAAATCGTTGTGCACGTTGAAGAAAAACGACAGCTGCGGCGCGAAGGCATCCACCTCGAGCCCGGCTTTCACGGCCGCCTCGACGTAGGTCAGCCCGTCGTAGAGGGTGAACGCCAATTCCTGCACCGCCGTGGAGCCCGCTTCCCGGATATGATAGCCGCTGATGCTGATCGGATGCCATTTCGGAAGGTGCGTGGCGCAATAGCCGATCGTATCGATGATCACGCGAAGATGCGGCTCCGGCGGGAAGAGCCATTCCTTCTGGGCGATATATTCCTTCAGGATGTCGTTCTGGATCGTGCCGCCGAGGCGATCGACGGGAATCCCGCGTTTCTCCGCCATCGCGAGGTACATGGCGAAGAGCACGGCGGCCGGTCCGTTGATCGTCATCGACGTGGTGACCTGATCGAGCGGGATGCCGTCGAACAAGCGTTCCATGTCGGGCAGCGACGAGATCGCCACGCCGCAACGCCCGACCTCGCCACGCGCCCGCGGATCGTCCGAGTCGAGCCCCATGAGCGTGGGGAGATCAAAGGCGACGCTCAATCCGGTCTGGCCGTGGGCCAACAAGTACTGGAACCGCCGGTTCGTGTCCGTCGCGGACCCGAAGCCGGCGAACTGGCGCATCGTCCAGAACCGGCCTCGGTACATGGTGGGATGAATGCCGCGTGTATAGGGAAACGATCCGGGAAGGCCGAGGTCCTGTTCGGGAGCCCAGCCCTTCAGATGGTCGGGCGTGTAAAGACGCTCGATCTCAAAGCCGGAGAAGGAGGTGAATCGGGATTTTCGTTCGTTCATGGCGCACGTCCTTCCAGAGGCGGACGGCCGTGTCAAACCGTGCTCACATTCGCGACCGGACGCTCGTCGTACACATAAAACCCCCGGCCGGTTTTCCGTCCGAGCCACCCCGCTTCCACGTACTTGCGCAGCAAGGGACAGGGACGGAACTTCGGATCGCCCAGATCGCGCTGGAGGACCTCGCAGATCGCCAGCACCGTGTCCAAGCCGATGCGATCGGCCAGAGCCAGGGGACCGACCGGATGATTCGTGCCTTCCACCATCGCCGCGTCGATCGACTCGGCCGGAGCGACGCCGTCTTCCAGCGCGAAGACGGCCTCGTTGATCATGGGGATCAACACGCGGTTCACGATGAAACCCGGAACATCCTTGCACACCACCGGCGTCTTCCCGAGGCGCCGGACGCAATCGAGGGCCAGCTCGACGGTGTGCTCTGACGTCTCGACGCTGCGCACCACCTCAACCAGACGCATGACCGGAACCGGGTTCATGAAGTGCATGCCCACCACCCGATCCGCTCGTCGCGAAGCCAGGCCCAGGCTGGCGATCGAAATGGAGGACGTGTTGCTGGCCAGCACGGTGGACGCCTCGCACAGGTTTCCGAGCTGCGCGAACAGCTCCTGCTTCATCGGGCGGTCTTCCGGCACGGCCTCGATCACGAGCTGGGCGGCGCGTAGCGGTGCCAACGACCCGACCGGATGGATCGAGGCCATCACCGCCTCGGCCTGATCTCCCCGGAGTGCGCCTTTCTCCACCGCCTTCTTGACACCCCGATCGATTCGGTTGGTGGCGTCCCGAAGGGCCTCTTTGCTCACGTCGACGAGCAGAACCTTCCATCCGGCCGTCGCGCAGACCTGGGCGATCCCGCGCCCCATCTGTCCTGCTCCGACGACCCCGATCGTCTTGACCTCGTCGATGGTCATTGCGATCCCTTCGTCAACCGTCATTCGTCATTCGCCATTCGTCTCGGAGCAAGATCTCTTTCGTTTGACGAGTGACGGATGACGACTGACGGTTCTCTAGCGTTCCACGATCATCGCCAGGGCCTCGCCGCCACCGATGCAGAGGCTGGCGAGCCCGCGGCGCAGCCCCCCCGCCTGCATCGCATGGAGCAACGTCGTCAGGATTCTCGCTCCCGTCGCCCCGATGGGATGGCCCAGCGCCACCGCCCCGCCGTTGACGTTCACCTTCTTGGGGTCGAGTCCCAATTCGCGATTGATGGCCAGCGACACGGCCGAGAAGGCTTCGTTGATTTCAAACAGGTCGATATCGACGATCGCCAGATCAGCCTGCTTGAGGACCTTCCGGATCGCCTCGACCGGGGCGATGGTGAACCACTCCGGCGCAAGCGCCGCGCCCGCATAGGCCACGATGCGCGCCATGGGCGTGAGGCCGAGCCGCGCGGCTTCGTCCTCCGCCATCACGACGAGCGCCGCGGCCCCGTCGTTACAGGACGGGGAATTGCCGACGGTGAGCACGCCGTCCTCTTGAAACACCGGTTTGAGCGAGCGAAGGCGCGACAGCTCCACTCGATTCGGTTCTTCGTCCGCTTCCACCCGCAACGGAGCGCCCTTCTTCTGCGGCACGTCCACCGGGACGATCTCCCGCGTGAACGCCCCGGATGCCGCCGCTTTCCGCGCGCGGCGATAACTTTCGAGCGCGAACTCGTCCAGCTCCTCTCGCATCAGCCGGTACTTGGCCGCGCACAGCTCGCCGCCCCTCCCCATGTGAAACTGATTGTAGACGTCCCAGAGCCCGTCCTTGACCAGACTGTCCACCAGCTCGGCATGCCCCAGTCGATAGCCCTGCCGCGCCTTCTCGAGCAGATAGGGCGCGCGGCTCATGTTCTCCATGCCGCCGGCGATGATCACCCGCGCCTCATCCAATTCGATCGCACGCGCCGCCATGATGACGGTCTGGAGGCTGGACCCGCAGACCTTGTTCACCGTCACGGCACCGACCGAGTTGGGAAGCCCAGCGCCGATCGAGGCTTGCCGGGCCGGCGCCTGCCCCAGTCCGGCGCTGAGCACGCACCCCATATAGACTTCGTCGACTCGGTCGCCCGGCACATTGACCCGCTTCAAGGCCTCGGCGACGGCCAGGCTGCCGAGCCTGGTCGCGGACACGGAACTGAAGACCCCGTTGAAGCTTCCCATCGGGGTCCGCACCGCGCTCACGATGACGGCGCTCCGTCGTTGCATCACAGGAGTTTCTCCCAGTCGCTCTGTTCGAGGTATCCCTTCACGTCGGCCATGAATCGATCCGCCGTGGCGCCGTCGATCACCCGGTGATCGAACGAGAGACTCAGATAACACATGGGGCGAATGGCGATGGCGTCGTGGATGACCACGGCCCGCTTCTGCACGGCGCCCACGCCGAGGATCGCCACCTGCGGCTGATGAATGATGGGCGTGCTGAAGAGACTGCCGAACCCGCCATGGTTGGTAATGGTGAAGGTCCCCCCCTGAACCTCGTCGGGATTCAATTTCTTTTGCCTCGCCCGATCGGCCAGATCCCCCACTTCCTTGGCGATCTGGGCCAAGCCTTTCCGATCCGCATTCCGCAGCACGGGCACGAGCAACCCCTCGTCCAACGCCACGGCGATCCCCATGTGGATGTCCTTCTTGAGCACGATACCGATATCGCTCCAAGAGGCATTGAGCAGCGGGGCGTCCCGTAGCGCGCGCGTCACGGCACTGACGACGAAGGGCAGATAGGTCAACGGTCGGCCTTGCCGGAATGCGGCGACGCCGGAGAAGTCCGCCTCGAAGAACGTCGCGACATGGGCGGCGGCGCGTCGGCTGGCGACCATGCGCTCCGCGATGGTCTTGCGCATCTGGGTGAGCGGGACGAGTTCTTCGTGCGGTGTGAGGAGCGAGGGGCGAGAGAGCTGCGCCTCGCCCGAGCCCGCCGGCCGGACGCCCGACGCGTCGCGTTTTGCGACGACTTCCAGCACGTCCTGTCTGGTGACCCGCCCGCCTTCTCCGGTCCCGACGACCGTGTGCAGATCGACGCCGTGCTCCGTCGCCAATCGCCGAACCGCCGGCGAATAGTGTTCGGCCTTGCCGACGGCGGGGTCCGTTGGACGGACGACGACGCCTCCGACCCGATTGACGACTCCGGCGGCCGGCTGCGAATCGAGCCGGGCCAGCAATGTTCCCACCGGGACCGTGTGCCCTTCCGAGACGAGGACCTCCGTCAGGACGCCCGTCGCCGGGGATGGAATCTCGAGCGCGACTTTCTCGGTTTCCACCTCCAGCAGCGCCTGGTCCCGCTCGACGGACCCGCCCTCCGGGATCAGCCATTTGACGACCGTCCCTTCGGCGATGCTCTCCCCGAGCTGAGGCATGAGGATGTCGGTCGGCATCGCAACCTCGTCACGCGTCAACCGTCATTCGCCGGTCGTCAAGGCCATGCCCCACGACCACCTGATCATTGCTTCACGAGTGACGATTGACCATCGACCTCTGGCGACTCCCCCGTTCAGTAGGCCGCCAATTTCTTCGCCGTGCCCACGATGTCGCTCGCCTTGGGAAGAAAATATTCCTCCAACGGCGTGCTGAAGGGCACCGGCGTGTCCGGCGGGGCGATCCGCATCACGGGACCGTCCAAGCAGTCAAAGCAGTCTTCGGCCAGCAGCGCCGAGATCTCTGCACCGACGCCGCCGGTCTTGTTGTCTTCGTGCAGGATGATGACCTTGCTGGTCTTGCGCACCGAGACGTAGACGGCTTCCTTGTCGAGCGGCATCAACGTGCGAAGATCCAGAACTTCCAGATCGATTCCATCCTTCGCGAGCGCCTCCGCGGCCTCCAGCGCCAGATGCACCATCGCGCCGTAGGTGATCAGCGTGATGTCCTCGCCCGTCCGTTTCACATCGGCCTTGCCGATCGGCACGAGGAAATCGTCATGCGGCAACACGGCCTTGATGCGGCGATAGAGGAATTTGTGTTCGAAATAGAGGACCGGGTTGGGATCGCGAATCGCCGCCTTCAGCAGGCCCTTGGCGTCGTACGGCGTGGACGGCGCCACGATCTTGAGGCCGGGCGAATGGAAGAACCATCCCTCAGGGCACTCCGAATGAAACGGACCGCCGTGGACTCCGCCGCCGAAGGGGGCGCGGATGACCATCGGGACGGGCGCGCCCCAGCGGTAATGGTTCTTGGCGGCCACCTCGGTGATCTGGTCGAAGGCGCAGGAAATGAAGTCGGCGAATTGCATTTCGACGACCGGCCGCAGGCCCATCATGGCGGCGCCGATGGCCGCTCCCACGAACCCGGATTCCGACAGCGGTGTGTCCAGTACCCGCCACTCGCCGTATTTCTTGAGAAAGCCCTCCGTGACCCGGAACGCGCCTCCGTACACTCCGATGTCTTCGCCCATCAGGAAGACGCGGTCGTCGCGAGCCATCTCTTCGTCCAGCGCTTGCGAGATGGCTTCGAGATAGCTGGTCTCGCCCCTCTCCGTTGCCGTGGTCATGGCCGCACCTCGTCCTCAGTGGCGAAGACGCCTTCCAGCACTTCTTTCCCCTCCGGCAGCGGGCTCTGTTCCGCGAATTCGGTCCCCGCGTCGACTTCCTTTGCGACCCGTTCGCCGACCTCGTGGAAATATGATTCGTCGCCGTAGCCCAGTGCCTGGACCAGACGTTCGGCTCTCAGGATCGGATCTTTGCCCTTCCACTCTTCCAGCAATTCCCGCGGCACGTACTTGGCCGCGTCGTGCTCGGAATGCCCGTGCATCCGCATGGTCTTGAATTCGAGAAAGGTGGGCCCGGCGCCGCCGCGAGCCTTGGCGATGGCCCGCTTGGAAGCCAGATACACGGCCGCGACGTCGTTCCCATCCACGATCTCGCCAGGCATCCCATACGCCTTGGCCCGCTCGACCACGTCCGCAATCGCCATCTGATAGCGAAGTGGCGTCGAGTAAGCATACTGATTGTTGGTGCAGAAGAACACGACCGGCAACTTCCGCACCGCCGCAAAGTTCATGGCTTCGTGGAAATCGCCCCGGCTGGTGCCGCCGTCGCCGGTGCCCGCAAAGACGACGCGGGACTCCCCCCGGATCTTGAAGGCCAGCGCGGCGCCCGCAGCCACGGGCATGTTGTCGGCCAAATGGCTGACGAAGCCGATCACGCCGCGCTTCAGATCACCCATGTGGACATTCCCGTCTTTGCCCTTGGTCGGCCCCGTGCGCTTCCCCAGATATTGCGCGATGATCTCGCCGGGGGAGAAGCCGCGGATGAGAAAGGTCCCCATGTCTCGATGGAAGGGAGCAATGACGTCGTCGCGCTCCAATGCGGACGCATACCCGACCGCGATCGCCTCCATCCCGTAGCTCGTGTAGACTCCGCCGACAATACGCCCCTGCCGATACAAGGCCGTGATCCGGTCCTCCACGCCTCTCGTGAGCCGGAGGTAGTAGTACATCTGGAGCAGATCGCTTCGTTTGATCTCTTGTGCGGCGGTGGATCGGTCCATTGGTGCCCTCCTCGAATGAGCCGGCCCGGCGACGCGATGGAACGGTGCCCGCGCCGGAAGCCACGCGCCTCGCACCGTTCGTTAGAATTCCGGCAGATCCCTCCACGACAACAGCGGCACGTTCGTCTTGCACAATGGACATTCGGACGGTTCCCACTGCGGCATGTCCAGATCGGCGCAGAAATAGAAGGGCCATTGGGCGATCAGTTCCTCCATCAGCGGAAACTGCCGGCTGTCCCGTCGGGCGAACACCATCATCCCGGCAAGCACCCCCCCATGGTCGGTGATCACTTTGCCGAGCTTGCTCACGCACATCCCCCGAGTCGTCACGTCGTTGAACGAGAGGAAGTGTTCGCCGGTGCGAATCGCTCCCGCGGAAAGATCGGTGCCGATTCTTCCGGTTGCGGCATCGAACGGCGTCGCCACCAACCGCAGCCGCATCCGGTCGTACAGCAGATCCACGACCCGCTCGGCGAGCAGATAGGCATCCGACCTGGTGGTGACGATCCCGACCAGCCTGGTGTCCTTAAACGTTTGAAAGAGCCAATCCGCCATGTCGCGCGCGATCACGCTGAGAAACCGCGAGGTGCGCGCGATCGACTCGAACCGAAGATACGTCGCGGTATGGTGGCCGGACACGACTTCCACGTGGGTATCGAAGAAGACGGCTCGCGAGGTCCTGAGGATCCGGTGGATGTCCCAGGACGAGAGCTTCGCAAACGGCACATCGCGGATGATCCGCTCCAAGGCCGTATCGATCTCCTGGCTGTCGTACAATCGCCGATGCCGATCGATCACGGATTGCAGCAACTGTTCGGTCGATTGCGCCATGGCCGGGACTGTCATACAGGTCGCTCCTTGTGTTCGATCCGCGTCCGCAGGACGCCGATGGGTTGAATCTCGAGCTCCACAACATCCCCCGGTTGGAGGTAGCGATCGAGCTCCAACCCGCAGCCGCCCCCCACCGTGCCCGATCCCAGCAGATCCCCGGGGTAGATCGCCTCGCCGCGCGACACGTGCTCGATCATCTGCGCAAACGACCAGTGAATGGCGCCGAAGCGCCCCTCGGACCAGACTTCGCCGTTGACCCGCGCGATCATCCGCAACGAGCCCAGGTCCGGGATCTCGTCCGGGGTGACGATGCACGGTCCGATGGCGGTCGCGAAATCCTTTCCCTTGGCCGGCCCCAGCCGGCAGGCCATCTCTTGGAACTGAACGTCTCGGGCGCTGAAGTCGTTCATGATGGTGTAGCCGGCGATGTACGCCCCGGCCTCGCGCTCCGCGACATCGCTTCCTCGGCGTCCGATCACGCAGGCGAGTTCCAGCTCATAATCCAGCTTGGCGGTGTTCAAGGGCCAACGGAGCTCCTCGTCGGGCCCGATGATCGTCCGATGGTTCCCTTTGTAGTAGACCGGTGCCTTGTACCATTCCGGCGGGATCGGTTGGCCGCGGCGCTTGGACGTGGCGGCGATATGCGCCTCGAACGCGATGAAATCGCGCAGGGAGGGAGGATTCGGGAGGGGTGCCGCCAGACGCACGCCCTCCAAGTCGTAGCGTATCGTCTCGCCGGCCGGGCCTCCGGCCGATTCGCCGAACGGTTCGACGTGCGCGAGAGCCGTTCGGGCGCCGGCCATGGCCGACGGCCCGCCCTCCAAGAACTCCAACATCGACGAGGGCACCTGCGCATCGGCCAATCGATACGGCTGGACTTCCCCCTGATCAGCCAGCCAGCGGACATAGGCCATGTTCAGGTCCACGACGTGACGTCCGCGTAGCGCGCCGACCCTGGTGAAGGTCCCGATCGGCGTGCGGACGTGAAAGCTCACGAGCTTCATCGTCGGCTCCAACTCTGCGCATAGTCCTTCAGTTCGACCGCTTCGAGTTCGGGCCTCACGCGAAAGGCGCTTCGGGATTCGACCATGATCGCGACCTCCTCCGTCCGGTCCTTGTCTTTGCTGGCTTCCACGGCGTTCGGCTGCGGCCCATGGTGAATGCCCTGCGGATGCAGGGTGAGCATGCCCGCATCGATCCCGGCGCGGCTGAAAAACTGACCGCTGTGGTAGAAGAGCACTTCGTCGTAATCCATGTTGCGATGATAGAAGGGCACCCGGAGGGCGTCCGGATCAGATTCGAGCGGCCTGGGGGCGAAGGTCGAAATGAGCGCCCCACCGGCCTGAAACGTCGCATGCACGCTCGGCGGAAGGTGATAGCGCGGGCTGGTCACGGGACGAAAGTCGCGCACGTTCAGCTTGGCCACCCAGAGATCGCCCTTCCAGCCGACCACATCCATCGGATAGAACGGGTAGTAGACGCGCGTGTAGTCCCCGTCCCGCTTGATGCGCACTTCCCACTCGTTCCGAGCGTGAGCATCCGCAGGCGGCGCAGCCGGCTCGGGAGCGGCCAGCATTCCCAGGTCGAACAAGGCATGATGGCCGAGGAGTCCGCGTTCCGGCACGCAGGCGGGGGCCGGCGTCTCGACGATCACGAACAGGCTGCCCTCTCCGGGCTCGTCGACGTGGACACGATAAGTGGTGCCTTTCGGTATGACCAGATAGTCCCCCGGCTCGTAGGGCACGCACCCGTAGTCGGTTTCCCAGGTTCCACGGCCCCGATGGACGAAGACCACTTCGTCGCCGTCGGCGTTCCGCACGAAATGCGGCATCGTGCACGCCCTCCTGGAGAGCGACACGCGCGCGTCGGCGCTATCCAGAATGGTGACGGGCTTCCCGTCCGCAGCATGGAGATCAGGTGTGGGGAGCGAGGTACAGGTGAACGCCCGAGGCCGCAACGGGCCTTCGATCCTGGTCCAACCGGTCGGGGGATGAGTGCGATAGAGATGCGAGGCGGGTCCGGCAAATCCCTGACGGCCGTGCTCCTCCTCGTGCAGGCCTTCTGGAATGCCCACATGGGCCTGATTGGGAGCCGTCCCTTTCTTCAGCAGGTACATGGCGAACCTCCTGCCGGGCCAGGTACGATGGGACGCTTTACGACGCCAGCTTATACGGCTTCGACGGAGCGCCCTCAAACGGAAGCGGAAGCGTCTCGTAGTCGACAATGGTCCGCTCAACGCCCGTCAACTGATCCTGTTCAATATCTCTGTAGAGCGACTCGACGGTCGTGCGTACGAAGGTCTTGGATTGCTCCTGTCCGTGCTGCCGCTGCGTGAGTTCGAGGAACACGCCGCATCCGGGAAACAGCGGATAGGTAAACCGCTGCTTGAGGGGGCCGAATCCGTCTCGCCCGTCCTTGAGATTGCCGCTGAACCGGACTCCGTGGGCTTCCCACTCGCGGCAGACCGCCTCGATATCATCCACCTCGATGGCGATGTGCTGCACCCCTTCGCCGTACCTGTCGATGAAGTCGCAGATCTGGGATTTCACCTCTTTGTTTCTCCCCTGCATCAGCGCGATCTTCGCGGTGCCGCGTTGCACGACCACCGTGTCCATAGCGGACTTCTCGCTGCCCACGTCCCGCGCCGACCAGATGACTTCGAACCCCAGGATCTTCGTGAAGAGGACTTCAGCCGCCTCCAGATTCTTGACGCACAGCGTGATGTGATCAATTCCCGTTGCGTCGTTCATGGTGTTCCCTCCCGTGCTGTTTCGACGGGCCACCGGACTTCGCAGCATCCTCGCCAATCACGAATCGCTGCGCACGCATGTCTAGACTATAACAGATTAGTTGCATCGTTCAATATGATTTTTATATCATTCCTCCATGAGCGCACAGACCTGGTGTCAGCGCTTGCATTCGTGGTGGCTCTTTACATGGCTGGCGCATGCGATATGCTTTTTCTATCGACTCCCCGTTCGGGGATAGCGTCGGCGGGCTGTCCTCGCACGGGGGCGGAGGTGGACCATGCCCTTCTACGACCGGATGCGCGCGGCGGTGCTGCAACATGGGGCGATCAACAATCCCTACTTGACCCGCTTCCGAGCCGGCCTCCTCACGGAGGCTGAATTCCGCGAGTTCGCGGTCGAGTTTTATAACTTCGCGCGATTCTTTCCGCGTATTCTGGCGGCCCAACTGGTCAACACGGAGGACGAAACGGTCGCCGACGAGCTGACAAAGGTGTTGTATTCGGAACTCGGAGACGGTCAGGTCAAGCATCGCCATGAATTGTTGTACCGGGATTTCCTGCGCTCCGTGGGCATCGACGTCCACGAAGCGATGACCAAGGGCATGCTCCCTTCGACTCGGTCATACATCGAAGGCATGGAGCACCTGTATGGCAGCGGCAATCATGCGACCGCGCTCGGGGCCTCGTTCGGGCTGGAGAACATGGCCATTACGATGTGGGATCATCTGATTCCGGGTCTGGCGCGCCTGCGCACCTCCCGCTATCCCACCATGGACATGACCTATTTCACCTTCCACCGCGAGCTGGAGCAGGGCCACGAGGAAGCCATGAAGAACGCCGTTCAGGCCATGAACGGGGGCCCAGGCCTCGCGTCCCTGTCGCTGCAACAGGAGCAGGATTTTCAACAGGGGATGTCGGCGGTCCTGAATTATTTGGAGGGGTTTTGGATGGGGCTCCTCCACAGCCCCGCCTCGGTCTCCGATCCCTGCGCGTGCGTCTCGCCCCTCCCACGGGCCTGAACGGCGCGGGAGCGCGGCCGAGCCGCGCGTGCCGCAGTGGCAATCGTGACCGTCTCACCGCGAGCGGGCACGATCCGCAGCGCAACCAAGCAAGGGAGAGCGCATGTTTGAGACGGCGCGATATTTAGAGGAGGTGAAAGCCCGCTACAAGCTGACCAGTGACTACGCCCTGGCGGCGAAGCTGGGCATCGCTCAACCGGAGGCGAATTTGATCCGCCGGGGGCTCAAGGTTCCCAAACCGGAGCTCTGCATCAAGGTCGCCACCTTGCTCGACAAAAACCCCGTCGAGCTGCTGCTGATCGCGCAGAAAGATAAGGCGCCCGCCCGGGCCAAGGAATATTGGAAGCTCGCCCTCACCGCGGTGGACGTCATGCTGCACGTGCCGAAACGCCCCCGGTATCTCCCCAAGAAGGTCGAAGCGATCGGCCGTGAATTACGCCAGCTCGAGGCCCAGACCCTGACCTATGAGGGGGCGGCCGCGAATGCCGAAGCCGTGCGCCTGATGGAGACTGCCGAACATTCCGTCGACGCCATGATGGAGCGGTGGAACATCTGGAAAAAAGGTGAAGCGCTCTACCCCAACTATCTCCTGGCGAATCAAGCCGCGGCGCGCCGGCACGTGAAGATTCGACGACTGTTGATCCTCACCCACGAACAAATGCAGAGCGAGGCCATGGTGGCGGATGCCGTGCACGTCATGGACGACCAGAAACGCGCGGGCGTCAAGATCTTCTACGCCTTTCGGGAAGAGTTGGATCATTCCCCGACGTTTCGACGGCTCGAGGAAGATTTCCGCAAGCACGGCGCCGCCCAGGACCTGAATACCGCCATGTTCGACGGCGAGATCCTGATTTTTTCGCAAACCTACGGCACCGTCCCGCTGGGCATGGTCGGCACACCCACCCCCATCACCATGATCAACCGCCTGCAGATTTCCTGGAAACCCCAGATGATCCGCGAGCTCGACCCGGCGCCGCTATTCGACATGACGCGATATGTCTTCGAATACGAAGGAGCCGGCTCGTTCAACGAACAACTGTCCCGGTTCAGGAGGACCATCCGTGAAGTTCCCATCCGAGCCGTTTAAGATCAAAGTCGTCGAGCCCATCCGGCGCACCAGCCGCGACGAGCGCGACCGGTTGCTCCGCGAGGCCGGCTACAATCTCTTTCAGGTGCCCGCCGCAAGCGTCTACGTGGACCTGCTCACCGACAGCGGCACCTCCGCGATGAGCGACCGCCAGTGGGCCGGATTGATGTTGGGTGACGAGTCCTACGCCGGGAGCAAGAACTACTATCATTTCGAGGCGGCGGTGCGGGCCATCTTCGGATATCGCCACGTGATCCCCACCCACCAGGGACGCATGGCGGAGAATCTCCTCTTCTCCACGGTCGTCAAGCCTGGCATGTGCGTGCCCAACAACATCCATTTCGACACGACCAGGGCCAACGTCGAACATCAGCAGGCGGAGGCGCTCGATCTGGTGATCCAAGAGGCCTACGATCCGCGCTCGGAGCTGCCGTTCAAAGGCAATATGGATCTGGCTCGCCTGGAAGAAACCATCACACGGCTCGGTCGCGAGCGCATCCCCTTGGCGATGATCACCATCACCAACAACAGCGGGGGCGGGCAGCCGGTCTCGATGGAGAACATCCGCCACACCCGCCGCCTGTTGAAGCGCCACGGCATCCCGCTCTTTTTCGATGCCTGCCGCTTCGCGGAGAATTGCTTTTTCATCAAGGAGCGGGAACCTGGCTACGCGGAGACGCCGGTGCTGGAAATCGCCAGGGAATTGTTCAGCTACGGCGACGGCTGCACCATGTCGGCCAAGAAGGACGGCCTCGTGAACATCGGCGGGTTCCTGAGCCTCAACGATGACCGCTGGGTGCAGGACATCACGAATATGCTGATTCTGGTCGAAGGGTTCCCCACCTACGGAGGGTTGGCAGGACGCGACCTGGAAGCGATGGCGCGGAGGCTCGAAGAGGTGCTCGACGAGGACTACCTGCGTTTCCGCATCGGCCAGGTCCGCTACCTGGGCGAACTCCTCGAGGGAGGCGGAGTGCCGATCCTCAAACCGATCGGGGGACACGCGGTCTATCTCAATGCGAAGGAATTCCTTCCGCACATACCCCGTGAACAGTTTCCCGCCCAAGCCCTCGCCGTCGCCCTATATCGGGAATACGGCATCCGCGGCGTCGAAATCGGCACCGTGATGTTCGGAAAGCGGGATGACACGACCGGCGAGACGATTCACCCGGCGCTCGAACTAGTCAGGCTGGCGATCCCCAGGCGCGTGTACACGAATATGCAGATCACTTACGTCGCCGAATCAATCGTCGAGCTCTATGGCAAACGGGACTCCATTCACGGCCTGGCCATGAGCTACGAGGCCCCCGTCCTCCGGCACTTCACGGCGCGATTCGAGGAACTGACTCCGGCCGCGACCGTGTCCACGGAAGCGTAACCCGCAATCGTCATTCGTTTCGGAGGTCTCACCCCGGAACGTACGTTGCCTCCGTCTTCGGACGATCGGCGGTTGACGAATGACGGTATGTTCGGTCGGTTGACCGGTGACGACGGGCGCAACCGTTTCCGTCAGAGCTTCACGATGGTCCGTCCCCAATGAGTCCCCGCCAGGATCCGCGCCGAGACCGCCAATACGTCCTCCAGCGAAACGGTCGCGGTGACGATGCGATCCAGATGCCGCGGCCGCAAGTCCGTCGCTAACCGCTGCCAGCAACGCCGACGCAAGGGCATCGGACAATTCGCCGAGGAGACGCCCAACAGACTGACCCCTCGTAGGATGAACGGCATCACCGTGGTGCGCAGGTCGCCGCCGCCGGCCAGTCCGATGCTGGTGATATTGCCCCAAGGCAAGACGGTCCGCGTCAACCACGCCAGCATGTCGCCACCCACGGTATCGATGGCCCCGGCCCACTGTCCCTTTTCCAGCGGCTGGCGCCCCATTTCCAATGAATCCCGAAATAACACCTGACGCGCCCCGAGGGCCCGCAATGCATCGACCCTGTCTTGCTTCCCCGTGATCGCGACGACGTCATATCCCAGCCCCGCCAGTATATCGATGGCCAACGTCCCGACTCCCCCCGTCGCCCCCGTCACCACGACCGGGCCTTGATCGGGACGCTGTCCGTTGTCCTCCATGCGCTGGATCGCGAGCGCCGCGGTGAAGCCGGCGGTCCCCAGGGCCATGACATCACGCAGGCTCAAGCCGTCCGGGACGGGCACCACCCAATCGCCGGGCACGCGCACATACTCGGCATAGCCCCCATCATGATCCTGGCTCAGGCCGTAGCCGGTGACCAGGACCTGGTGCCCGATGCGAAATCGAGGATCTTCGGAGGTCTCCACCACCCCCGAGACATCGATCCCGCCCACCAAGGGAACCCGGCGGACGATCTTGCCCCTGCCGGTCACCGCCAAGGCGTCTTTGTAATTGACGCTGGAATACTGGGCGCGGATCAGCACGGAGCCGGGCGAGAGGTCCTCCAGACGCAAGGTCTCCACAGAGGCGCGGCTCGCGCCCTGGCCCTGATGAATCCGCAAGGCTCGGAAGGATGTCATCGCTGGTTGATTACTACCCAGTCTTGGCCTGCTGCCAGTTTAATTGACACCACCCTACGCTCCTGCAGCCTGCCGTTCGAACTCCATCGGACTGAGATACCCTAAGGTAGAGTGCCGCCGTCGGGGATTATAAAAGCGCTCGATGTCATCGAACACGTCGGCTTTCACCTGGTCTCGTGTGCGATATGTGGTCCGCGCCGTGCGCTCGGTCTTCAGCGAGGAGAAAAAGCGTTCCATCGCCGCGTTGTCCCAGCAGTTGCCGGAGCGGCTCATACTACAAGCCAGACCCTGGTCTGCCAGCAGTCGTTGGAAGGGCTCACTGGTATACTGGCTGCCTCGATCGGAGTGATGCAACACGGCCTCGGGTTTGCCTCGGCGCCAGATCGCCATCACCAACGCATCCGTAACCAGTTGCGCCGTCATCGTTGCACGCATGGCCCAGCCCACCACCCGTCGAGAGAAGAGATCCACGACCGCAGCGATGTCGAGCCACCCTTCGGCGGTCCAGAGATACGTGAAGTCAGCCACCCATTTGCGGTTCGCCGAGGCGGCGTCGAACGTCCGGTTCAGCACATTCGGCGACACCACGCCCGGCGACGGCGGGCCGGCATCGGCTGGCACCCGCCGCCGTCTGGGCCGCGCCCGCAAAGCCTGGTGCCGCATCAGTCGCTCGATCCGATGCAGGCCGCACACCTCCCCCTCGGCCAGCAGGTCGTGCCACACGCGTCGTGCGCCGTAGGTCCGGTCACTCTGCAGGAAACTCGTCCGGATCTTGGCGCCCAACACCTCATCGCGACGAGCGCGCTGGCTGCGTGGCCGCGTCAGCCACGCATAGAACCCACCCCGCGAGACACCGAGCGCCTCACATAACCACGCCGTCGGCCAGCTCCCCCGGTGCTTCACGATGAAGCCGCACTTCACAGCGACTCCTTCGCGCAGGAGGCCGCGGCTTTTTTTAGAATGTCACGTTCGGCCTTGAGCTTGGCCACCTCGCGTCGGAGGCGCTCAATCTCCAGCTGATCCGGCTTCATCTGCCCCTGGCCGGGGAAGGCCTGCTGCGGGTCGGCGGTCCCCTCCCGCACCCAACGGCGCAACACCGTGCCATGCACGCCCAAATCCCGCGCGGCTTGCGCCACGGTCACGCCCCGCTCTCGAACCAGCTTCACCGCCTCCAGCTTAAACTCTCGCGTAAACTTGCGTCGCTCCATGGCTTACCTCCGGTTTCCTTCATACACCTAACTTGGTGTCTTTGAAACCGGCAGCAGGCCACCCTTGAGCACAACAAAGCCAGTTGGAGTGAGATGGCCGGTGGCCTTTAGCCCTTTGATCTCGCAGACGAGGATCTGCTTTTCCACATGCCCTGCTGGTGCCGAGCCTATTGGTAACAGCACGTCGGTTCCGAGCACAGGCATGAGCTGGTGAATCCTCTCAAGGAAGATCTCCATGTCTTCGCGGTCAGACTCGGGGAGCTTTGACCCACTGGATTGGCCATTCATCACCAGCGCCCGGCCAGCTGACTTCGCCTGTTCGATGAGGCGACCTTCGAGGTAGCGAACATGAGCCTTGGTGAGGTTCTCGTCCTTACCGATGAAGAACACCACGTGATTCCAAAAGTCCTTATCCAGGTGGCCTCGCAGGCGATCGCGGATACTTTCGGCTTCGCCGACGTAGACAGCAGACCTCCCCGATTCCGAATCAGTGCCAATTAAGAAATAGATGCCTGACTGTTAAGAAATAGATGCCTGACTGTGTCGCCTCATCTCGCGCGAGAACAGTGTCGAGTTCACTGCGCGGACCCGCCACGGCCTTTCCCGTCCAGTTCGAGAGTTCGGCGGTCCGTAAGCGTTTCGCGTCGCCGTGAACTAAGAAAAGCTTAAATGGTTGCTGTTGGCATAAGCTTGGGCTGTCTAACTGGGGGGGAGCGGCGAACGGCCATCGCTGGCGCCGCGTTCACCTGGTGCAATCAATTATTGTTGGATCGCTCCTTGCTCACGGGAGTTCCAAGGTTCCTTTCATGAGGCTCACGAGAAGCTGCTTCATGACATCGAGTGTGATGTTCCCGCTCTTCTCGGCCACAATGCCCATGGCCTTCTTCCAGCGCCTCTCATCTCGTGCCGCCTCGGCGAACTCATGGCCTTCCCACGTGAGGCTGGTGATCATGCCCTTGGGTGCCTGGCTCCCCATAGTGCTAGCGTCGCTGCCTCGAGCAAGCCCGGCGCCGATCATCAGATGTGCGTGATACCCGATCTGTACGTCCGAGTAACCATCGATCTTGATGTCAGGCGCCCATCCAGAAGGGGAATCCTCGATTGCAAGCAGCATCTTCCGGATAAGGTCCAAGTCCCGCCTCATCTGGTGCTCTCCTCGATGTCGGTCTATGTATTATCTGGCTCTGTATAAGTCCCTCGGTCCGGTCTGCCGCAGTATAAGTTCCCCTGATTCGGCCGGCAAGGACGCCGGCAGGTGGCGTTGTTTCAAGGAATGCGCAGTTGATAGGCAGGGCTGACGTCGTCTTTCAGATTGACGGCGGGCTTCTTCGCTTCGAGAAAGAACTTGCGGGCGCCACCGATGCGAAAGCAGTAGTCCGGCGCCTTGGTATTGCCGCCGATGGTGATGGCATCTTCATGGATGACATCCTTGTAGGCCTCGGCATGTCCCTGCCTGTTGGGGACATCCCACCCCAGCGCCTCGAAGAATGGACCCAGGAATTCCCGGCGCAGTTGGGTCTCGTTGTAGCCCGGCCCTTTGTAGGAATCGCGGTTGTGCTGGAATCGCTCGACCAGTGTGGCGACAATCGGAGGGGGCTGCCCCATCAGGAGGCTCCAGCGGCTCAAGAGATGCCTGCACGCGAGTCTGCCCGCATTATTCACGAGAATTCGTGACGAAACCGCGGAGACGCCAGGCGAGACGGGCATGCGGATTCGCGAGAGCCCGAGGCAGACTTGAAACAGTCTGTCGAGGGACCGAGCGGCGAGCCTGCCCGCCTGGATGCCAACAGGCCGCATCCAGGCTTGTCGCAGCGGGGTATCGGCGGTTGCAGTAGAAGTCATCGTGAATAATGCGGGCTAGGGAGACGCTCCCGGCTTGTCAATTTGTCTGAGGCCTGTTGTTCCGGATTGACCAGTCGCGACCCGGCGACCCACGACTTGCGGCGAGAAAGCAGTCGCGGGACGGGTCATGTTCTGTGTCCGGCCTTTCGTCGGCTGCGTCCCAGGATGGAACGCTCCCTCTGATATCCCACCCTCGCAGGGAGCCGGGCCGGTCACGGAGGATCTTCGGGCGTATCCCGCCGTAGTCCGGCTCACCGCGTCGCACTGCCGGGCGGACCGGACGTGTGCGTCCCCGCCTTGACACATTCCTCGCACTCCGGACAGTACGTATGGGCCATCACCAAATCTTCCGGCTTGAACCCATACACCATCTGGAATTCTCGAAGTTCCACCCAGCGCGGAGCATCCTCCCCCGACGCGAGCTCATCTCGCACCTTGCCGCATCCGTCACAAAACGGTACCCGCTGTTGTTTCATCGTCCACTCCTCCCCTTGCTACTCTTCCCGCGATCCCAAGTAGGCCTGAAGCACGTCGCGACGAGCGGCAAGCCCGACCAGCTTCCCGTCCCGATCCAGAACGGGCACACGAATGACATGATTCGTCTGCAGGACATAGATGAGCGTCCGCACATCCGTATGGTCGCTCACGCTCACGACGGTTGTCGTCATGATCTGCTTGGCGTCGAGATCGGGCAACCGCTTCCCTGCGTCCAGCGCGGCCAACAGATCAAACTCCGTCACGATGCCCACCAAATGCCGCCGGTCGTCGACGATGGGAACACCGCCGAACCCCTCGATCATCATGGACGCGATCACATCGGCCCTCGTCTTGGCGTGGGCCACCTGCACCTCGCGCTGCATGACGTCCTCCGCCTTCAGCCGGTCGAAAGCCTCTGGCCTGTTCTTCACAGACTCCGTTGCGCGCATCATGACACCCCCTCCCTTGTGCCGGCCTCGTACCTCGAGTCCTTCTTGTCGGATTCGATCTTCGCAAACTCTTCCAGGAGCGCGCGCTGCCGTCTCGTCAGGTGGGTCGGAGTCCGCACGTCTAGGACCACGTACAGATCGCCCCGCCCCTTCCGATTCAATCGTGGCATCCCCTTCCCCGCGAGACGCAGGGCGGTCCCGCTCTGTGTGCCCGCCGGCACGACGACCTGGAGCCGCTCCCCGCCCAGACCGTTGACGCCGATTTTCGTCCCCAATGCGGCCTGGTCCATCGAGAGGCGGGTGAACGAGTACAGATCTTCGCCCCGGCGTTCCAGACTGGGGTGTGGGCGCAGGTGGGTACGAATGAACAGGTCCCCCGGCGGGCCGCCGCCCCGACCCACCTCCCCCTGCTCCGCCAGCCGAATCGCCATCCCGTCATCGACGCCTGCCGGCACTTTCACTTTGTACTGATGCGGGACGAATTGGAGGCCGCTCCCTCGGCAGTCTTCGCACGGGGAGTCGATCGTCTGCCCGCGTCCCTCGCACGCCGCGCAGGTGGTCAGGGTGACCATCCTGACCCCTTTGCCACCGCGCACGTCTTGCTTCTGTCCGGTCCCGCCGCAGGCGGCACAGGGTTTCGGCGTCGTTCCGGGCTTGGCTCCGCTACCGGCGCACGTCCGGCATGGCTGGGACCGCGTCACCTGCACGTCGAACTCGCCGCCCCTCGCGGCTTCCTCGAGCGTCAGGTCGAGATCATAGCGCAAGTCGGCTCCCTGGGATGGCCCACCCCCCGGGTGAAACCGGCGACCCAACATGTCGCCGAAGAGACCGGATAAGTCGCCGAGCCGTCCTCCGAAGAAATCGCCGAATTGAAAGTCCCGAAAGAGATCCTCCGTCGACCAACGCTCCGCCACCCCGGCATGCCCGGCGGCGTCGTACTCCCGCCGCTTGGCCTCATCGGACAACACCGCGTAGGCCTCGGCAATCTCGCGAAACTTCTCCGCCGCATCCGGCGCCTTGTTCCGATCCGGATGATACGCGAGGGCCAACTGCCGATACGCCTGCTTGATCTGATCGCGCGAAGCCGTTCGTTCGACTCCGAGCACCGTGTAGTAATCTCGCTTGTCACCGGCGACCGGCATGCCTTTCCCTGTCTCCAGCCGAAACGCGCCACCCCGCAATCGTCCCCGACCCGGATGGCTCCTCCGAATTCATCATCTCGCAAGGGAGGTGCCATCCCTCTCGGAGCGTCGTTTCGTTCTCGGGCCGATGCTCGGCGACCCGACGAGGGATGCGCTGGTGACTATTACCCCAGTCCGAGGCCCTGGTTTGGTGCGAAACGCCGCAGCCGAATCCCGGTGCTCCGCATGGAAAGCCCGGTGCGTCGCGAATGTACCAAGTCGAGCCCCTGTGTCCCCGGGCATGCGTGATGCAATCGTCAGGCGCAGGGCAGGGAACGGCCAGGGTCGACACGACATGATCTTGTACACGGAGGCCAGAGAACAAGGATGAAAGTGCTTTGCGCGGTCGATGGGTCCGAGTATTCACGATGGGCGGTGGAGGCCTTGCGCGTCATCGCCGGCCGGCCGCCGGATACGCTGTGCCTGCTCCATACGGTGGAGCCCCGTCTCCCCAAATCCGCGGGCCCGCCGAGTCCCGCGCGAATGTCGCGGGTCATCCGCGCGCTCGATGAACGGGGCTCTACCCTGCTGGAGCTGATGGGGCAGCTTGCGTCCGTCGCACTCGGTCAAGGCGGGACCAGCGCGCGAACGAAGGTTGAAAAGGCCCTCGCTCACGGGAAGACCGCAACCAGCATCGTCAGCCAGGCCCAACGCCGACGCGCGGATCTGCTGATGCTGGGATCCCGCGGACTGAGCGATATCCGGGGGTTTCTCTTGGGGAGCGTGTCGCGGTACGTGTCCGTCCACGCCCCCTGCCCGACCTGGATCATCAAACGACCGCTCACGTCGCTCGGACAGGTGGTCTTGGCGGTCGACGCCTCCAACCATTCGCGCAGAGCCTGCGACTTCCTCTGCGCCAATTTTCTTGATGAATCCTCACGGGTGTCGGTCCTGTCCGTGGCGGGGCACGAATTGACGGACATGGCCTCCCGCGTACTCCCCGCGACCGACGTACAGCAGCTCGTGCAGCCGCAGATCGACCGCGCCCACCAGCTCGTGGAGACGTATCGCACTCGGCTCATCGGGACCGGATGCTCGGTCACCACTGAGGTGGCCACCGGCCACCCGAGCGAGGCGATTCTCAAACATGCCGAGAAGAACCACGCGGACCTGATCGTGGTGGGCTCGCGCGGCCTGGAAGGGGCCGAACGGCTGCAACTCGGCAGCGTCGCCGAGAACGTCCTCAAGTACGCGCCCTGCTCCGTGCTCGTCGTGCGCCCGCGCCTCAGCTAGGACGATCCTCGAAGGGCGGGATGATCCCGCTCTTCATCAAGAGGTGAGTCGCCTCGCGCGCGCGGGTGACGGCCGCGGTGGCCTCGTCGCGCACCTGCTTGGCCGTCAGCGTCGCGCGGGCCACCCCCTGGGCTTGGGTGGTCATCGCCGTGGCGACGGCGACACGCGGCACGACCTGCCATTCGTCCATCCTGGGCAGAATGTACTTCTCGTGAATGCCCCGATCCCGCGCGCAGCGAGCCAATTCTTCCGCCGCGGCCTTGGCCATGTCGTCGGTGATCGTCCCGGCCCGCACATCCAGAGCACCGCGAAAGACGCCGGGAAAGACGAGCGAATTTTTGACCTGGTTGTGGAAATCGCTCCGGCCGGTCGCGACGATCCGTGCGCGGGCCTCCCGCGCATCCCATGGCCAGATCTCCGGCACGGGGTTGGCGCAGGCGAAGACGATCGCGTCCGCCGCCATGCCGGCCACCCATGCGGGATCGACCGCGCCGCCCGCGGAGAAAGCCACGCAGACGTCGGCTCCGCGCAACGCTTCTCGCACGCCTCCCCGCCGGTCATGCGGATTCGTCTCCCGGCAGACCAGCCACTGCTCCCGGTAAGCCTCCGCCCGTTCATAGTCCTGGCGGTAAGTCCCCAGGATGCCCCCAAGGTCGCGGGCGACGATATTCGAAGGATCGGCGCCGCACGCCTTGAGCATCCGGTAAGTCGGGACATTGGCGGCCCCCATTCCGATCATCGCGATCCGCGCCTCGCCGAGACGCTTGCCGACCACCTCGAGCGCGTTCAGGAGTCCCGCAATCAGGACAGTGGCCGTGCCCTGTTGATCGTCGTGCCACACCGGGATGGAACAGGCCCGGCGCGCGTCCTCCAGAATGCGGAAGCACTTCGGCCTCGCGATGTCCTCGAGGTTGATGCCGCCGAAGGACGGCTCGAGGAGCCGGACCGTTCGGACAATCTCCTCGGGGTCTTTCGTGGCGAGACAAATGGGCACCGCGTCGATGCCGCCCAGATACTTGAACAGCAGCGCCTTCCCCTCCATCACCGGCAGGCCGGCTTCGGGACCGATGTCGCCGAGCCCCAAGACCCGCGTTCCGTCCGAGACCACCGCAATCGTGTTGGCTTTGTTCGTGAGGTCATACACCGACCCCGGGTCTCTTGGATGTCCCGACAGGGAGCGGCGACCCCCGGGGTATACCAGAGCGCGAAGTCGTCCAGCCCGCGAATCGGGCATTTGGGCATCGTCTGGATCTTTCCCTTGTACTGCGCGTGCAGGCGCCGCGACTCTTCAGCCGGCTTCCGGGCCTTGGCGAGGAGTTCCTCTTTGGACGACATCGGTCGTCGCTCCTTGTATTGACGGTCGTGTGAATCGGATCGCGCGTCGAGGGGATGTCGCCGAGAGGGAGCCGGACTCCGGAGGGGCGGAGGCGTGTCACCCATGCGTGGGACCACCGGACATCGGCATGGCGCCGCCGACGACGAGCGGCGAAGTCCGGACCGTCGCGCATGCGCGCGGGCTCGATCTAATTCAGGTCGGGATTGCTGCAGGGGCCGACCAGCCGCTCCGCTTCGACGCGCGAGCGGGCCCGCCGGCGATGCGCGAGGATGACCGGATCGATCCGCTCCCCGCAACTGACGCAGCGCCAATCGACCGAGCCGATTTCCGGCACCGGTTCCGGCACCAGGAGCCCACCGCAGCGAGGGCATCGGTCGAGGCGAGGCAATCAGGCGGTGGACATGCGCGAAGGCGTGGTCATGAGCGGACAGCTCCTCTCGTGCGGGCGGTTGGATCAGCGGTAAGAGCCACGGACGCCGAAAAGGATTCATTCCCGCATGCCCGTCGCGTTCCCCAGCCGGTTCTTGCCGGGCCGTCCATCCGAGTCGCCGCCGGGCGTTCGCCCTTTCATGCTTCCCCGTCCCAGCCTCACGAGCGTCACCTCCCCATCGTGCGCTTCAGCAGCGGGCGCAGTGCCCGCAGCGACCTGGTATTCACGACGTCGCGCGACTCCAACCATCCCCGGCGTGCCTGTCCGATCCCGTAGCGAAGGTGCTCGAAGTCCAGGACGCCGTGGGCATCGGAGTTGATGCACACCCTGACGCCCTCCTCCTTGGCCATCTGGCAATCCGTGTCGATCAGGTCGAGCCGGAGCGGATGCGCGTTCACCTCGAGAAAACAACCCCGAGCGCGCGCATGCCGAATCACCCGCGGCATATCCACCTCATACGGCGGGCGCTCACCGATCAACCGACCGCTCGGATGGGCCAGGATGGTGAAATACCGGTGATCCATGGCGCGCATGATCCGTTCGGTCTGCTTCCGCCGGGACAGCACGAAGTGGCTGTGCACGGCCCCGACAACCAGGTCCAGCCGGCTCAGGTCTTCATCGGGCAGGTCGAGACTTCCGTCCTCCAGGATGTCCACCTCGATGCCTTTCAACAAGGTGAGGCCGATTCCGCCCGCATTCAGTCGATCGATGGCGTCGAGCTCCTGCCCCAGTCGCTTGGGGTCGAGCCCCTTGGCCATCGCGAGGCGTTTGGAGTGGTCGGTGATCGCCAGGTATTCGAAACCGTGCCGGCGCGCCGCCGCCGCCATGTCCTCCAGACTGCTCCGCCCGTCGGTCGCCGTGGTGTGAGCATGGAGGTCCCCTTTCAAATCTCCGATCTCGACCAACTCCGGCAGACGTCCCGCCCGCGCAGCCTCGATCTCCCCGCGGTTCTCGCGCAGTTCCGGCGGAATCCACGGCAGCCCCACAGCCTCGTACACGGACGCTTCGGTCACCCCCGCCACCGATCGACCCCCCTTGAACACCCCGTACTCATTGACCTTGAGCCCCTGTTGTTGGGCCAGATGCCGAAGCGCCACGTTGTGCGCCTTGCTTCCGGTAAAGTATTGCAGCGCGGCTCCGTAGCTCTTCTCGGAGACCACCCGTACATCCACCTGCAACCGGCAAGCCAGGCGCACACTCGATTTGGTCGGGCCATGCGCGAGGACGGCCTCGACCTCGGGATACGAAACGACCCGATCCATGACCGGGCTTCCCGTTGAGGCTGTGACCAGGAGGTCCACATCCCCGATCGTGTCCTTTCCCCGCCGATAGCTCCCCGCGGCGACGACCTGTTTCACCCCCGGCACCGCTCTCAGATGCGCGATCAGCGCGTCGGCGTACCGGGTCGCGGTCGCCAACTGAAACCGTGCCTCATCGGAGGGGCGCGCCGTCAGGTGATCGAGGATATGCCGCTCCGTTTTTTCTCCGAACCCCGGAAGTGCGCGGACGCGCCCCTCCTGCGCAGCCAGGCGTAACTGCTCGCGAGTCCGAATCCCGAGCTCGTGATACAAGGCCTTGACGCGTTTGGGACCGAGGCCTGGAATGCCGAGCAATGCCCTCACGCTCGCCGGCACGGCCTTTCGATGCTCGTCGATCGCGGCGGCCGTGCCGGTCTCGACCATCTCCGTGATCTTCGCCGCCAAGTCCTCCCCGATGCCGGGCAGCGCCGTGAGGTCCGTCCCCTCCTCAACCATCCCGGCCACGTCCCGGGGCAGATCGCGAATCGTCCGGGCCGCGGTACGATACGCCCGTATACGGAACGGATTGGCGCCTTCGATTTCCAACAGATCCGCCATTTCATCGAAGGCGGCCGCGATATCGGCATTCTGGTTCGGCATCCCGTGCGTGCCCTTTCTCACCGGCGAACGCCGCGCCGTTTCACCGAGACTCGCGAGGAGACCGTTTCGCGGCCTGCCGCGCGCGGACCCGGCCGGCCCGTTTCCGTTCCTTCTCCAGCCGCAGCGACGTGTCCCGCTTGGCTTGGATCTTCGGAAGGTTCTTGAACGAGGGTTTCCGTCTCTTGTTCATGCCGCCCCGGCTCTGGCCTTTCGAATGACGGGCTGGAGCACCGTCTGCAAGGTGGTCTTTCCGCGATCCCGGAACTCATAGGTCGCGCGGCACGCCGGCTGATCGATCCGGATGAGCCGGCGCAGGTCGACGGGAGTGCCGACCACCACCAGATCGCATGGCGTCCGCCGGATGGTCAGTTCCAGCTCATGCACTTGCTCCGGACGATATCCCATCGCCGGCCACACCGGACCGAGATGGGGCCATCGGGCGAAGGTCTCTCGGAGACTGCCTACCGCGTAAGGGCGAGGGTCCACGCATTCCGCCGCGCCCTCTCGCTGCGCGGCCAGGGTGCCGGCACCGAAGCTCATCCCGCCGTGAGTCAAGGTGGGACCGTCTTCGATGACCAGCACCCGGCGACCTCGAATGGCGCCGGGCCGGTCGACCGAGATCGGCATGTCCGACTCGATCAGCGGCGCATCCGGATTGTCGGCGCGAATCCGTTGGCGCGCCGCCTCGACCTGAGATTCGTTCGCCGTATCAAGCTTCGTCAACACCACGACGTCGGCGCGCGCCAGATTGACCGGACCCGGGAAATAGTCGCACCCGCGCCCGGCCCGAAGCGGATCGACCAGAACGATTTCCAAGTCCGACTCGAAAAACGGATAGTCGTTGTTTCCGCCGTCCCACACGAGCACCTCCGCTTCGCTCTCGGCCCGTCGGAGAACCCGTTCATAATCGACGCCGGCATAGTAGGCGAAGACGACCTGGCGGATCTGATGCCGCTCGATCAGGGACTCCAACTCCTGCTCCGGATAGATCGGCACGCCTTCCGGATACAAGGCGCCGGCCAAGACGGACGGATAACGTCTCTGATCGATGAACGGGATCTGCGCGGCGGTGAAGGCGATCACCTCGTACTTGGGATCGTCGCGGAACACCACGTTGAAGTTGTGGAAGTCCCGGCCCGCCGCGCCCATGATAAGCACTTTCGTGGGTTGCATCATGCCAACTGCGCCCGTATCCCTGCGAGAGCCGCCGCAAGAACCGTGCTCACAGGGATCCCCCTCCACGACTCGAGGTCTCTGGGGATGGGGAGGCCGCACAGGATGAGCCGCTCCCCCTTGGCGCGAATCTCCACCCCGATCGCCTCGGTCACTGCTGAATTCTGCTACAGGGGGCCTTAGTCGGACCCTGGGCCGGCCACGCAAGCGCCGAACCTGACGGAGGCTTGCCGGGTGCTCAAGGGAATGGGGGTGGCCTACGGCTTGCACGGCTTTCCCGGATAGAGACTCGGCATGAAGTGGGTTCCCATCATTAAATCCCGGCGCGACTGGGACATCACGCCTCATCTGTACGACTATGCCCTCGTGCGCCAGTCGTTCACCTGGGCACGGGCCCGCCGGGAGTTGACCGGACTGCCCGGAGGCGCCGGGCTCAATATCGCGCACGAGGCGGTGGCCAGACACGCGGATGGGCCGCGTGCCGACTCAGTGGCGATTCGGTGGCTGGGCAAGAACGGCGACTCCAGGGACTACACCTATACGCATCTGCACGGTCTCACCAACCGATTTGCCAACGTGCTTCGGCACTTGGGGGTGGGTGCGGGCGATCGGGTCTATGTGCTCGCCGGTCGGATCCCGGAACTGTACGTCGCCGCGCTGGGCACGCTGAAACATCGAAGCGTGTTCTGCCCGCTCTTTTCCGCCTTCGGCCCCGAACCGCTGCAGACCCGACTGCGCATCGGCCAAGCCAAGGTGTTGGTGACGACCGAGGTGCTCTACCGGCGCAAGGTCGCGGCCATCCGCGACACGTTGCCGGATCTCCAACACGTTCTGATGATCCGCCAAGACCCGGACGCGACCGAGACCCCCGGCACCCTGGATTTCCAGCGGCTGATGGATGACGCCGGCGACTCGTTCGAGATTCCGCCCACGGACCCGGAAGACCCCGCGCTCTTGCACTTCACCAGCGGCACCACGGGAACCCCGAAGGGCGCGCTGCACGTCCATGAGGCCGTGGTCGCCCATCACATCACCGGCAAGCTCGCGCTCGACCTGCACGACGGAGACGTGTTCTGGTGCACGGCCGATCCCGGGTGGGTCACGGGCACGTCCTACGGCATCATCGCCCCGCTGACGAACGGGGTCACGAGCATCGTGGACGAGGCGGACTTCGACGCGGAGCGCTGGTACCGGATCCTTCAGGACCAGGGAGTCAGCGTCTGGTACACGGCCCCGACGGCCATTCGCATGATGATGAAAGGAGGCACGGATCTCATCCGCCGGCACGATCTCAGCCGGCTCCGGTTCTGCGCCAGCGTCGGTGAGCCGTTGAACCCGGAAGCGGTCGTCTGGGGGGAACAGGCCTTCGGCCGCCCATTCCACGACAACTGGTGGCAGACGGAAACGGGCGGGATCATGATCGCGAACTTCGCCGCCATGGACGTGCGTCCCGGCTCGATGGGACGTCCGCTGCCCGGCATCGACGCGACCATCGTCCGACGCACCGGCGAAGACGGCGCCGTCCACGTGGTCGACGAGCCCGACACGGAGGGCGAGCTGGCGCTGCGCGCGGGGTGGCCCTCCATGTTCCGCGGCTACTGGCGGGAGGAGGCCCGGTACCGCAAATGTTTCTCCGGAGACTGGTACCTCACGGGCGACCTCGCCAAGCGCGACAAGGACGGCTACTTTTGGTTCGTCGGCCGCGCCGACGACGTGATCAAGACCTCGGGACATTTGATCGGGCCCTTCGAGGTGGAAAGCGCGCTCATGGAACACCGGGCCGTCGCGGAAGCGGCCGTCATCGGCAAGCCCGATCCCGTGGCGATGGAGGTCGTCAAGGCCTTCGTCTCCTTGAGGGACGGCTACGCGCCGACGCCCGCCCTGCAAAAGGAGCTGCTCGGCTTCGCCCGAATCCGGCTGGGAGCGGCCGTGGCCCCGAAGGAGATCGCCTTCCTCTCCACCCTTCCGAAAACCCGCAGCGGCAAGATCATGCGGCGCCTGCTCAAGGCGCGCGAACTGGGACTGCCGGAAGGCGACACCTCGACCCTGGAGAGCGCGTGATGCCGCAGGCCGTCGACCGTCCGCAGGCCTTGGAGTTGCTCCGGCAGATGCTGCGCATCCGGCGTTTCGAGGAGAAGTGCGTCGAGTTGTACAGCCTCGGAAAGATCCGCGGCTTCCTGCACCTCTATATCGGCGAGGAAGCCGTGGCGGCAGGCGTGATCCCCCTGCTCGCCCACGAGGATGCCGTGGTGGCGACCTATCGCGAACATGGCCATGCGTTGGTGCGCGGCACTCCGATGCGCGCGCTGATGGCCGAGCTCTATGGCAAAGCGACCGGCTGCGCGCGCGGCCGCGGCGGCTCGATGCATTTCTTCGATGCGTCACGGCGCTTCTACGGCGGCCTGGCCATCGTCGCGGGAGGGCTCCCCATTGCGGTCGGCCTGGCCTTGGCGGATAAGCTGCAGGGCCGGAATCGTGTCACCGCCTGCTTCTTCGGCGACGGCGCGGTCGCCGAGGGGGAGTTTCACGAGTGCTTGAATCTGGCGGCGCTGTGGGCCTTGCCCGTCCTGTTTCTCTGCGAGAACAATCTCTACGCGATGGGCACCGCCCTCTCCCGCCACCAGTCCGAGACGGACATTGCGCGCAAGGCGAGGACCTACGGCATGACCACGCAGGCCGTGGATGGGATGGACGTGTTGGCCGTGCGGGACGCCGCCCACTCGGCCGTCGAGTCGGTCCGCGGGGGACACGGTCCGTACTTTCTGGAGTTGAAAACCTATCGGTTTCGCCCTCATTCCATGTACGACCCCGAATTGTACCGCCAGAAAGACGAGGTCGAGCAGTGGAAACAGCGCGATCCCATCGTCCTGTTCGAAGAGATGATGCGGGAATGGAAGGCCCTCTGTGAGGGCGATCTCGCCGAAGCCGAAGCGCACATCGCCGCTGAGATCGAGGACGCGGTGGCGTTCGCGGAGGCGAGCGATTGGGAGCCGGTGGAGGATCTGACGAAGGATGTGTATACCCAAGCGGGAGGTTGAGGTCCGGGCTCAGGTTAAGGAAGGGCGAACCGGGCTGCCTTGCGCTCGACCTCGGCCTGGGCCTCACCCTGAGTGAGCCGCCATGAAGAAGATCACGTATCGAGAGGCCGTGCGTGAAGGATTGCGCCAGGCCCTCCGGAGCGACCCGCGCGTCTTTGTGATGGGCGAAGACGTCGGCAAGTACGGAGGCACCTATGGATGCACCAAAGGTTTTCTCGACGAGTTTGGGCCGGAGCGCGTCCGCGATACGCCGCTGGCCGAATCGACGTTCGTCGGCGCGGGCATCGGCGCCGCGCTGGGGGGGATGCGCCCGATCGTCGAAGTGATGACCGTGAACTTCAGCCTGTTGGCGCTGGACCAGATCCTGAACAACGCGGCCACGATCCGGCATATGTCCGGAGGCCAGTTCAGCATTCCTCTCGTCGTGCGCATGGCCACGGGGGGCGGGCGCCAGGTTGCGGCCCAGCACTCGCATAGCCTGGAGGGATGGTTCGCCCATATTCCCGGCATCACGGTGCTGACTCCGGCCACGGTGGCCGATGCGAAGGGCATGCTGTTGGCGGCCCTCAAGCAGCCGGACCCCGTCTTCATCTTCGAACATGCCTACCTGTATCCGGTGGAAGGGGAGCTCGAGGAACCGGCCGGCGAGGCGGACATCCGCCGCGCGGCGATTCGACGAATCGGGAGCGACGTATCCATCATCATGTTCGGCGGCAGCCTGTGGAAAGCGCTCGCGGCCGCCGAACAGTTGAGCGCCGACGGGATCGACGTCGAGGTGGTGGATCTCCGCGTGCTCCGCCCGCTGGACGCCGCGACGATCCTCGCCTCCGTCGCCAAGACCCATCGCGCCCTCATCGTCGACGAGGCCTGGCGGACCGGCAGCTTCGCCGCGGAGATCAGCGCGCAAATCATGGAGGGCGCGTTCTACGAGCTGGACGGCCCGGTGGGCCGCCTGTGCAGCGTGGAAGTGCCCTTGCCCTATCCCAAGCATCTCGAGGACGCCGCGCTGCCGAGCGCCGAGCGAATCGTTCAGGCCGTGCGGTCGTTGATGCCGGGCGAGCGGCCACGACCGTGAGCGCGCCCACGGTCGTGCCGAAGGAAACGGGGATCATGCCTGAGGAAACGGTCGTCGCGGCATCCGGGCCAACGCCCTCCGACTCGTTGAAGGACGCGTTGCTCAGGTTGTTCCGGGACATTGCCCAGGAGGTCCTCCGCAGCCGAGGCCGGTTCCGTTTTTCCGAACCCGATCGCGAATGCAGCCGCGACAACCTGCTGGCCTACCTGGCCCTGCGTGAGCACGACCTCCTGGATCTCCAACTGGAGTTGGCCGAACGGGGGCTGTCTTCCTTGGGGCGATTGGAGGGGGCCGTGATCGCGAGCCTGCGGAAGGTGCTGGAGCACCTGGGGGGCAGGCCCGAGGACCTTCCGCTTCAGGCGCCGAATTTCAGCCAGGCCCGCTCCCTGCTGTCGCAACGCAGTACCCGATTGCTCGGCCGACCCCGCCTGCATCATCAAACCCGTATCATGGTGACGCTGGACGTCGACACCTTGCGGCAGCCCGACTTGCTGGAGCAGCTCTTGCTCAAGGGGATGGACATCGCGCGGGTCAACTGCGCGCACGATACGAGCAGGGAGTGGCTGAGGCTCATCCAGGCGGTCCGGGACGCGGAAGAACGGCTGGCGCAGCGGGGCCAAGGCATCGGGCGGCGTTGTCGGATCTTCATGGACCTCGCGGGGCCGAAGGTCCGGACGGGTCCGCTCCGAACCTCGACCCGCCCGCTCAAGCTGTCCGTCGAAAAAGACGCCCGCGGCAGACCCCGTTGCGTCCTCGAAGGCTGCCTCACCACCGACACGGAGCCCACCCGATTGATTCGTGCGCCGGGCGAGCCCAGACGGTTCGTCATCGCCCTGCCCCAACAGGACGGATTGGCCGCGCTTTCGCTCGGCGACGACCTGACCTTCACCGACACTCGAGGCCGGACGCGGGTCCTGCGCGTGCTGGAGCGGGTCAGCCCGACGCGGGTCCGGGTCGGCCTGAACCGAACCGCCTACATCGAGGAGGGCACTGAACTGGTGCCGGCCGCAGGACCGAGCTTCCGCGTTGGCCCCGTCGCCGACCAGCCGGTGCCTCTGCTGGTTCAGGCCGGCGACCGGTTGCGTCTCTATCGGGATCCGACCCGCCTCGGACACCCGTCCGAAGGGGACGATCCCGCGGGGATCAGTTGCACCCTGCCGGCCGTGCTGGACGGGGTGCAGCCGGGGCACCGGGTCTTCATCGACGACGGGAAGATCGCGGCCACCGTGCTGCGGGTGCTGCCGGAGTTCCTGGAATTGGCGATCACGGCCCCCCACCATCCGCCCGCTCGCATCCGCTCCGAGAAGGGCCTGAACTTTCCCGACTCGCCCATCGATATCCCAGCCCTGACCGACAAGGACCGGGAGGACCTGCGGTTCATCGTCCAGCACGCGACCGCGGTGGGTCTGTCGTTCGTCCATCGGCCGCGCGACCTGGCCGACCTCCGCACCGCGCTGCGGGAACTCGGGCAACCGGACATGGGAATCGTGATCAAGATCGAAACGCGCGAAGCGATCCATCGGTTGGCCCAACTGCTCCTGGCGGGGTTGGACCTGCCGAGGTTCGGGGTCATGATTGCACGGGGCGACCTCGCGGTCGAGGTCGGATTCGAGCACTTGGCGTTGGTCCAGGAGGATATTCTCTGCATCTGCGAAGCGGCGCACGTGCCCGTCATCTGGGCGACCCAGGTGCTGGAAAACCTCGCCAAGAGCGGGCTGGCGGCGCGAGCCGAAATCACCGACGCCGCCACCGGCCAACGGGCCGAATGTGTGATGCTCAACAAGGGGGCGCACATCGTCGAGGCCGTGAAGACGCTCGGAGATTTGCTGAGTTCTCGGGAACGCCAGCGCGTCAAGAAGCGGCAGGTGTTTCGAGAGATCACCGCCCAGCACGACGTGTTGCAGTCGTCGCCCGGCGAACCCGCATCGACCGTGGGCGCCCCCGGGACACAGGTCGCCGGGTGAACCGATCGACGAGCGCGCACCGCGATGAGGAGACCCGATGGCTGATTTCGTGATGCCCACACTCGGGGCCGACATGGCCGAAGGCACGTTGGTCGCGTGGAAGAAGCAGATCGGCGAGCGCGTGTCGAAGGGTGATGTCATTGCGGAAGTCGAAACCGACAAGGCCGCCATCGACGTCGAGACGTTCACCGCGGGCGTCATCGAGCGCCTGCTGGTCGACCCGGGCGACAAGGTTCCGGTCGGCACCGTAATGGCCGTCATCCGGGAGGAACGGGCTCCAACCGAGAAGGCCGGGCAGCAGGTCGAGACGGAGGCGAGGGCTGAAAAGAAGCCTCCGAGCGGGACTCCACCCTCCGCCGGCGAACCCCCGCGTGCCGCCGCGGCGCAACCGACCCGCGCGTCCAGCGACACGACCCGATTACGGATTTCACCCGCTGCGCGGCAGTTGGCGCAAGAACTCGGCATCGATCCGGCTTCGGTCAGGGGAACGGGTCCCGCTGGAGCGATTTCACGAGACGACGTTCAGCGCGCCGCCGCCGGGACGGACCGACCCGGCGCGGCGCCCGAGCCCGCAGCGGTACCCTCGGCGGATCGCCGGGCCCGGATGCGGCAGACCATCGCCGCCGCCATGACGCGGTCCAAACGGGAGATTCCCCACTACTATCTGAGCACGGCCATCGACATGGGGCCGGCGATGACCTGGCTGGCCAAGTCGAATGCGGCGCGGAGCGTGACCGACCGGTTGCTCCCGGGGGTCCTGTTGATCAAGGCGGTCGCGCTCGCACTCAAGGAGATCCCGGAACTGAACGGGTTCTGGAGGGACGGACGCGCGGTGCCGAGCGAGGCCGTTCACGTCGGAGTGGCGATTTCCCTGCGCGGAGGCGGCCTCGTCGCGCCGGCGATTCACGAAACCGACCGATTGACCCTCGGCGAGGTGATGCAGCGCCTGCAGGATTTGGTGAAACGCGCGAGGGCCGGCTCGCTCCGAAGCTCGGAAATGGCCGCCCCGACCATCACGGTCACCAGTCTGGGCGAGCTGGGCGTCGACGGCGTGTTCGGCGTCATTTACCCTCCGCAGGTGGCCTTGGTAGGATTCGGCAAGATCGCGGAACGCCCGTGGGTCGTCGATGGGCGGGTGGCGGCGAGACCGGTGGTGACCGCCAGCCTCTCGGCCGACCATCGTGTCAGCGACGGGCATCGCGGCGGGCTGCTGTTGGCCGCCGTCGACCGGCTGCTTCAACGTCCGGACGATCTTTGAGTCGGAGCGGAGCGGTCTTGTCTCGTCGAAAGGAGGAACCCATGTTCCGTCATGACGATCCTCTGTCCCTGACACTCGTGTCTCTGCTGGGCGCGGTGTTGGCCGCCGCTCCCGCGGTCCATGCCATGACCCAGATTCTGCCGGATGCGCAAATCGAGACCGACCGCCAGACCGTCCTCGAATTGACCAGCACGTTCGACCAGGCCGAAGAAGCCATCCGCTCCCGGGATCTGGACGGCCTCATGGCGCTCTACAGCGATCGGTATACCTACCACGGCCTGAAGAAAGCGGACATCCGCAGGATCTGGGACGAGTTGCTGCACAATTACGCTCTGATTTCGAACGTCCATACGTTCTCGGCGATCCGAGCGAGCACCCGCGAGGAGACGCCCATCCTCGAGATCACCTGCACGGGCGCGCTGTGGGCCACGAACAACAATTCCAAAGAGAGGCTTCCGATCGATAGCTGGCATCGGGAGATTCACTACCTGGTCAAGGAGCAGGGCGCATGGCGGATCATCGGCAGCGCGGGCGCAGGCGCCGATTCGCGGTCCCCGCGGATGTTCGGCACCGCGCCCCATCCACTGTTTTAGGAGGCACGGATGGCCGATCCCACGCCGGCAGAATCACTTCGGCTGAAAATCCTCGCGCTGCTCGGCGAGATCGCGCCGGAAGCGGATCCACAGACCTTGAAGCCGCACGTGAACCTGCGCGACCAGCTCGATCTCGATTCGATGGACTTCTTGAACTTCGTCATCGCGCTGCACAAGGAGTTCCAGGTGGACATTCCGGAGTCGGATTATCCGAAACTCGATACACTGAACGGCTGCATCGCCTATCTCGCGAAGGCACGGGCATGACGCGATCGGTCGGCGCAGGCGTCTCGGCGCCGAGCATGCGCCGTGTGGCCCTGATCTTGACCGCCGTCCTGAGCCCATGGCTCGTCGCCGGCTGCGCCGGTCCCCTCAAACAGATCGGCGCGGAAGTCTCCCTCGTGTCTCAGGCTTCGGGCTTCGAGCCGACCCAGTTGGACGGCGAGCGGGTCGGCATCGTGCACGCCGTGGTCGGGTTCGGCCTCGAAGGCTACAGCCTGCAAGTGTCGCGGTCCTTGGCCAGGGCGGTGGTCGCCCAATTGCCTCGCTTGCGCCTCGTGCCTCCCCACGAGACGATCAGTCTGATCAATCAACATGGGTTGGCCCGACCGTACACGGACATGATCGCCGGCTACGGCCAGAGCGGCATCCTGGATCGAGAGACGCTCCAGCAGATCGGGCGGTCGCTCGATGCCAACTATCTGCTGATCCCGGGCATGGCGACATTCCAGCAGATGATGTCGGGCCGATTTTCGATCTTCGGGTTTCGCCTCTTTCAGACCCGCACCTCCCTCTTGCGCCTCACGGTGCAACTGTGGGACACCCGGAGCGGCAGGATCGCCTGGGAAACCTCCGGCGAAGCCACGCTGGCGGCGGAAGACGTGCGGGAGTTTCGGATTCCCTTCGAGGAAATCGCGGACCACCTCTGGGAGCGACTGCTCAGCAGCCTATGCCTGACTCCCGCCGAGTTGGCAAAACAGGACTCGTTGTGAGGGAGGGACGGCGGTGCGACCCAACACGGAGGACGCTCCGGCGAATTTGCGCTTCCCTCGCGGTCGCCATGCTCGCGCTGGCGTTCGTCGGCTGCGCGGGCCCTTTGAAGCAGATCGGGTCCGAAGTGTCCCTGATCTCGCGCGCGCCCGGGTTCCTCCCGGCGCAATTGGAGCGCCGCTCGGTCGCGGTCCTCAGCGCAGTGGTCAGTTTCGGATTCGAGGGGTACGCGCACCAGGTCTCACGCTCCCTGCACCGTGCGCTCGGCCGTGAACCTTTGGCGCTGGCGGCGCTCTCGCCCCAACGCGCCCTCACCCGCATCAGTCAATCGGGCCTGGCGAAGGAGTACTCGGACATGATGGCAGGGCACCTGCAAAGCGGGGTACTCGATCGGGACATGTTGGCCAAGATCGGCCGCGCGGTGGACGCCGACCTGGTGTTCCTCCCTCTCATGGCCTGGTTCGAGCAATCGATCTCCGAGCGCTTCAGCTTTTTCGGGATTCGGCTTTTGCAGACCCGCGTCTCGGTGCTCCGTCTGTCGCTGGAACTCTGGGACGTCCACACGGGGGAGTTGGCGTGGGAGGCCTCCGGGGAGGCGACCCTCGCGGGCGAGGACGTGCGGGAATTCCGGATTCCCTTCGAGGAAATCGCCGAGCACCTGTGGGCCAGACTATTGACGGATCTTCATCCGGCGCCCGGTCCTTAACCATCCATACAAGAAGGAGTCCCTATGCACCATCCCTGGCTACATCGAATGATGCGGGTCAGCGCGATTGCCGCGCTCTGGCTCTCGCAGAGCGCGCCCGCGCTGCTGCCCTCCGTTCACGCCCAAGGGCCCGATCTCCAGCGCGTCGAGATCGTCATCGATGATTTCGCTTTCGTGCTGGCCAGGCCGGTCGCCTTGCGGCTGGGCGTCCCGACGGCCTTGATTCTGCGCAATCGGGACATCGTGCGTCACGGCTTTGCCTCCCCCGCGTTCCCGCAACTGGCGCTCAGCGCGGACGGCGAGGGGATAGTCGCCTACGGCAAGGGCATCGAAGGGGTCTACGTCGATCCGGGGAAGACGCTGGTGCTGTACTTCACGCCCGAACGGGGAGGCAGCTATACCTTCCACTGCGACCTGCATCAGCAGATGAAGGGCGAGCTGTACACGCTGGATCTGCCGGCGGCCTAGCGTGCCATTTTCGTCAACCGTCAAGCGTCATACGTCATTCGCATGCGAAGGAATGGGCGATACCAGGTCATGAGCATCTAGATGGTTGATTCCTGTGGGTTGGAAGGACATCTGTTTTCTTTTTCATAGAAGGGGCTGCCTCGATCACCTATAATGATGTCACCCTCTTCTCTGAGGGCCTTATGGGAACCGACATCATCCAGCACATCGTCGTTTCTCCCGACGTTGCGGGTGGGAAACCCTGCATCGCGGGGCATCGCAGTACTGTGCAAAATATAGTCATCTGGCACGAGCGCGTAGACCTGAGCGCCGATGAGATTGCATCCCATGATGAATTATCCTTAGCCGATGTGTATGCGGCCCTGACCTACTACTACGATCACCGCCAGGAAATAGACGACGCCATGCTACCCGACGAATCCTACGTCGCCCACCTACGGAACCGCATCCCGTCCAAGCCGAGCAGACAAATCAGTGGCTGACCGGATCAGGTTCTACATGGACGAGCACGTCCCCAAGGTCGTGACCGAGGGCTTACAGAGGCGCGGTGTGGATGTGGTCACCATCCAAGAACTTGGCCTACAGGCTGCCAACGACAAACAACATCCGGAACAAGCTGCCCGAGAAGGTCGCGTCGTGTTCACGCAAGACGCCGATTTCTTGCGGCTGCATGCCGCCGGCGTCTCCCATCGGGGCATTGTGTACGCTCCACAACACACCCCCATTCCCCATATTGTGAGATCCCTCATGCCGATCCACGATGTGCTGACCCCCGACGACCTGGTTCGTCATATCGAATTTCTTTGAGCCCGCCCGCTTGGGTGCAAGAATCTCGCAGCCAAGCTTGTCGCAGCGGCGTATCGGTGGTTGCAGGAGGAGTCATCGTGAATCGTGCGGGCTAGGCTTACGAGTTTCAGACCTCATTCACTGCTTGTTCTGGTTACTTCCCTTTCCCGCTGAAGCAGGTTTGCCTTCAGGGCCGCCACGATGCCGTGGCTCACGGAGTGCGCATGAAGGATCGAGTAAACCGCGGGGCATGCTGTGTGACACCGATAGCCGATTGGAGTAGACTGAAGCCGGATCCCTGGAGTGTTCCCTATGCCTGACAGAAAATACGGCCAGCGAGGGTATCGGGAATCCAAAAAGCCGGGAGGAGGGAAGCCCGCGGGGCCGTCCCAGTCTGAGACGCCCACGCCGCTTCAGAGTCGGACCGTCGTTCGCTGCGTGGACTGCGGCACGCAACTCCCGCCGTTGACCGATGCACTCGGCCAATGTCCCACGTGCAAGGCCGAGCTGCATGCCTGCCAGCAGTGCGCCCATTTCGCTCCGGGCCAGCGGTTCGAATGCACCCAGCCCATCCCGGAGCGCATCGCCGACAAGCGCGCCCGCAACGAGTGCACCTTCTTTTCGCTACGCACAACCGTTGAGCGCGAAACCTCGTCAGGATCAGGACGCTCTGACGATGCTCGACGCGCGCTCGACAATCTCTTCAAGAAGTAGCGAGCCACGCCGAGGGTCTGCCACTCATAGACGCCTGCCACGCCGTCAGGGTCCCTCCGACTTCCCACGCGGCTCCATCCATTCAATGGAGCGAAACGCGCAAGGCCTCGCCGCGTGGGAACTCCCGTGTTGCCCTGTGTGCTGTGTCGGCGTGCCATGCCCCTTACCGCGGCGAGGAAGACTGGGCTCTTCGGTCTGGTGCTCCCCCAGTCTCCAGCGGCCTTCCCGGTTATTCAAGCCGGTCGGCCCTCGCGACGTCACTTTCGAGGCCTGCCCGGGCATCTCTCGCGTGACGGCTCGTCGGCTTGCGGACCAACCCAAAGCGGGCCTGTGTCCCAAGATCTTTGATCAGTCAGTTACCCTTCTGGTCGTCTTGGTAGCTACGGGGGTGTCCCGACGACTCCCCAGACAGGACTTGCACCTGCAAGGCACACAGCGCCTTTTCACGGCGCACTGAAGAATGCGGGTTAGCCGGTGAAATTCTAAGCAAGAAGGATCTTCCCATTCATAGAGTTACTCGACCAGGTCGGCGAGCGGGAGGCGGAACTCTGGAAGGAGGGGCGTGGTGAGCGTGTCGTGCGCTTCGGTCGAAAGCTCGGCCGTCCGAATATACTGGTGGTCGCCGAGCCGAAACACTTTGACTGTCTCAAGCTCCGGATCCACAATCCAGTATTCCCTCACGCCGAAGCGCTCATAGAGCTTGCGCTTCGTCACTTCGTCCTTCTTGCGGGTGGCATCGGAGAGGATTTCCACGACGAGATCCGGCGCTCCCTTGATGTTGTCTTCAGTCACTATGCCCTTCCTGGCCGAAGTGACGAACAAGACATCCGGCTGGACCACGTCTTCATCGGAAAAGATGACGTCGCAAGGGGCATCGAACAGTTCCCCAAGTGCGTGCTGG
Organism: Candidatus Inralta sp.; assembly: GCA_039794185.1. GTDB lineage: Bacteria > Nitrospirota > Nitrospiria > Nitrospirales > Nitrospiraceae > BQWY01. The sequence goes on along the minus strand of JBDIVW010000023.1, from coordinate 7,038 downwards.
CGAATAAACGCGCCCATGGCGATCACGAGATTGCGCGAAATGCGCTGATGCTTGGTACTCGGCGCAGGAGTCATGTAGTGATCTCCCTGGATCAGCTCGTGGCGCTTCCCGTCATCGGGGAAGAGGAGATAATCCTCGTACGTCAGCTTCGTTGAGCGGGGTTGCGTGGACATGGGACCTCCGCGTGGCTCGTTTGTGACTTGATCGTAGCAGGGGGGGTACAAAAGCTCAAGGAGAGCGGTCCGCCACTTCACCGACGTGTCGTGCGGGCCAATAGGCTGAGAGCTGCCGAGGCGGGGCTCATTGGAAAACACCCTCTTGCATTTTTCCGACAATCCACCCGATTGTTCGTGTTTGGGAATCAGGGACTCCTCGAGAGAGGAGCGGACCAATGGAGGTCGTATTGCAGGAAGTGCCGTCTGATTGAGTCAAATACGGGGCAGAGTCCGATTTTCAGGTGAGCGGTCGGCTCGCTTTCGGTCTCCCCTGGTTCCCCCCTTCAGCCACCTTCCTACCGCGTGGCCGATTTCGTCTTGAAACGCCTCATTCCCTGCGACCACGCCCCGGAAAGTCAATGGTCATGCCTGACCCCAATATATTTCATATATTTCAGGAGAACCTTCACGAGGCGATGGCCACCATTCGGGACCTCCTCACGAGTGACAGTCGGAAATCCTTCAAGGAAGTCGTCGATCGTCTGCCCCCCTCCGAATACTCGATGAGGGTTTGGACAGGCACGCGGGTCCCGCGAAACACCGGTGTGCCGCCCATGATATCAGGGCTCGAGGTGATGAGAGGATGTGCTGGCTGGGCGAGAGAAATTCCCTAAGCCGGTGAAATTCTCAGTAAGAAGGGGTGAGAAAGCAACGTGGGGCCGTACACGCGCGAGGCGATCCCACAATGACTCCCGACCCTTTTCCCCGACCTCGCGCCACTGCTGGAAGCGCCGATGGACCGTTTTGTAGTTGGGGTAGCACTGCGGGAGCATGTGCCACTGCGCCCCGGTGTTCAGGAGCCACAGCACGGCCTCCAAGACGGCGCGGGCCGGCACCGGTTTGCGGCCGGGGCGGCCTTCGGGGATATGTTCCTCGGGAAAATGCTCCCGAATTCGTTCCCATTGGTCGTCGCGCAGCCGCAGTATGCGGGCGCATTATAGGCACTTCTATTATCGACACAACTATTTTGAGATAGTCCTCATGGCCGCAAAGCGGCCACCCTGCAGGATGAAAATGCGCTATTCTCAGCTGGCCGTGGCCCGGGTGACGTCGGGGACCCTTGGTACCAGTGAGTCCGAGAGATAGTCTGACGCGGGAGCTTTCGGCACCCCGCATTGTTGCTGCTGAGCACGTAAAGCAGAGTCGTGACACAGGAGGCTCCTCCGGGCCGCGGCGCCGACGATCCACCAGGAGGAGGACGCGATGGAACAGGTGATCGAGCGCTGCGCAGGACTGGATGTGCACAAGCAGACGGTGGCGGTCTGTGTGCGGGGGCCTGGCCCTGCGGGAGACCGCGAGCAGCAGGTGCGCACCTTTGGCACGATGACCGCCGACCTGCTGGCATTGCGCGACTGGCTGACGGCACACCGCGTGACCCATGTCGCCATGGAGAGCACGGGCGTGTACTGGAAGCCGGTCTACTATGTGCTCGAAGCAGCCTTCATCTGTCTCTTGGTCAACGCCGCCCATATGCACAATGTGCCGGGGCGGAAGACCGACGTGCAGGATTCGTCTGGATCGCGCAATTGCTGGAGCACGGGCTCTTGCGGGGGAGCTTTGTGCCGCCGGCGCCGATTCGGGAGCTGCGGGATCTGACCCGCTACCGCAGGGTGCTCATCCAGGAGCGCACCCGCGAGGCGCAGCGACTGCACAAGATGCTGGAAGATGCCGGAATCAAGCTGGCGTCGGTGGCCACTGACATCCTGGGGGTGTCGGGCCGGGCCATGTTGGAGGCCCTCGTGCACGGCACCACGGATCCCACAGCGCTGGCCGAGCTGGCCAGAGGACGTCTGCGGGCCAAACTGCCCGTTCTGCAGCAGGCCCTCACCGGCCGATTTCGGCGGCATCATGCGTTTCTCGTCAGCGAACTCCTGGCGCATCTGGATTACCTGGAAGAGGCGATTGAGCGCCTGAACGAGCGGGTCGAGGAGCAGCTCCGCCCTTTCGCGGAGGCGGTGGCCCCCCTGGATGCGATCCCGGGGGTGGACCAGCGCACGATTGAAGCAGTCGTGGCAGAGATCGGCGTGGATATGTGTCCGTTTCCCTCGGATCGGCATCTGACGAGTTGGACCGGCATCTGTCCCGGCAACCATGAGAGTGCGGGCAAGCATACGAGCGGCAAGACGCGGCAAGGGAACCGCTGGCTGCGCACCGCCCTGACGCAAGCTGCGTTGGCCGCGATTCGGGTGAAAGACAGCCGGCTGGCGGCTCGGTATCGCCGGGTCATGCGCCATCGGGGGCACAAGAAGGCGGTTGTGGCGGTCGCACATACGATCCTGGTCATTATTTATCACCTGCTCAAGAACCACGTCCCGTACCGGGAGTTGGGGGCCGCATACATCGAGCAGCGAGATCGGGAGCAAGCCACGCGCCGGCACGTCAAGCAGTTGGAACGCTTGGGCCATCGGGTCATTCTCGAGCCGGTCGCCTAAGAGACAGCGGCGGCATTTTCAAAGCAGGTTCTAGTGTCTCGTCTCGGAAGTGAAGTGCATAATTCGTCGGTCTTTAATGCTGAAATTATAAACGCTTACACAGCCAGGGCTATTAACCGAATTTATGAGACGGAACACTAGCCGGCGCCCTCCCCTATCACTGGCCGCGCTGTCAGCCGAGCCATCCCGTTCCTCAACCCGTCGTTGTGTAAGCCAGTTCCACAACAATCTCCGCCTCCCCTTTACTGAAACAGCTGCGATCACTTCAGGAGCGGTTGGTTGCGTGATCACCACAACCTCTTCCCGACCTACAACTATGACACCGACTGCTCCCCAGACTCCTCAGGGCAACCTGTCTCCTCGCTCGACGAGAAGACCTCGCCCTGCCAAGCCCCAGACAGGCCAACATGTCTATGCGATTCCCCGCTATCGGGTGATGCTGGTGAAGGAGAGTCTGGCGCGCCCCTCGCCCGTCAGGATCATGGATTCCCAGACCGCATACCGCCTGCTTGTGCCGCTTTTCGATGGGCTCGATCGGGAGCATTTCATGGTCGTTGGTCTGGACGCGAAACATGCGGTCATCGGCGTCAACACCGTGAGCATCGGATCGGTCACCCTGAGCATCGTTCACCCCCGCGAAGTGTTCAAACCGGCGATCCTCATGAACGCGAATGCCGTCATCCTGGCGCACAACCATCCCAGCGGCGATGCGACTCCCAGTCAAGAAGACCGCGCCCTGACTCGGCGCCTCAAAGACGCGGGTGAGCTCCTTGGCATCACCGTCCTTGACCATGTTGTGCTGGGCGATGGTCGGTACTACAGCTTTGCCGACCACGGAACGCTGTAAATTTAACGATCTGATAGTTTGTGAGGTAGAAACTGCGCGTGCGTCTGGCCAACAAACAGCCAGACCGATTAGTTAAAGGTGGGGATTCTTCACGGCCTCCGGCGGTAGTCGCGCACGTGCTGCGCTTTCCACTGCAGCATGGGCTGCGCGCGGATGCGCGCCTGAACTTCCGGGTTATCATGCAGAAGCTCGGCCTCGATCTCACCCTCATCCAGCAGGCGGTCGAGAAAGCGTCGTTCCGTGGCGGACCAGGAGAGCACACGTTCGACAGCCCGAGTGACTCGATCCTCGATCCACCCGCGGACCTTTTGTGGGTCTTCGCCCCTCACCTCCGGCCTCGGACGCAAGAGTGGTTCGAGGTCTCGTTCGTAGGCGAGCGCTCCTAAGATTGGCTGACGCAGTCTGAATTCGCGGGCGTCCGTCCTCGATGTAGCGGCTGAACAGATGAAGGCAATCCGAAACGACGGCCGATCCAGCAGGTCCTGATGGAGGTCGAGCAGGCTAGCCGCATCGAAAGCATCGCGCGCCGCGGCGCGCTGGACAAGTGCAGCGAACTTACCGGCAGCCAATTCCTCGATCGTCAGGGTGGCAACATGGAGGGACGAGCCAGGCGGAAATCGCACCGGCACCCGGAGGCTGCCCCACAGCGGAACCCGCGCGACATAGCTCACATCCACTTCGAGGTTCTGGGTCCCTCCGAGCACGCTCGGATAGCGCAGCCGGAACTTCCCGCCGGCGTGCTCGGACGGACTCCGTCGCACCGTGCACCCCTCTCGCTCACAACAGGCCGTGAGCGCGCGCTCGAACGCCGGCCGATCGCTGCGCATCGCGTCGACATCCTGAGAACCGACAAAGTTGACGTCAATGTCGACTGACAGCCGAGGCACGTCGAGATGGAGCAGGTTGAGCGCGGTGCCGCCCTTCAGGAGCCAGGTTCCGCGTGTGACCTCGTGCCGGTCGAGACGATCGAGGATGCCTGTGAGATGCAACACCTTCTCCACGATATCGGAGCGGAATCCGGTCTCTGCCGCGATGCGCGCAACCTCTCGTGCCGTGATCATGCAGGTTCCTCGACGCTGCCGGCGAGCAACTCTTCGGGCATGATGAGTGCCCAGCGGGCCACGAGCCGGCCCCGGCGGCGGCGGTCCATATAGGTCGGTGCCTTGGGGATCCCGAGCCGCAGCCGGTCAAGCAGCCTCTCAGGCACGGCCAGTTCCTCCCGGCGCGACTCAAGGTAGAAACCGACCTTCGCGGTCAGAAGGCTGTTGCCGAGTGCTGCGACGTAGTGCTCGAGGGACTCGAGATCGAGGGCTGGGACCGATTGGAGCGAACGCCACACCTCCTCAACGCCGCCGGCCAAATCGAGCCGGTCGAGCACATCGACAACCGTCCGTTCCACGCTCGTGACGCGGACCTCGATCCCAGCCCGCTCCAGCCGTTCGATCCACTGTTCCCCCTTATTCGCAGTGAGGAGCACAGCCCGCGGTCGCACGGGAACGAAGCGGCGACCTTGGAAGGATACGGGCTTGGCCTTGGTCCAGGTGATAAATGTGAGCCGCTCGAAGAGGCTCTGCGCAAAGCCGTGCGCCTCAAGCGCGGTATGGTACGCAACCGCAGCATCCGGTGCCATGCGCGAGGCGAGCGCAATGAAGTCCGGTGGTGCATGACTCGGGGTGCCGAGCTTCTCCAGTCGCACAAATATCCCCTGCTTCACTCGCGCGATCCGTCCCTGCCGTTTCCAGCGGGCCAGATGCGCATCCACAGTCGCTGCTGCCCGCCCACGCAGGACAGTGGCCAACTCCGCTCGAGTGAAGAGGCTGTGCGTGGCCAGGAATGCTTCAGGTGTCATGTCTATGGATCTCCAAAACTTGCAATATATTACAAATATTGGAGATCTAATACAACTAAGTGCCTGCTGGCTATTGGGGGTTATTGCGTCGATAAGGGATGAGCGGAGCAGTGACGTGAGCCGCGATTTTAACTGGATAGCCCAGCCCTAACCAGCTTGCTACAAATCGAGTAGCGGCCTATGCACGCTAGCGGCGCGGAATCTGTTCATCGGCTTCCACAGACCAATTGCTCTCAAGCTAGACGACAAGGGGGCACATTCACTCAGGCGAAAGATTTGGCCATGACACCGCTTCCTTTCCGGCAAAGTCTATGTCGGCGCGCGCAGGCCAGCCAAAACCGTAGGTCGAGCCCCGAGCGAGCAGACAACGTAGTTGAGCATCCTGAAAAGACTCCTGGTACATTTTCTCCTTCCCATTCGTTTTATCCGAACATGGCATCGTGCGCTACGCCTCACGGTCTCCTTCACTCAGAGAAATGGGAGCCTGGGTCCAAATTGGCTATCGAGTGCCGCCATCATCCCTGGCAGCCTAGGGAGCCCAGTTAAATCATGACGGTCTCTGTACCGTTGATCCTACTGAATGGTTTGAAGATTGGACCCGAGGGGGAACCCTCTATGAAGAGTCACGGTATCTTCCTGAGTGGGATCGGATGCTGTCGCTCCTCTGGTTCGAAGAAGATTATCTGCCTTCAAAAGAAGGTACGGCAATTGAGGAAGATGAGGACAGCGACGCATACTGCCGAGAATTAGATGGCATTCTCCCCTGGCCTGATAGAACGAAGAAAAGATAGGGGTTCCTGGAGTTGGGGAACCTGGAACGCCATGTCCCGCGACATGCGCATGACGACCTGCGCGCCGACTATCATCGGATCGTCTATGCGGAGTCGATGGCCCTGGCCCGCCAGGCCTATCGGGCCTTTGACGACCTGGGAGAAGGGGGCGCCGAAAGTCACAGCGAGTTTGCGCGAGGCGAGCGACGAACTGCTCACGTTCTACCGGTTTCCACCCAGCCAGTGGAAGGCACTGCGGACCACCAATGCGATCGAACGCTTGCACGGCCAATTCCACTGACGCGTGAAGACGCAAGGGGTCTTGCCCACAGCCCAAGCGGACGAGCTGTTGCTGTTCGCTCTGCTGCTGAGCGGTTTCCACAGAACTCGGGCCACAACCTGGCAGGCAGGCTAGCGTTGACGGTCGGGAAAAGTGTTGAGAGGTCCGAAAGGCGTATTCGGGTTGTACCGATTGATGGGGTTCAGCGGATTGTTCGGGTTGACCTCGTTGATCGGATTAAAGGGATTGTTGGGATTGTAACGATTGATCGGATTGGCGGGGTTCCCGGGATCGACGCTGTTGATGGGGTTAAAAGGGTTGTTGGGATCCACCGAATTGATCGGGTTCAGGGGGTTGTCAGGGCGTAGTTGATTGAGCGGATTGAAGATGTTGTAGTCCCGCTCATACTTCTCGTCGAAGCCGAACTCGGCCCACACGGGCGAAACCAAGAGAAGCATCATCCCCGAGAGGAGAAGGACCTTACACATAAGGCACCTCCGGGCTGGCAGGGTATACCGATGAAGAACCCCGCCCTTACAGGCGGGGTCTCCTTACAATTCAAGCTGCGCTTGACCCGTCTCCTGCTCGCCCTGATGCCGGACATACTGCCGAATCGTGGCTTCGTTGATGCCGACCGTCGAGGCG